>JAPPOT010000841.1:1592-3558 GCA_028817855.1 Myxococcales bacterium
ACCCCGAGACGCGCGAGCTCTGCCGCGATGGTGTCGTGGGGGAGATCTGGGTGAGCGGCGGAGGAGTTGCGCAAGGGTACTGGAACCGGCAGGAGCTGAGCGCAGCCACCTTCCGGGGGCGGCTGGCAAGCGATGACGGCAGGGAATACCTGCGAACGGGCGACCTGGGAGCGCTCGACAGCGGTCGGCTCATGGTGACAGGTCGATTGAAGGACATGATCATCATTCGCGGCGCGAATGTGTATCCGCAGGACGTGGAGCGGACAGTGGAGTCCCCCAACGGAGCACTCCGCGTCGGTTGTTGTGCTGCATTTGCCGTCGAAGCGGATGGCGAGGAGCAGCTCGTCGTGGTGCAGGAAGCGCGTTCGTGGGGAGGGCGCTGGGCGACCTTGCTCTCGGAGATCGTAGCGCGCCTGTCGGAAACCATGGGCGTGCAGGCTGGGGCGGTGGTCCTGGTCGCTCCAGGACAGGTTCCCAAGACATCGAGTGGCAAGGTTCGTCGTGGCGCCACCCGGGCGGCCTACGTCGATGATCAACTCGAGGAGATCGCACGCTGGGAGCGCGGAAAGGCCGTGAGCGTGTCGCCAAAGTGGCAACGTGAAGACCTCGTGCAGGAGCAACGAAGATGACATCTGCAGACTTGCAGTCCTGGATTCTGGAACGCCTGGCACAGCAGCTCGATATTTCCGCCGAAGAGATCGATCCGGACCTTCCCTTCAGCTCCTACGGCGTAGACTCCGCCATCGCGGCGGGTATGTCCGGCGAGCTCGAGGCGCTGCTGGAAAGGCGGCTCGATCCGGTGTTGCTGTTCGAGCACCCGACAGTGCGCGAGCTCGTCGAGCATCTGACCGCTGAACGGCCCGGGTCCACGATGCCGGCGCGCAGTCAGGCGCAGGGTCCGGCGGTGGCGGTGGTTGGCATGGCCTGCAGATTCCCGGGCGCCGGGGACCTGGCCTCGTATTGGGCCCTGCTGCGGGACGGAGGCAACGCGATCTCGGAGGTCCCGGAAGGTCGCTGGTCGATCGATGAGCTCTACGATGCCGAACCGCTGAAGCCGGGCAAGGTGAGCACTCGCTGGGGGGGGTTCATCGACGGGGTCGAAGACTTCGACCGCAGGTTCTTTGGGGTCACCGCGGCAGAGGCCGAGAGCATGGATCCGCAGCAGCGAATCTTGCTCGAGTTGTTCTTGGAGGCTCTGACGGACGCGGGCATCGTGCCGAGCACCCTCGGCCGCACGGGTGCAGGCGTGTTCGTCGGTATCTCTCAGAGCGAGTATGGAGCGATGCAGGCGCGGAGTCGCGCCGAGATTGGCGGCTACACGGGAACTGGAAGCGCACTCAGCATCACGGCGAACCGGGTGTCGTACTTCCTGAATCTCCGCGGACCGAGCATGGCCATCGACACCGCGTGCTCATCCTCGCTCGTTGCCGTGCACCAAGCGATCCGGAGCGTGCGCAGCGGGGAATGCGAGGTGGCACTCGTCGGCGGTGCGAACCTGCTGCTCACGCCGGAACCCACCATCGCATTGAGCAAGGCCGGCATGATGGCTGCGGATGGTTCGTGCAAGCCCTTCGACGACCGCGCCGACGGCTACGTCCGCGGGGAGGGTGTGGGCGTGATCGTGCTCAAGGCGCTGGACGCGGCGACACGTGATGGCGATCGCATTCACGCGGTGCTCCGTGGCAGCGCGGTTCAGCAGGACGGGCGAAGCAACGGGCTCACGGCGCCCAATCCCGCTGCGCAGGAAGAGTTGCTCCGAAAGGCATGCTGCGACGCCGGGGTCGAACCTGCCGATGTTCGCATGGTCGAGGCCCACGGTACCGGAACCCGCTTGGGTGACCCGATCGAAGCAGCCGCGCTCGGCCGGGTCTTTGGCTCGAGCCGGCCCATCGACGAGCCTCTGTTGATCGGCTCGGTGAAGAGCAACATCGGGCACCTGGAGGCCGCCGCTGGAATTGCGGGTCTG
>JAPPOT010000176.1 GCA_028817855.1 Myxococcales bacterium
GAGCCGGGGGATCGGTGGCGGCCGGGACCGTGTGCGGTTCTGGGGCGGGCGGGGTAGGCGCGCTGTCCGGGGCTTGGGCGCGGGCGGACGCGGCTGCAAGCAATAGCGCAAGCGTCACGAGGCAGGTACGCGCCAGCACGGGCCGGCAGGCCGCCCCAGCCCCCTTCTCCGTGTATCGACACCGGGCAGCCCGGACCGCACGTGCCCGCCCGAGCCGACTTGCCAGCAGCGCCACGGAAGGCCTGCCGTCGATCGGTCCGCGCGAAAACAGGCAGCAGTGCGCAGTCATGGCAGGGATGCCCAGGGTCGCCCCCTCGACGAAGCCGGTCCGCGCGGGCTGCTCGGACACCGGGTCCTCTGGTACCAAGTGCTTTCTCTGGTACCAAGTGCTTAGTGTCAGCTCCGTGTGTACGATAGCGTAGTTGCCAGCACCGCTCCTCGCTACCGGCGGATGCAGAGCCGCCCGCAATCGGGGGATGGCTGCGGGGCGGCTGAGGGCTTCTGTCCTCGTGGGATGGCCGACTCTTGGGGGAGGGGAGTCCGGTCCGACCGTCGAAACCTCGGATCTCACCGCTCCCGAATGTCTCCAAATGTCGATGCCGCAGGATCAGTTGCTGCGGCTGGCGAGGGAGGCGCCGAGCGTGTAGCGGGTCTCGGGCTCGCCGGCGGTGTGGTCCTACCACGAGGCGCCGGCGCCGATGTTCGGAAGCTCAGGCGTCTTCCAGATAGCCGGATAGGGCGCTGCCGAGGGACAGGACCAGGTGGGAGTCGGGCGCGCGCGGCAGCTCGTCGTCCGACCACAGCAGGGCAGTGCCCATGGCGGCGCCGGCAAGCCGGGACGGCCACCGCAGTACCACCGGGCGCACCCGCGGCGGCCCGTCCCCCTCACCTGGATCGCTCGCGGTTGCAGTCGCGGTGTTCACGTCGTCGCTCGGACCGAGGCCCATCACCCCGGTGGCGATCGTAACGAGCGTCGCATCGTCACCGGTCGGACCGGTCGACGAGGACTCGCCCAGCTCGGCAGCCACCACCACGCCCTGGCCTCGCCGCAGGAAGAGCCGCCCCGCGCTCGCGCCGGCGTCGGCGGCCAGCAGCTCGAGCACACGACCGGCGCAGTCGCCCAGGGACTCGCAGCCCTCGAGCAAGGACTCGGCCTCCTCGCGCGCTGCCTCCGCGCCTGCAACCCGGGCCCGTGAGTGCACCTCGTGCGTGAGCCGCTCCGCCCGCGCAATCAGGTTGGCGCTTCCGGTGGCGCGGAACCACTGACGCACGCGGGCGAGCTCGTGTGCGGCCGCTTCCACGTCATCGGCCAGCAGCTCCACGCGGCAGGCATCGTCGTGCAGCATGCCCATCAGCAAGGGGTTCCCATCCGGACGCTGACGCTCGATCACCGCGCGCAAGCGGGCGCGCGACGCGTCGAAGCGACCGAGCCCAGCTTCGGCCCGCGCCATCGCGCGCTCCGCGTGGCTGTAGAACATGGCGTAGTCGACATCGCGCTCGTCCACCCGCGCCAGGACCTCCGCGCACAGGGCATGCGCGCGCTCCAGCTGGCCGCCATCGATGTAGGCCCGTGCCAGCTCCGAGGCGGTGGCGGCCCAACCGGCGAGCTCCCGCGGCGCGAACACCGCGACTACCTCCTCCAGCAGCTCGCGCGCGAGCTCGTCATCGCCGCGCAAACGCGCGAGCAAGCCGCGGGCCACCTTCACGTAGGGCGCGAGGCTCTGCGCGTCGCGGGCGTAGACCTCGATTTGCTGGGCGACGCGCCTCAGCCCCACACGATCCTCCGTCATGGAGTAGGGCATCAGGAGACTGGTGGGCAGCACCACCTCGGCCTGCCACGTCGTGCCGCCCCGCATGGCGAACTCCTCGACCGCCTTGCGGTGCTTCTCCACCTGCGGCATCTCACCGCGGTAGGCGTGGTAGAGCATGCGAACCTGCGTCGCGAACATCGCGTGCAGGCGCGTGCCAACCGCGTCGAGCGAATCGGCCACCTGCAGCGCGCTGTCGTCGTTGCGATAGCACTCGTTGATGCCATAGCCCAGCAACAAACCGCCCCTCCAGTTGGCGCGCGTGTCCGGGTCGAGCTCCGGGAAGAGGCTCTCGTCCTCGAACTGCGCCAGGATATGGCGGGACATCTCCTGGGCGTCGGCCTCGCGGCCTTCGACCGTGTGCAGCAGCACCTGGCAGTAGCGGTAGAGCAACGAGCCGACCTGGTCCTCGGGCAGCGCAGACAGCGGCCTCAGCGCCTCCACGATGGCACGCACGCGCGGGCGGTTGAGCAGGAGCGCGCCGACGCCGACCAGCGCGATGGCCACGGTAACGAGCCGCACGTAGGCGCCGACCAGGGCCCGCTGCCCCTGCTTGAAGTCGGGCACCAGCCCCCCACCGTGCTTGAAGGCGAGCGTGCCCAGTGACGCGAGCGCGCCCACCGTCAGCGCGGACTTGCCGCGCAGGACCGGCGCCCAGCGGCGGGCGGTCGAGAGCCCGGTCAGGCGCAGCAGCTGCTCGAAGGCGAGCTCACCGTGGCGGTCGGCGTACTTGCGATCGACCATGTAGCCCGCCACCGCCAGCGGCACCAGCAGCTCGAGCAGCTCGTGGGGCTGGCGCCCCAGCTCCCGATGGCGCGCATACGCGCGCTCGAGCACGGGCGCCGCATCGGCCAGTGCGTTCTGGTTGGACAGCAGCGCCTCGCCCGCCTCGGCCAACATCGTGGCGCCCCGATCCAGCTCACCGGCGGAGAGCAGGTGATAGCCCGCGTCGAGCAAGAGCCCCGGGTCGCGGGCATGGTCCAGGTCGGCGAGAGCACGCCCGATGCGGCGATGCAGCTCGCGCGCGCGTTCCGACTGGAGCCGCTCGTAGAGCAGCACACGGTAGCTCTCCTGGGCGAAGACATAGCCCTCCGCAGCCGCGCGGAGCATGCCGTCGGCGAGCAACCCGTCGATCGCCATCCAGAGCTCGCCGCCCGCGGTCTCCGGAAAGAGGACCGCGACGTGCTCGGGGCTGAAGGCACCCTGCAGGACGCTGAGGCCGGTGGCGACACGGGCGAGCCCGGGCGCGAGCTGTGCGAGGCGTAGCTCGAGCACCCCCGACAGGCCCGCGGCGCGCATCTCCGGAAGCTCCTGGGGCAGGAACCAGGCCCCGTCGACGTAGCGGATCTTACCCTCGCGCAGCAGCGCCTGAGCCACCTCCATGCACAGCAGTGGGTTGCCGTCGGCACCTTCGTAGAGCCGCTGGGAGAGCCGCTCGAGGTTGGGTGCCGCGCCGAAGAGGGAGTCGAGCAGCGCCCGCACGTCCGCGGCGGACAGCGGCGCCAGGTCCAGACGCCTGCAACCCGCGTGGAGCGCCCGCAGTCCGGCGCGCTCCGAGTCGGGATCGCCCACCGAATCGCTTGCCGCGATCAGCAGTGGATGGTCACGCAGCTCGGCCGCGATCGCGGCGAGCATCGCGCAGGAAGCGTCGTCGGCCTGGGCGCAGTCATCGACCAACAGCACGAGCCCCTCGAGCCGGTCGGCGAGCTCGAGCCAGAAGCTCGCGAGCTCGGACTGGAGCTGCAGGCGCCAGGCCTGGGCGTTGTCCGAGACTGCGCAGAGCGCCGTGCCCTCGGCCACGAGGTCGGGCAGCACATGGCCGATCACGTCGATGCGCCGACGTGCGGCTTCCACCGTCTGCTGCGGAGCCAGCTCGAGGGCGAGCCTCGCCAGGCTGCGCGCGAGCTCGAAGGGCGCGGCTCGGCCGTCGGTGGCGACGGAGAGGACGAGCGCGTGCTGCAGCTGAGCCTGAACCGCGACTTCCTCGAGCACGCGGCTCTTGCCGGCGCCCGGCGCACCGCAGATCAACAGGGCGCTGCCACGCGAGCCTCCGAGCGCGTCGAGCACCCTGCGCAGCTTGCCCAGCACGGCCTCCTGACCGACGAAGGTCGGGGTGTCGAGGTAGGCATGGGAGATCTCGAGCGCTTCGGGCTCCAGCCCCGCCACGTGGTTGAGCTCGTCGATCACCTCGGCCGCCGACTGGGGCCGCGCGAGCGGGTCCGCCGATAGTAGCCCCATGACGAGGGCGTCGAGCCGTTCCGGGATCTCTGGGCGCAACTCCCGTGGTCGCGCCGGGGCATCGAGCCACATGCGCTGGAGCTGGCGCAGGTCGCGCGCGGGATAGGCATGGCGACCCGTCAAGAGGTGATAGGCGACGGCGCCGAGAGCATAGAGATCGGTGCGACCGTCGAGAGGCGCTCCTCTCAGCGCCTCCGGCGCCACGCTCGGCGGCGTTCCGATCAGACGCGGGGCACGCCCGAAGGCCGAGAGCGCCCCGAAGTCGATCAGCTTCGCGCGCCCGTCGGCCGACAGCTGAACGTTGTTGGGGCTGACGTCGCGGTGCACGAGACGGCGCGCGTGCAGGAGCGCGAGGCAAGACGCGACGTCGCGCAGGTAGCGCATGGCCTGCGCGACTTCGCAGCCCGCCTCGCCGCGCAGGCTGCCGCCCTCGAGCAGCTCCATCGCGTAGTAGGGGCGGCCGGCAGCGCTGCCGTACTCGAACACCTCGATGATCGAGGGATGGTGGAGCTGCGCGAGCGTCCGGTACTCGCGCGCGAGCATCGGTTCCATCAGCTCCAGATTGCAGTCCCGTTGCAGGTGCTTGATCGCCAGCACCCGGCCCGACTGCTCGTCGACGGCGCGATGCACCGTACCGGCCGCGCCCTGCCCGAGCAGCTCGAGCAAGCGATAGCGACCATCCAACAACTGGCCCCCCGGCACCGTCGTCCCCACCGAAGGATCGTATCCCTCTGAGGACGTGGGTGTCATTGGACGTGACGCGTATTGGTCATTCGATGTGAGGGCGGGGGCCACGTTGTGTGACCCACACCATCGGCCCGAGACCGTGACCTCGGACGGTTTCGAGCTGAACGTGCTCACAACCGACGGCGCCCCGCGCACGATGGAGCCGGCGGTGGCGTAGCGGGCGCGCGGCCTCGGTGACGGATGCACGCTGGTCGTGCACCAGCCCGGGTTGGTGGCCTACCTCGAGACGCTGGAGCTGACCTGCACCGCGGCCGGCGACGGGGGCGCGCGCTGGAAGCCAAGCAGGCGCGGGTAGCGGATTGAAGTGCCCACGGAGGCCGACTTGGTGGCGACCACGAACGACGTCGCCGAGAGCTCAATAGCGAGGGCGCTGTGCATGGGACGCGATTCGTGATCTACACAACACGCGTTCCAATCCAGCGTGCGCGCGTCTGGGCTTGCGCTAGGATGGGCGATCACGGTGCCGATCTCCTACACGATCGATCTTCAGCGGCAGCTGACGCGGACACGGGCCTGGGGGGTGGTCACCGACGATGACCTGCGCGCGCACGTGAATGCCCTGCAAGCGGACGCCAACAACCGCGTGGAGCTGGACGCGATCTTCGATGGCAGCCTGATCGAGCGATTGCAGGTGAGCGCCGAGGGCGTGCGCGCGGCGGCCCAGCACCTGCGCCCCGAGCCCGGCATCGCCTCCGGGCGCATGGCGATGATCGCGCCGCCGAGCAAGACCGCCTTCGGCATGGGTCGCATGTACGAGCTCCTGCGCGCGGACCTCGAGATCGGAATCTTCCAGTCGGTGGCGGAGGCCGAGGCCTGGCTGGGTCTGACCGAGGCCTGAGTCCGCCTGCTATCGTGCTCGACTGCGACGGCGCCACCAGCACGCACCATGCTCCCCGGGCGCGGCTGCAGTGGCGCGCGTGCAGAAGCGAAAGCCATCCATTGCAGCGCTGAAAGCGCGGGCTTGGTCGAGATGTGGGTGCGTCCAGGTTGCGCACGAGCCCAACACACAGGGCCGCACCCCAATAGTGAATTCCAGATGACCGAATCGGACCTCCCCGCACTCTAGGCTGGAAGCCTCCCGGCATGGGAGCGCAGTGGTACGGATGTTGCGACCCCTTCAGTGCGTTGCTGGCACGGGAGGAGTCATGAAGGCCACGCAGACGAACGGTCGGCTCAAGGTGCTCGTGGTCGACGACGACCCGATCGCGCTCGAGGCGATCGGGGAGCTGATCGAGAGTCGTGGCTTCGAGGTGCACCGTCGTGATCGCGCCCTCGGCACCTCGTCGTGGATTCTCCGCGAGCGCCCCGACATCGTGGTGACCGACGTGAACATGCCCGGCGTGGGAGGGGAGACCATCCTCGAGGTCACACGCCAGCGGATGGGTGATCGGGCCCCGTCCTTCATCCTGCTGTCGTCGATGCCCGAGGCGGAGCTCGCCGCGCTGAGCACCCGCTGCGGCGCGGTCGGCTTCCTGAGGAAGGGCGACAGCGACTCGCGCACCCTCGCCCGCTTTGGCGAGATGGCCGACGAACACCGTCAGCGCGCCGCCGCTCTCGCCGAGCACGGGCTGTAGGGCGCGGCACTCGCGCGGCCGCTACGCGGATTCGACCTCGCGCCCGTGCTGCTTGAGCCTTCGCTGGAAAGTCCGGGTGGGCACGTCGAGCAACGCTGCGGCCCGGCCACGGTGACCGCCGGTGTGCCGTAGCGCCTGCTGGACGACGTACGCCTCGTAGCGCTGGAGGTGACGACGCAGGCTCATGCCCGATTGGAAGGCGTGGCGCGAGCCGGTTGTGGCGGGCGCGTCCGAAGCGGCGAGCGGCGAGGACCCATCCTCGACCACCAGATCAGCCACATCGATGCGCGTACCTTCACCGAGTGCCACCGCGCGCGCCATGACGTTGCGCAGCTCGCGCACATTGCCGGGCCACGCATGCGCGCGCAGGGCGGCCGTGGCCTCGGGCGTGAGCTCCCGAGGCGAGGGGGCCCCGGTGCTGCGGGCCGCGGTCTCGGCCAGGAAGTGGCGCGCAAGGGCGGGGATCTCGCTGGCGCGCTCCCGCAGTGGTGGCACCTCGAGCGTGACCGCGTTGAGCCGATAGTAGAGGTCCTGACGAAAGCGTCGCGCCTCGATCATGCGGGGCAGGTCGCGGTGGGTGGCGGCGACGAGGCGCACGTCGACCTCGATCTCCTCGTGACCGCCCACCCTGTGTAGCCGTCGGGTCTCGAGCACGCGCAGCAGGGCGGCCTGGCCGCCGAGGGAGAGCTCCCCGATCTCGTCGAGGCACACCGTGCCCCCGTGCGCGCACTCGAACACGCCCAGCCGCCGCTGGCTGGCCCCGGTGAAGGCGCCGCGCTCGTGCCCGAAGAGCTCGCTCTCGAGGAGCGAGGCCGGAATCGCCGCGCAGTTCACGACGACGCAGCGACCCGAGCGGCCGCTGTGCTCGTGGATGGCGCGCATGACGGGCTCCTTGCCCGCGCCGGTCTCACCGACCACGAGCACCGGGAGCGACGTGACCGCGACGCGCCGGGCGCGGTCGTAGAGGCCGCGCATCGACGGATCGATGCACACCACGCCCCGGGGCGCCGCCGTGGGTCGCAGGGGCACCACGGGCTCCGGCCCGCCCCCGGTCTCCAAGCTCTCCTCGATGGCGCCGCCGACGGCCCCCTGGATCTGCCTCCAACCGCTCGTCTCACCCATTCGGCTCTCCCTGCGATGGAAGTGCAGAGGGGGGCGCATCGGATCTGTGAAGGCCGGTCTGCCGAATTCCGCCCACGGCTGGTAGGTTTCTCACTGGCGGGGCAAACCCTCACCGCGCGGCATGCACGTGAAGGGCTCGGAAATACAGGAGGAAGACTCGGTCACCGAGCAGCTCGAGACACATGTCCGGGATGTGGAGGAGGACGACCGCAACGACCCCTTCCTGCAGCGAGCCGCGCGGGTGGAGCGCGTGGACCCTGAATATGTGTCCAGGCTCCCGGGAGCCGGCGCAGTGGTCGGCGGCAAGTACCTGATCCACCGGGAGATTGGTCGCGGCGGCATGGGGGTGGTGTTCGCCGCCACCCACCGGGTCACGGGCAAACACGTGGCGCTCAAGTGGATGCTGGCGCGGGCTGGCCGCGACAAGGAGATGGCGCGGCGCTTCCTGCGCGAGGCGCGCGCCGCCGGTGCGATCAACCACCCGAGCGTCGTCACGGTCTTCGACGCGGGCATGCACGAGGGCAGCGCCTACATCGTGATGGAGCGTCTGCAGGGCGAGTCCCTACGTGCCGTGCTCAAGGGCGGGCCGCTGCCGGTGGGCGAGGCGCTGCGGATCGCGCAGGCGGTGATCGCTGGCGTGGGCGCGGCCCACTCGCAGGGGATCCTTCACCGCGACCTCAAGCCCGACAACGTCTTCCTGTGCGCGGCGCACAATGGACCGCCGCGACCAAAGGTGCTGGACTTCGGCATGTCGCGACTGATCGGCACCGGCCCCGAGCTCTCGGTCGTGACCGGTCCCGGCACCGTGGTCGGCACTCCCGGATACATGCCCCTCGAGCAACTGCAGGGGAAGGCCGAGCTCGACGAGCGCGTCGACGTCTACGCCATCGGCGTGCTGCTCTACGAGATGCTGACGGGGCGGCGCCCCTACGAGGCCAGTACCTACGAGGCGCTGATCGTGCAAGCGGCGACGGTCGATCCGGAGTCGCCCGAGCGCCACCAGGCGGGACTGTCGCCAGCGCTCGGCGCCGTGGTCACGCGGGCGATCGCCCGTAGGCCGGAGGATCGTTTTCGCGATCTACACGAGCTGTGGCAGGGGCTCGCGAGCGCGATGACCGGCCGGCGCGGTCTGTTGTCGGGGCGACGGCGGTGGGTGCTCGCGGCAGCGCTGTTGCTGGCCGCGGGCTTGGGCCTCGCAGCCATGCGACCCGGGCGCGCGACGGTGGCGCAGGAGCGCCCCATCGCGCACCCGACACCCGCAGCGGCCCCCAGCGCGCCCGCGGCGCAGCCTGCGACGGCGCCGACGGTCACACACCCGCCGGGAGCGGAGCCGAGCCGGGCCGGCGTAGGACCGTCGGCGCAGGGCGAGCCGGCAGCAACGCAGGCGCGGGTGCCTGCCGCGCCCTCACCGGTTCGCCCCAAGGTCGACGAGCCGACGGCGCCGCGCCCGCAGCGCCGAGCCGCACCGGCGGACAGGTCGGCACGGCCCCCCGACCGGGACCGGGCGACCACCCTACGGCGAGACGACTTCTTCTGAGCTAGCTAGGCCTGATCGTCGTCGAGCAGCCCGGCGTCGCGGGCGAGGTCGCGCAAGCGATCCTTCACGAGCTGGAAGCGCTTGCGCAGCCGCGCCGCCTCGCGCCGCAGCTCGTCGTCCGCGGGCACCTGCCCGTCGTAGGTCATGATCAGGGCCACGTCCTTCCAGTCGAGGCCCTCATTGATGCGCAGGATCAGCAAGTTCTGATCGTCGGGCGGCAGCTGCTCGCGCAACTCGGCGACACCATCGCGACGCGCAGTGCCGAGGAAGCTCATGGTCTCGGTGCGGATGGCCTGGACGAGCCGCGAGATGTGCTCCACCTCGGACAGGGGCACGTTGCCCCGCTGGTGGCGGCGCTGTCGATCGAGCACGCGACCCATGGCGTGGCGCAACAGCGCGTAGGCCCAGACGCGCACACTCGAGCGCCCCTCGAAGGTGTCGATGCCGCGCCACAGGTCCAGCGCGAACTCGCTGAACGCTTCCGAGGCCAGCTCGTGGTCGTGCAGGCGCGCCACGAGAAAGCCCATGAGCTCCGGCCCGTAGGTCTCCAGGGTGCGCGTCGTCGCGAGCTCGTGCCGACCCTGTTGGCACGCGCGCAGGATCTCCGCCTCCGCGCGTCGACGCAGCTCGCCCTGCTCACTCAAAAGCGGCCTCCGAGCGAGAGTGTGCAAGCGCGGCCATCGATGCCGACGGCGACGGAATGCCCGCGCTCGTCCGGCAGCGCCAGATAGAGCACGGCGCCGGTGATGACGGCAGCGACCGACAGCCCCAGGGAGACGTTGGTCAGGGTCTCGAAGGTCTCGACGTCGGCGCGCTCGATGCGGCGCGCGCGCTGCTCGGGGGTACAGCCGTGCCGGTTGCAGGCCCGGGCCAGCGAGTCGACCTCGCGCTCGCCCGAGGTCCAGAAGAAGGCCGCGGCGCCGCCGAAGAGCGCTGCGCTGGCGCCCGCGGCCACGAGGGCGGTCTCGCGTGCGCCGAAGCCATCGCCCTCGACTCCCGCACGCGCAGGCAGGGGCTGCGCCGGCGGCGGTGCGGGCGGTTGGGCAGCACGGATCGAGGCCGCCATCGGAAGGGGAGCGAGCTCGACGACGAGCTCCGTGACGCCACCGGCCGTCGCCACCACGCGGCGCTCCTGGCTCCAGTGGTCGACCGCGGAGAAGCGCAGCACATGCTCGCCCGGCTCGAGCAGCAGCGCGCCCCCCTCGTCGAGCGTGGCCGGGACGCCGTCGACCTGAACCTCGAAGTCGTCGGGGCTGTGGCGCACGTGCACGCGCGCGATCGCGCCCTGGATGCGGGCGATCAGCTCGAGCACGGCCTCGCGCAGCTCCGGGGTGAGGCGGCGGCGTGGGTGCGCGAGCGAGGCCTCGAGGTCGCGCAGCGCGTCCACGTGGCGCGCCAGCTGAAAGGCCGCCACACCGCGGGCGCGCAGCGTGCGTGCGTTGGGCTCGAGCGCGTGGGCGCGATCGAAGAGGGCGTGCGCCTCGGTCCAACGCTCCTCCTCGAACGCGGCCAGTCCGAGCCCCACCAGCCGCTCGTACTCGGACTGGGAAGCGCTCGCAGGAGGGTCCTGGGCAGCTGCGGGCGAAGCACCGGGGACGACCCCCCACAGGGCGAGAACGCCGAAGAGGATGGCGTGTCGTCGCTGCACTGCGCCCAGCCAGACCCGCCATCTGGATATCACGGTGCCACCGGTGCGACCAGCGACCCCGTGCATGCGCGGGTCAGGGTTCATCAAAGCGCCGCCGGATGTCGATACAGCTCGTGTCCCCGGCGTCACCCATGGGCCGGAAGAGAAGAGCCGGTCCGGCGCTCGGCTCGGCGTTGCGCAGACCCAGCTCCGGCGCGGGTGACTCGTCCGGCATCAGGATTTCGTAGCCGGGCAGGGCCAGGTCGAGGAAGCGCGACTCGTCGGCAGTACAGGGCCCGTTCTGCTCGGCCGCCGGCTCCCCGAAGTCCGCGGTGCCCACCTCCACCTGGCAACCGGCGGTGCGCAGCTGCAGCAGCGTGGCAAGCCCGGTGCCATCACCCCCATCACAGTCCGGCGCCAGCTTCACGCTCCCTCCCAGGGAGACGCGCAGTCCGACAAAGGCACGGTCCGCCCGACGGACGCCGTCGAAGATCGCGGCCGGCGAGACGGATAGGGGCAGGCCGGTGTAGGTCGTCCAGTCGCAGCCGGGGACCGGCGCGGCCTCCCCGCTGGTCAGCGCCCACATCGTCAGACCGGGGTTGCCATCCTGCTCGAGGTCCGTAAAGCACGCGGTGCCGCTGCCGGCGACGCAGGTCAGCTCTTCCGCGAGCGCGGGCCAGGGCGCGTCCGGACTCTCGAGGGCCACGCCGAGCATGAAGGTGGCAGGATCGATCGCGACGATGCAGTCCGGAGAGTTGCACTGGGCGCGGCCACGCAGGGACACCATCGCCGGAGGCTCGGTGCGGTCCCAGAGATCCGGCGGGAACTGGAGCTGATAGCTCTCGCACAGGGTCGAGCTCACCAGCGTCGGCAGCTCGAGCCCACAGAAGCGCACGCTGCCTCCCAGCTCGCGCTCGGGCAGGAGCTCATCGATCACGACCTCGAAGTAGGCGCGCACCACACCGCGACCGGGATCGATCAGGCTGGCCAGGCCGGCCTGAGTACCGCCCCAGGTCACGTCCAGATCGACACGCGCGGCAAACTCACCAGTGAGCCCACACAGGACGTCGGACCCCGGCACCTCCACGCCGCAGCGCTGATCCACGCCGGCGTTGTGGTGGCAGCCGAGCGCATCGCTCACGCTGAAGGTGCCGCAGTCGCCACGCTCGGTGCAGCAGCCCGGTTCCTCCCTGCCCGCGACAACGACGTCGGGACACTCACCGTCGAGCACACCGGCCTGGTCGCGCTGCCAGCACTCGGGCCCCGCGATCGAGTCGTCGAGGTCGAGGATGACTCCGCAGCGATCGACCTCACGCGCGGTGAGAGCGCTCAGATCACCTGGCCCCGTGCAGCAGGCCGCAGGGACGCCATCGCCGGTCGGACAGACGCGGCCCGCGCACCCGGTCACCTGGACCGGCCCCGCGACCGCGCCGCCGATCTCGACCACCGAGGCATCGGCACCGGGGCCTCGGACGTCGGTTGGAATGCGCGAGAGGTCGAGCTCGCAAGCCCCCGCAAGGAGCATCAACAGGCACAACCCACACCTCGGCTCGCGCGACATCGCAAGCACGCTTAGCACCCCGTGGGCGACCTCGCATCATGTCGGGGGGGGCGACGGGTGAGAAATCGTCGCGCCACGTCGTGCCGCGAACGATGCCGTGGCTCTGCCCCGCCACTGGTGGCGCACGGTGCCAACCGCGGCCCCACCGCCCGGCCAACCCTGGCGCTGCGCCGAGGCGACAAGCACCACTCGGCCAGCCGGGGTCGCCAGAGCGCCGCGCACCGCAGACTACGCGATGCCGCGATCACGGCGACAGAGGTCATGTCAGTGCCCGACAACAGCAGCCCGGCCATCGAGGTCGCCTCAGGGTGCCGGCACGCTGATCGGATCGCCGAACGGCAGGGGGGGCCAGCCGGCGACGCGGATGGCGTCCCAGCCCGCTTCGGGCTCGGGGACCAGCACCGTGGCCGAGCCGTTGTCGGCGACCTCGGTGCGATACACGGTCACGCTGGCGATGACGTGACCGGCGTCGTCGAGCACCTCGGCGCTCTCGGCATCGCCGAAGGCGGGCTCCGGGCGGGTGAAGGGCAGGCCCCAGCGGGGACCGATGGCATCGAGGATCATGACCTGCCACAGGGCACCGCTTGTAGCGAGCGCGCCGATCACCAGCGGGCTGCCGTTGAGCGCCGCGATGCGATCGCTCAAGGCGTTGTAGGTGTAGTCGCTGACCCACTGGTTGCTGCAGTAGCCCATGACGTCGGTCCACTGGTCGGGGTCGAGCAGCACACGGGTGCGCGGGTCGTAGCCCCACACTCCCAGCGCCCCGTCCGGGTGCGGGTAGTTGGCATCGACACCCGAGATCGAGCCGCCGCGCACACAGGGCGCGTGGTTGCGACCGTGGTTGTGGCCGAGCTCGTGTGCCATGGTGGTGGCGGAACCCTCGTCGCCGTAGGCGAGGCCGATGGAGACGCGCTGGGACGCGGAGAAGGAGCTGGAGCCCGCGACGTAGCCGATGCCGGCGGTGCAGCCGCCGAAGCAATACTCGCCGAAGGTCTCGGTCGGTCGCAGCATGCCGTAGTAGTAGACGTCGGCGGCGGGGCTGTCTTGCTGGCGCTTGGCGCGCACCTGATCGAGCGCGCCGCTCCAGTCGATTGGATAGCCAGTGGTGAGGGTGTCGCCGACGGTCAGCTGCACGTCGTCGCTGGGAAACATGGCGCTCAGGTAGTCGCGATAGACCGCCAGCGCGCCGTCGGTGGTGTCCGGCACCCGGCCGTTGGTCTCGATCGGGATGATGGTGACGCGCAGCGGGCCAGTGAGGCGCGCGCCGAGCTCCTCGCTGCCAGTGTCCGGGAAGAGGGGGGACAGCACCTCGCCTCCGGTGGCCGGCGTGCACTCGACCACCTCCACCGAGTAGTTCGTCTCGGCGCCGATCTTGTCAGCGGGCGCGTAGATCTGGAAGGTGCTGCCCGTGTCCGAGCCGATCGAATCGGCGCTGACCGTCATGCGCGAGAAGTACTGGTCCTCCAGGCCGCCGTTTTCGAGCGTGAGCCGCGCCGACAGCTCGCGCGGCACCCAGCTGGGCTCGACGTCCACGAAAACGCGGAAGAGGGTCTCGCGCCCCTGCACGACATCGGCCACGCGCGAGCCGACCGCGCCGCCGTCGATGGCCAGTGGGATTTCGATCGACTGGTAGGCCGCAACTTGCGAGATGCTCAGGTCGCGCGCGACCACGTCGCAGCCGTCGGCGCCGACCGGGCCCGCGCAGCGCCCGTCCATGCACACCTCGCCACCGAAGCATGCGCTGTCGCAGCCGCCGCAGTGGGCGAGACTGGTGTTGGGGTCGATGCACTGCTCACCGCACAGAATCGTGCCACTGGGACACTCGCAGCTACCGCCCTCGCAGACGCTGCCGCCCTCGCAGACGGTGTCGCAGGCGCCGCAGTTCAGCCCGTCGGTGTCGGTGTCGATGCAGGCGTCGGTGCAGAAGGTCTCGGCATCCGGGCAGACGCACTGGCCCGCGACACACGAGCGGCCACCAGCACGTGCCAGGTCGCACATGCCGCTGTGGGCCGAGTCGGTCTGCAGGGCGACGCAGGTCTCGCCGCAGCTGCTCTGCCCGGCCGGACACTCGCAGCTGCCGGTGACGCAGCTGCGACCGCCGCCGCACGCGTTGTCACAGGCACCACAGTGGAGGTCGCTCGTCTGCGCGTCCACGCAGCTTCCGCTACAGAGCGTACCCTGCGAGCAACCCTCGGAGGCGGGCCGGCAGCCGCCCTGGTCGCAGATCTCGTCCGCGGCGCAGGCAAGCCCACAAGCGCCGCAATGCGCGGCATCCGAGGTGGTGTCGACACAGACGCCATCGCAAAAGGTCTCGCCCGACGGACAGCCGCAGGAACCGTCCACGCAGGGCACGCTGGCGGCGCACGCGACGTTGCATGCTCCGCAGTGCGCCACGTTGCTGGTGGTCGCGACGCAGGAGCCGGCGCAGGCCGTGCGTCCGTCGGGGCACACCAGGGTGCAGAAGCCGTCGACACAAGACTGGCCCGGCAGGCACGCCGCACCGCAGGCGCCGCAGTGACGCGCGCTCGCGGCGGTGTCGACGCACTGCAGCCCGGTCGACGTCTCGCACAAGGCAAACCCACAGGTCGCGCTGCAGGTGCCGCCGCTACACAGCTCCCCGGTCGCGCACGCCTGACCGCAGCCACCGCACTGGGCGGGATCGCTGAGCGTGGCGGTGCACGCGCCGCCGCAGCTCATCTCGTCGACAGGGCACACCGATTGACACATGCCGCCGTCACAGACCATGCCCGGCGGGCACGCCTGACCGCAGCCACCGCAGTTCGCGGGATCTGCGGAGACATCGATGCAGAGCTCACCGCACTGCATCTGCCCCAGCGGACACACCACGGCCTGCGGCGCGGCCTGCGCGGGAGCTTCGACGACCACGCCATCACCTCGTTGCCCCGCCGAACCCGTGACGGACTGGTCGAGCCGGTGGGAGTTGCCCCCCTCCCCGATCGTGCCCGTACAAGACGAAGCCAGGACCCCGAGCGCCGCCAATGAGGCGAGCGAGCCAGTGGCGGACCAACCACCCACGGCGCGCAGCTTACAGCCTTCCGACCCCTTTTGCCCTCCCGGAACAAACGGGACCGGAGTCTTCCGGGTTACTCGGGGCTAGTCGGGCATACGTTAGGTGCCGGGGACGGCCGCGGAGGTCAGCGAAGCTCTCATCCCTTGAGCCGAGGCGCTCCGCGCGAGCAGCGGCAATGCGGCACCCGGAAGGGGAGGTTGGCGCTGACGCTGGCCTCGCAAAGCACGTGCTTGTCTCTGCCGCGGGCAAACTTGGCGGCCCGAGGACGAAGCCGGCATCCCAGATGACCGGGAGACGGTCCGTCGGATGTCGAGGCGCTGCTGCAGCTACGGAATCCAATCGTCTTCGGGGGAGCGCCCCAGGGACTGGCACTGGACGGCCTCGGCCTCGTGCTTGGGGCGCAGACCGGCTCGGACGACAGCCCGGCCCCCGCAGGGCATCGAAGGTCGGGCTCGACCGATCCCTCCCCGTCGCCTTCCCCCGCGCCGCCCCAGTACGGCCATTTCCTGGGTCAGCCTCGCCCTGACGCTCCCGCGCCACACCAGCGCCACCCGACCCCCTTCGGGCTCGCCCATAC
>JAPPOT010000398.1 GCA_028817855.1 Myxococcales bacterium
CTCCAGCGCCCGGCGGCTGAGGTGGTCGACGTGGTTATCACCAATGCCCTGATCATCGACCACTGGGGCATCGTCAAGGCCGACGTCGGCATCAAGGACGGGCGCATCGCCGGCATCGGCAAGGCGGGCAACCCCGACATCCAGCCCAACGTGAATATCGTCGTCGGCCCTGGCACCGAGGCCATCGCGGGCGAGGGCAGCATTTTGACCGCGGGCGGGATCGACGCTCACATCCACTTCATCTGCCCGCAGCAGGTCGACGACGCCTTGATGAGCGGTGTAACCACCATGCTCGGTGGCGGCACAGGTCCGGCCACCGGCACCAACGCGACCACCTGCACGCCCGGCGGCTGGAACATCCAGCGCATGCTGCAGTCGTCAGAGGGGCTGCCCATGAACCTGGGCTACATGGGCAAGGGCAACGCCAGCCTGCCCGAGGCCCTGGACGAGCAGATCCGCGCAGGCGCGCTCGGGCTCAAGCTCCACGAGGACTGGGGCACCACGCCGGCGGCGATCGACAACTGCCTGAGCGTGGCAGAGGAGCACGACATCCAGGTGGCCATCCACACCGACACGCTCAACGAGTCGGGCTTCGTGGAGGACACCATCGCGGCCTTCAAGGACCGCACCATTCACACCTTCCACACCGAGGGCGCCGGCGGCGGCCACGCCCCCGACATCATCAAGGCCTGCGGCCAGGCCAACGTGCTGCCCTCGTCGACCAACCCGACGCGGCCCTACACCGTGAACACCATCGACGAGCATCTCGACATGCTCATGGTCTGCCACCACCTGGACCCGAAGATCGCCGAGGATGTGGCCTTCGCCGAGTCGCGCATCCGCAAGGAGACGATCGCGGCCGAGGACATCCTCCACGACCTTGGCGCCTTCAGTATGATCGCCTCCGACTCCCAGGCGATGGGGCGCGTGGGCGAGGTGGTGATCCGCACCTGGCAGACGGCGCACAAGATGAAGGTGCAGCGCGGCGCCCTGAAGGGCGATCCCGCCCAGCACGACAACGGCCGCGTGAAGCGCTACGTCGCCAAGTACACTCTCAACCCTGCACTGTCGCACGGCCTGGCGGACGAGATCGGCTCGGTCGAGGTGGGCAAGCGCGCTGACCTGGTGTTGTGGAAGCCGGCGCTCTTCGGCGTGAAGCCGTCGCTGGTGCTGATGGGCGGCATGATCGCTGCGGCGCCGATGGGCGACCCCAACGCCTCCATCCCGACGCCGCAGCCGGTGCACTACCGGCCCATGTTCGGCGCCCTGGGCGGAGCGCGCGGCGCCACCGGCGTGTCCTTCCTCTCGAAGGCGGCGGTGGAGGCCGGCGTTGGCGAGCAGCTCGGCCTAAAGAAGGCGGTGTTGCCGGTGCAGGGCTGCCGCAGCGTCAAGAAGGGCGACATGGTTCACAACACCTACACGCCCACGATCGAGGTGGATCCGCAGAACTACCAGGTGCGCGCCGATGGCGAGCTGCTGACCTGCGAGCCCGCCGAGGTGCTGCCGATGGCGCAGCGCTACTTCCTGTTCTAGATCGTCGAGCAGTGCGTACCATCGAACAGGACGCCCCCGAAGGCGCCGAACCGAGCGAGACGCTCACGCTGCCGTTCGACCTGCGGCAGAAGAGCCGTCTGCGGGCGAAGCTCGACTCGGGCGACGACGTCGCGGTCCACGTGGAGCGGGGCAGGATCCTGCGCGATGGCGACCTGCTACTGGCAGACGACGGCGCGGTCGTGCGGGTACGGGCGGCCGACGAGCAGGTCTCTGTCGTGACGGCGACGGACGGGATGCAGCTCGCGCGCGGGGCGTACCACCTCGGCAACCGGCACGTACCGCTGCAGGTGGGCGACGGGTTCTTGAGGTACCAGCATGACCACGTGCTCGACGGGATGGTGCGCGGGCTGGGGCTGAGCGTGTCGGTGGAGTCCGCGCCGTTCGAGCCCGAGGGTGGGGCCTACGGTGGCGGCGGGCATGGGCACGCGCACGAGCACGAGCACGAGCACGAGCACGCGCGCGGGGGGCGGGCGTGATGGAGATGCAGGCGAGGTTGTCGCTCTTGCGGTTGACCAGTCCGGCGTTGCCGGTGGGGGGATTCAGTTATTCGCGCGGGCTGGAGCACGCGGTGGAGCTCGGGTGGGTGAGCGACGCGGCGAGCGCATGCGACTGGATCGGGGGCGTGCTCGAGCGCTCGGTCTGCCCGCTCGATGGCGCGGTCTTCGTGCGCATGTGGCGCGCACTCGATGGAGGCGACCACGCGGGCGCGCTGCGCTGGAATGCCTGGCTTGCGGCCGCCCGCGAGAGCGCGGAGCTGCAGGCGGAGGAACAGCACATGGGACGTGCGCTGGTCCGGCTGCTCGTCGACATGGACGTTCTCGGGGCCGATGCGCTCCCGCGGGACTCCAGCCTCGCGCTGGCCTTCGCCTTCGCCTGCCAGGCCTGGTCGATCCCGCTCGAGGAGGGGCTCGCCGGCTACTTCTTCGCCTTCGTCGAGGCCCAGGTCAGCGCCGCGATCCGGCTGGTGCCCCTCGGGCAGACCGACGGCCAGCGCATCCTCGTGCGCCTGCAGCCAGCGATCGAGCGCTGCGTGCGCGAGGCGATGACGCTCCACGACGACGATATCGGCAGCCTGGCTCCCGGGCTCGCGATGGCCAGCTGTTGGCACGAGACACAGTATTCGAGGCTCTTCCGTTCCTGAGGTGAGAGAGATGGCACGTTCGGCATTGAGGGTTGGGGTCGGTGGACCGGTGGGCTCGGGCAAGACCGCGCTGGTGCAGCGCCTGTGCGAGGCCATGCGCGAGCGGCGCAACCTGGCCGTCGTCACCAACGACATCTACACGAAGGAAGACGCCCAGTTTCTGACCCGCGCCGGCGCGCTCGCGCCCGAGCGCATCGTCGGCGTCGAGACCGGTGGCTGTCCCCACACCGCCATCCGCGAGGACGCCTCGATCAACCTCGCGGCGGTCGACGACCTGGTGGAGCGCTTCGACGGTCTCGAGCTCGTGATCGTCGAGAGCGGCGGCGACAACCTCAGCGCCACCTTCAGCCCCGAGCTGTCCGATCTCACGATCTACGTGATCGACGTCTGCGCGGGCGACAAGATCCCGCGCAAGGGCGGCCCCGGCATCACCAAGAGCGATCTCCTGGTCATCAACAAGACCGACCTCGCCCCCCACGTCGGCGCTTCCCTCGAGGTCATGGACCGCGACGCCAAGGCCCAGCGCGGCGACCGCCCCTTCATCTTCACCAACATGAAGGCCAACGAAGGCGTTAGCGAGATCGTGGAGTTCATCGAACGCCAGGGCCTCCTGTGAGATCGGGCGAGGCGGCCCCGGTCGTCAGGGGGCCGGTGGCACCCAGGGCTCGCCGGTGACGGGCACTTTCACCTCGGTGGGATCGCCGCCGAAGGGCGTGAGGGAGGTGTCCGACCAGATCTCGCAGGACGAATGGAAGTCCGCGGGTAGGCCGCCTTCGTAGGGCGAGGGAAGGGTGCCGAAGGGGTGGGCCTTCATGAACTCCCAGCCCGAGTCGTAGAGCGCGCCGGGTGCGGCGCA
>JAPPOT010000219.1 GCA_028817855.1 Myxococcales bacterium
TTGCCCGCCCCCATCCAGGTGACTCTAACCCGGCCCGGGGCCCGACCTGAACCTGTTTACATATCGAGTGGTTTGCGCGATATCACCCCAGTGTGGGCCCGGCACCGGGGTCACGTGCTGGGACGCGGTCCAGCGGCCGCGACGCGCGTACCGTCCCAGGCGGGACGAGGAGAAAACGCAGGCAATGTCCAAGGCAGTTGAGACGGTCGAGACCGTCGCCATCAGGTTCGCAGGCGACTCGGGCGACGGCATGCAGCTCACCGGCACCCAGTTCACCGACACCACGGCCCTCGCGGGAAACGATCTGGCGACGTTCCCGGACTTCCCGGCCGAGATCCGCGCACCCGCCGGAACCCTCGCTGGCGTCTCGGGCTTCCAGATCAACTTCTCGAGCGAAGCGGTTTTCACCCCCGGCGACGCACCCGACGTGCTGGTGGCGATGAACCCCGCCGCGCTCAAAGCCAACCTGCCCGACCTCAAGCAGGGCGGGATGCTAATCCTCAACAGCGAGGCCTTCACCGCCAAGAACCTCACGCGCGCCGGTTACGACGGCGACCCGCGCGACAACGGCAGCCTGAAGAACTACCGCACCTTCCAGGCCGACATCACGGGTATGACGCTCAAGGCCATCGAGGACATGAAGCTGGGCACGCGCACCGCCGTGCGTTCCAAGAACTTCTTCGCGCTGGGGCTGGTCTACTGGCTCTACAACCGCGACATGCAGCACTCGATCGACTGGATCAAGGGCAAGTTCGGCGACACCGACGTGGGCGAGGCGAACCTGCGCGCGCTCAAGGCAGGCTACAACTTCGGCGAGACCGCCGAGCTCTTCGATCACAACTACGAGGTCAAGCAGGCCGTCATCGAGCCCGGCCGCTATCGCAACATCTCCGGCAACGAGGCGCTGGGGCTGGGCTTCCTCGCAGCAGCCGAGCTGAGCGGCCTCGACCTCTTCCTGGGCTCCTACCCGATCACGCCCGCCTCCGACATCCTGCACTTCCTGGCGCGCTTCAAGAACCTGGGCGTCAAGACCTTCCAGGCCGAGGACGAGATCGCGGCGGTCTGCGGCGCCCTGGGCGCCTCCTACGCGGGTGCGCTGGCGATCACCACCACGAGCGGTCCGGGCCTGGCGCTCAAGGCCGAGGCGGTCGGGCTGGCGCTAATGCTCGAGCTGCCGATGGTGATCGTCAACGTGCAGCGCGCGGGCCCCAGCACCGGCATGCCGACCAAGACCGAGCAGGCCGACCTGATGCAGGCGATGTACGGCCGCAACGGCGAGTCCCCGGTGCCGATCGTAGCCGCGCGCAGCCCGGGCGACGCCTTCTACGCCGCCATCGAGGCGTCCCGCATCGCCGTTACGCACATGACGCCGGTGCTCTTGCTCAGCGACGGCTTCGTCGCCACCAGCGCCGAGCCCTGGCGCATCCCGGACATGGCCTCCCTGCCGCCGATCGACGTGAGCTTCCGCACCGAGCAGGAAGGCTTCGCCGCCTACCTGCGCGACGAGCGCCTCGCGCGCCCCTGGGCGCTGCCGGGCACGCCGGGTCTCGAGCACCGCGTCGGCGGGCTCGAGAAGGAGAACCTCACCGGCAACATCAGCTACGACCCGGACAACCACGAGCTGATGTGCAAGCTGCGCGCCGAGCGCGTGGAACGCATCGCCGACGACCTGGCGCCCACCGAGATCGGCGGTCAGCAGTCGGGCGACCTCTTGTTGGTGGGCTGGGGCGGCACCTACGGGCCGATGCGCTCCGCGGTGGCCCAGATGAACGAGCGCGGGCACAAGGTCGGTCACGTGCACCTGCGCCACATCAACCCCTTCCCGAAGGACTTCGGCGAAATCCTGCGCCGCTTCGACCGTGTCCTGGTGCCGGAGCTCAACCTGGGCCAGCTGGTGCAGCTGATCCGCTCGCGCTACCTGGTCGACGCCAAGAGCTATCCCAAGATCAAGGGCCAGCCCTTCAAGGAAGCCGAGGTCATCGAAGCCATCAAGGCCCAGCTGGAGGCGCACTGATGCAACAGCGACAAGCCCCCTACCCGCAGATCGAACACACGGATCCGAGCGGTCAGACCCGCAAGGACTTCGTCTCCGACCAGGAGGTGCGCTGGTGCCCCGGCTGCGGTGACTACTCGATCCTGGCCCAGGTCCAGCGCGTGATGCCCGACCTCGGCATCCCCAAGGAGAAGCTCGTCTTCGTCAGCGGCATAGGCTGCTCGAGCCGCTTCCCCTACTACATGAACACCTACGGCATCCACAGCATTCACGGGCGCGCGCCCGCGATCGCCACCGGGATCAAGAGCACCTCACCCGATCTGAGCGTGTGGGTGATCACCGGTGACGGCGACGGCCTGTCGATCGGCGGCAATCACTTCCTGCACGTGATGCGGCGCAACGTCGCCCTCAAGCTGCTGATGTTCAACAACCAGATCTACGGTCTCACCAAGGGCCAGTACAGCCCGACCTCGCCGATCGGCAAGCGCGCCAAGTCGACCCCGATGGGCTCGGTCGACTATCCGGTCGATCCCGTGCACGTGGCGCTCGGCGCCAACGCAACCTTCGTGGCGCGTACCCTGGACGTCAACGTCAAGCACATCCAGGCGATCCTCAAGCGCGCCGAAGCCCACCGCGGCACGGCCTTCGTCGAGATCTACCAGAACTGCAACATCTTCAACGACGGCGCCTTCGCCCAGCTCACCGACAAGGAGACGAAGGCCGCCAGCCTGATCGAGATCGAGCACGGCAAGCCGCTGCGCTTCGGCAAGGACGGCGACAAGGGCATCGTGTTCGACGGCGTGAAGCCCCAGGTCGTCGACGTTGCGCACGTGGGCGAGGAGGCCCTCTACGTGCACGACGAGACCAGCGAGCTGTCGGCGCTGGTGATCAGCCGCATGAAGGCGCCCGAGTTCCCGACCCCGATCGGGGTATTCCGCGCGGTCGATCGGCCCAGCTACGACGCCATGCTGCAAGATCAGGTGGAGCGGGCCAGCGCCGGCAACGAAACGCGCGTCCAGGACCTGCTGGACGAGGGCGCCTGGACGATCGAGTAGACGCGCACGCGCTCAGACGAGCGGATGACCGCGCCCGTGCGGTCTGCTAGGCTGGCCTCGTGAGGCGACTCCTGCAGCGTTCCCTGCTCCCCGTGCTCCTCGTGCTGGCCGGGTGCCTGACGGTGGACAACGAGGGCGGGCCGGTGCTCGCAATCGAGCTGCTCTGGGATGCGCAGCCGGAAGACGACTCCTTCGCAGCCAGCGATTGCACCGGCGCCGGCGTCGAGATGATGGAGTGGGCGCTCTACGACGACGACGGCGACGAGGTGGCGAGCAACACCGAGCCCTGCGCCGACGCGATCGACGTCTTCGAGCCCGACCCGGGCGAGTACGAGCTGGACGTGACCGGCTTCGACGAAAACGACGAGCCGCTATGGTCGGTGACCTGCAGGGGCTTGCGTATCCTCCGCTTCGACGTCGCCTTCGAGTGCGACATTCTCGGCGGGTAGCGCTCCGTGAGTGACTACGGCCGTGCCCAGCTCATGCTTCCGCGCCTGACCTCGACGGTCAAGACCCTCATCATCATGCTGCTGTGCACCTACGTGGCGCAGCTGATCGCAGACGTCTGGCTCAAGCTCGGAGTCGGCCAGCTGCTCGCCCTCCGGCCTGGCGGCAGCGAGCTCTGGCAGCTGATCACCTACGTCCTGGTGGACCTGGGCCACCCGCTGATGTTCGTGATCGGCCTGCTCTTCCTGTGGTGGGCCCTCAGCCCCTTCGAGGCCGCCTTCGGCTCGCGGCGAACCTGGCAACTGTGCATCGTGTGCGCGCTGGGCGGGAGCCTGCCAGCCTGGCTCGTCGGCTTCGTCATCGCCCCATCACCGCCGCTCTTCGGCTCCCACGTGCTGTGGTACGGCGGCATCACCGCCTCCGTCTGGATGCGTCGGGACGGGGTGATCAACTTCTTCGGCTTGATGGCGATGACCACCAAGCAGTTCCTGTTGCTGATCCTCGGGCTCGCCTTGCTGATGTTCCTCGCCAGCCAGAACCACTCCCAGTTCATCGGCGTCCTCGGCGCGATGGCTGCCGGCATCGGCTTCGTCAACTGGATGGCGCGGCCGCGCAAGCCCGCCCCACCCAAGAAGAAGCGCCGCGCCGATGCGGCCCGCGCGCGCGGCTTCAAGGTGATCGAGGGTGGCGGCGGCGACGGCGATGGCGACGACGACGAGCGCCCCAAGTGGCTGAACTGAGGGGCGGCCCCGGCACTTGACCGGGGTGTGCGAAATGGGGGGCTAGCCCGGATATTTCACCGAGGCGTGGGAAGATCGTGCAGGTGATCGGCTTCGCAGTGCTCTCGGTGAATGGTGCGCATACACACGGAATTCGCTCCAGAGGCTGAAGTGCTGTGGAGTCGAGCGGTTGTGCGAGGGCGAGCGGATCGGTGAAGTGTCCGGGCTAGCGCCAGTCGGTCGGCGTGAGCACGTCGTCGCAGACGCAGTCCCACTCGCCCTGGCGCGCACCGGCACGCGGAACCACCGTCACGGTGCGGCGATCGCTCGCCCAGGGCTCCAGCAGCTCGTCCTCCACGACCTCGATCGAGACGTCGGGCCCGACCACGATCACGGCGTTCCCACGCCAGTCGAGGGGCACGAGCAGCGGATCGTCCATCACCGGCACCCAGTCGGCCTGGGCCAGGCCGACGAGCCCGGGTCCCGCGAGCAGCAGGCCAGCGATCAGCGCAGCGCGCATGGACCCAATTTGTGGTCTCCAGCGCACGATTGCAACAGTCGACGGCAACCTCGATCGGCCCCCAAAAAGCGCTGGAGTACCAAAGGGTTACAGTAGGCAGCTAAGTCCCCGAGATCAGCGCGTCAAAGACCGCCACCGACGCCCATGCAGACGCTCCCCTCGCAGCTCGGCTCGCCCGGAAAGACGCATGACACCGCCGGACACGGCATCGGCCCCGGTTGCCCACCCGGGCATGCGGCCTCCATCGCAGCCATCCCGGCGTCGCACGCCGCGGCACTCATCACCTCGGGACAGCCCGGACAGCAGGGCAGCGTTGGGCTGAGGGCAAGCGTGCACAGCAGGCACTCGCTCGCGTCGGAGCAGCTGTTGTCGGCGACCGCGTCGCCATCACCAGCGGCGGGCTCAGCGTCGCCGTCACCGTCACCGCCAGGCGCCTGATCGCCATCCCCCGGCGGGACCTGGTCCCCTCGATCATCGCCATCGCCGGCAGCGGGAGGAGGTCGCTCGTCACCCGAGGGCGACGACGGCACCGAATCACCGCCGCCTTCGTTCTCGCCGCCGCTGCCACTCGCGCCGCCTGCGGTCGCGGCTTCACCGCTGCCGTCCTCGCCCCCGCCGGGACCGCCCGTGTCGGACATCCCCTGCGCGCTGGAGGACCCATCGCCAGGGGTGTCGGCAGCGCGAGCAGTGTCGGCACCGGAGAGCGCGGTCACCAGCAGCAGCCGCACGGGAGGGCGCACAAACCCGTTCTCACCCATGCTGCACCTCCGGGGCCCCCGCCCACGAGGCTACCGCTCAGGCGGGAGGCGGCGCAATGCTCGGGCGCTGCCCGGTCACACCTCCCGACACGATGAACGCCATCAGCTCCGCATTGTCAACGGTGAGGGGCCGCACCCGCTCCTTGGGGAAGAGCAGGAGATGTCCCGCAAAGTTGATGCTCTGCGGAAAGTAGACCGCCTGGTAGCCCGGCACACCGAGGCTCGCCAGGTCGTCCCGCGTCACGAAGCCGAACGCGCGTGTGCCCGCGCCCAGCTCCACCACCACGGGCCGATCGAAGCTGCGCTGCTCGCCCACGAGCGCCGCCATGAAGTCGCGCAGCGAGCGGTAGAGCAGGTTGACCAGCGGCACGCGCTTGAGCACGCGCTCCACCAGACCAAAGAGCCCCTTGCCCACCACGTTCGACGTCAGCGCGCCGATCGCGGTAACCAACGCGACGGTGACCAGCAGGCCCAGCCCGGGGATCGGGACCTGCGGGAACTGGAGCAGGCTGTCGAGACGGTCGAAGACGAAGTAGACCGTGTAGATCGTCACGACGGTCGGGACCAGGACGAGGCAGCCCTTCAGGAAGTTGTTGATCAGGAAGCGCATGGCATCGCCAGTGTGCCTCAGGCCGGTGCCCGGCTGCGGGCTGTGGTACACCACGACCATGATCGGGCGTTGCCTCCTGCTGGCAGGACTGATCACTTGCACAGGCTGCGATGACGATCGCGCTGTGCCCTTCAAGCGCCCCCAGGGCGTGCCTGCCAAGGCGCCCTCCGCCGGGGACGATCCGGCCGCCGTGCCTACCCGCGCGCCCGAGGGGCTGAGCTTCCCGGAGGGGACCTCACGGGTGGACCTGCCCGAGGCGCCGCCGTTCGAGCACGCCGGCGCACGGGTGTTCGCGGCGCTGCCCGTCGATCTGGACGCGGATGGCGACGGCGACCTGCTGCTGGTGAGCCAACCGAACCCGGAGGGCGAGGATCCCACCACCACCCCACGGCCCGCTGCGCTGGAAACGGTCGAGCGCACCGCGGGCGGCTGGGCCCCGGCGGAGGCGCTCGGAGCGCTGACCGACGAGCACTGCGCGCTGGAGGCGGCAACGCTGCGCCCCCTCGGCTCCCGGCTGGCGCTCGCGGCGCTGGAGCTGAGCTGCCTGGCCGAGCCGATCGCGCCACCCGCGCCGCCGGTCGACGACGCCCCCCCCGAACCCGAGGGAGACGAGACCTCGCCGCAGGAGATGCCGACGAAGGCGCTGCGGGAACAACGCGTGCTCAGCCTCGAAGCGCGCCCGCGCACGCTCTTCCGTATCGGCCTGGAGTCCGAGGGCGAGGGCGAGGGCGCGAAGGTCCAAGCCCAGCTCGCCAGCCTCGACCACGACGGCGACGGTCATCCCGACCTGCAGCTCGACCTCGAGGTCGCGAGCGCTCCACCCGTGCGCCTGAAGATCCCGCTGCTGAACCGCCCTAGCGGCCTGGCGCGCGACAGCGCCGAGCCCGAGCAGACGCTGCTGGCGATCGCCAACGAGGCCAAGAAGGCGCGCAAGCGCCAGCCGAAAAACGCCCGCATCGCCGCCGAGCGGGTGCTGGCCGCCCATCGCGCCCTGTGTCGCGAGAGTGGCGAAGCCCGGGTGCACCTCGACGGAGTGCGCGGCCTGCCCTGCGGTGTGTCGCTCGCTGCCGGTCGCGCTGCCAGCGTGCTCGCCGCCGTCGCCGCCGCCCAGGGCAAGCTGGCCGAGTCCCTGTCGCTGGTCACGGCACTCGAGGACGGCGGTCGCTTTCGCATGACGGACAACGATCGTGCACGCATCGACTATGCTTTCGAGGCGCTCCTGGAGAAGCACCCGATCCACTGGCGAAGGGGCCCGGCGGTCGCGCTGGCCGGCGCGCCGCCGCTGCGCCGCCCCGCGCTGGCCTTCAGCGACGCGCAGCACGTGCTCGTGCGCGGCCCGGCGCCACGCAGCTATGACCTGGGCACCGGCGCGCTCTCGCCCATTGGCATGGGCGGCGACCTGCTCCTGCGACAGCCCGATGGGGCCCACGTGATCACCGACCTCTTCCGCAGCTGCGAGGGCTACCACCTGCGCGTGGCCACCGCCTCCCAGGTGGTGGCGGGCGTCGTCACCGGCGCCGCCGCGGCGGAGCCCCGCATCCTCGCCGCGCGCCCCCCCGCGGGGTCGCGCTGCCCCGAGGCGCTATCGTCGCAGCAAGCGCGCGATCGCGGCGGCCTGAACGTGCTCGCGTGGACGCGCCGGGGCGTGCTGCTGCAGCGCCTGAATACCCTGCTGCTGCTCGAGCTCGACGACGCGCTCGAACCGACCGGCGACGCGCGCGAGCTCAGCGGCCGCGACGCACCGCGCCTGCAGCACTCGACGGCCCTGACCGTGGACGGCCGCTGGCTCGCGGTCGCGGTCAAGCGCGGCATCCTGGTGGTCGACCGCGAGCGCGGCACCGCGCAGCTGCGCGCCTTGCCCGACGCCGGTGCCGGCAGTGCACCCAGTGACGTCGCGATCTCTCCCACCGGCACGCAACTGGCGCTGCTTCAGGGTGGGTACCTGTGGATCGGCGGCCCACAGGCAGCCCGGGCCGAGGCTCCGCCCGCCGCGGTGCCCGCCCCGCCACTCGTCGACGCCCCGCCGCCGGCACCGCCTGAACCGGACGTACCCGATGAGGGCTGAGCGCGGGTTGCTCGTGCTGATCCTGCTGGCCGGTGCCTGCCGACCCGCAGCGGCGCCGAGCGTGGCCCCCGCGTGCGCGCCCGCCTCACCCTGCGCAAGCGCCCACGCCACGGCCGGGCCACCCAGCATGCCGGCCCCCGCCGCCGCACCGGTCGAGGCGCTCTTCATGGGCGACGCCCAGCACACGGGCCGCAGCAACCACCACGGACCCCGGCGCACGCCCGCGGTGAAGTGGCGCTTCCAGAGCGAGGGTCGAATCCAGGCCGCCCCCCTGATCGACGGTCGCGGGCACGTGATCGTCGCATCGCTCGATGGCAAGCTTCGCGCGCTCACCGCCGAGGGCGCGCCGGTCTTCGAGCTCGACGCCGGCGCCCCGATCAGCGCCACGCCGGTGATCGCAAGCGACGGCACGATCTGGGTCGGCACGGAGGGTGGCCGCGTGCTGACCGTGCGCCACGACGGGCAACTGCTGGCGCGCCACGCGGTCGGCGCACCCGTCCGCGCAGCGCTCGCCCTGGCCCCGGACGGCACGGTGCTGGTGGCCGCCGACGGCGTGCATGGCTTCACCCGCGAGCTCACCCGTCGCTTCCACCACCCCACGGCAGACCGCATCCACTCGGCCCCGGCAGTGCACCCCTCGGGCCTGGTCGTCTTTGGCACGGTGCACGGCCAGGTGCGGGCCATCGACCTCGAGGGCCGCCTGCGCTGGGAGGCAAAGGCAGGCGCAGCGGTGGAGGCCGCCCCCACCGTGATCGACGATGGCACCATCGTGGTCGGCAACCTGCTCGGCCACGTGGTGGGCCTGGCCCCCGATGGCAGCGAGCGCTTCCGCTTCGAGCCGGAGGGCGAGTTCGGCGTGCACGCGGCGGTCGCTTTCACTCGAACCGGGATGCTGGCCGTGGGGCGCGACGACGGAGGCGTGCAGGTCTTCGACCGCATGGGACACCCGATCGCCCACTTCCAGACCTCCGCCGCGGTGCGCGCCCCGATCCGGGTCGACGCGGGCGGCACCCTTTATGTGGGATCGCGCGACGACAACCTCTACGCCTTCTCCGAAGACGGGACACCGAGATGGCTGTACAATCTCGGCCAGGACATCGACGCGCCCGCAGCCATCGCGAAGGACGGCACCCTCTACGTCGGCACCGACCACGGCGCGCTCTATGCACTGCACGAGTCTCCTTGACCAGCGCCGATCAACAGCGTCGCAGCCGTGTTCTCGAGACGCTCCGCAAGCGCAAGTCGAGGGCGCTGCACGTGGCGGAGGTCCGCGGACGCGCCGGCATCGACAAGTCGGAGCACGCCGAGCTCTTCCGGCTCCTCGAGCAGCTCGCGGAGGAGGGGCTGGTCACCCAGCTGCCGGGCGGGCGCTTCCGCTTCAGGAGCGACAAGCCTCTCCGCAACGACAGCCCGCAGGTGCCGGAGGCCCGCAGCAGCGGGCGCAAGCGCCGCAGCAGCCAGCGCAGCCGCGAGGGCTCGCTGATCATCAACGCCCGCGGCTTCGGCTTCGTCGCCACCGCTGGTGAAGAAGAGGACGTCTTCATCCCGCCCGCCGCCCTCGGCAACGCGATGCACGGCGACACCGTGCGCGTGAGCGTGAGCCGCGGCCCCAAGGGACTGGACGGCCGCGTGCTCGAGGTCGTCAAGCGCGTCACCCGCTTCGTCGGCGGCCAGCTGCACATCTCGCCGGGCGCCGTCTGGCTGGAGCCGGACGACGAGCGCCTGCGCATGCCGATCCACGTCCAGGGCAAGCTCCCGGCGGAGGCCCGCACCGGCATCGGTGTGATCGCGCGTGTCACCGGCTACCCCGCACGCGACGGCGACCCGCTGCTGGTCGAAGTCGAGGAGACCTTCGAGGCCGATGAGTTCGTGCAGTTCGAGATCCGCCGCATCCTGCTACGCGAGGGCATCCGCGAGGACTTCCCGGACGACGTGGTGGGCGTCGCCGAGCAGCTGCCCCGGTCGGTGGCGGCGCAGGACAAGAAGAACCGCGAGGATCTGCGCTCGATCCCGTTGCTCACGATCGACCCGGAGGACGCGCGCGACCACGACGACGCGGTCTGGGCCAAACGCCTGTCATCCGGCTACCGCGTCGTCGTTGCGATCGCCGACGTCTCCCACTACGTGGAGGAGGGCGGCGTGCTCGATCACGAGGCGCTCGAGCGCGGCTGCACCATCTACCTGCCCTCGCGCGCGATCCCCATGCTGCCCGAGGCGCTGTCGAGCAACCTGGCGTCGCTCGTTCCGAGGCGCGACCGGCTGACGCTGGCGGTCGAGATCGATCTCGCTCCGAGCGGCGCCGTCCGCCGCCACCGCTTCATCGAGGGCCTGATGCGCTCGGCCGCACGCATCAGCTACGAGGGCGCCGCCCGGGCCCTGGGACTGACCGAGCGCGGGCGCAGCCAGCCCGCGGCGGTCGCCCACCGCAAGGAGCTCGAGGTGCTGATCGAGGTCGCGGAGCTCCTGGCCAAGCGCCGGCGACGCCGCGGGGCGCTGGAGTTCGAGCTGCCCGAGGCGAAGGTGCGCGTCGACGACGAGACCGGACACCCGATCGACGTCGAGCGCTCGCGCAAGGACCCGGGCGTCTCGCGCGCCTACGGCATGATCGAGCAGCTGATGCTGCTCGCCAACGAGGTCGTCGCCGCGGACCTGAGCGCCCGCGCGCTGCCGACGATCTACCGCATCCACGCGCCGCCCGATCCGGATCGGATCGAGACCTTCTGCCAACTCGCGCGCACCCTCGGCTTCGACCTGGGGCAGGACGTCGCCGAGGAGCCGAAGAAGCTCGCGCGCTTCCTGGCGCGCATCCAGGGCACGCCCCACGCGCGCACCCTCGGCTACCTGCTGTTGCGCGCGATGCAGCAGGCCGCCTACGACACGGACAACGTCGGGCACTATGGGCTCGCTGCCAGGGACTACGTGCACTTCACCTCGCCGATTCGACGCTACCCGGACCTGGCTGTGCACCGCATCGTACGGCGCCTGGCGCGGGGCGAGCGCGTGGGAGACGACGGCCTGCGCGAGGCCCTGCAGCGGCAGGCCGAGCAGGCCAGCCAGCGCGAGCGCCGCGCGATGGCGATCGAGCGCGAGGTGGTCGACCTCTACGGCGCCTACCTGATGCGCGACCAGGTGGGCAAGGAGTTCACGGGCGTGATCAGCGGCGTGGCCGAGCACGGCTTCTACGCCACGCTGGAGTCGCCCTTCGTCGACGTGCTGTGCCGCGTGGCCGCCCTGCCGAGCGACCGCTACGAGCTGGACGCCTACGGCGTGCGCCTGACCGGGACCATGCGCGGCCTGAGCTTCGGGCTCGGCGACCAGCTGGTGCTCCGGGTCGAGGACGTCTCGCTCGCGCAGCGGAAGGTGATCGCGGTCCTGGCAAACGCGGACGAGCTGCCCGAGCCCGCGCCGCGCCCGTCGGGAGGGCGCCGGCGCGGCCGCAAGGGGCGCCTGGAGCCCAGCGCCGAGCCGGCGGAGAAGCGCCGCAAGCGCGCGCGCGTCTCGGCCAAGCAGGAGCGCAAGGGCAAGCGCCGCGAGCGCGTGAAGGCCAAGCGCAAGCGCACGGGACGGGGATGAACCGCGCCACAGCGGCATACTCGGCGCGCGATCTGATCGCGCGCAAGCGCGACGGCGGTGAGCTGAGCGACGACGAGCTGCGCTGGCTGATCGAGGGGTTCACGGCCGGCGAGGTAGCCGACTACCAGATGAGCGCCTTCGCGATGGCGGTGCTGCTGCGGGGCATGACGCCGGAGGAGACCGCCGCGCTCACGCTGGCCATGCGCGACAGCGGCGCGCGCGCGCGGCGCGGCCGTAGCAGGCGACCGCGGGTCGACAAGCACTCCACGGGCGGCGTGGGCGACAAGGTCTCGATCTGCCTGGCGCCGCTCGTGGCAGCCTGCGGCGTGGCTGTGCCGATGATCGCCGGCCGCGGCCTCGGCCACACCGGCGGCACGATCGACAAGCTCGAGGCCATCGACGGCTACCGCGTGGACCTGCCGCTGGCGCGCTTCGAGTCGATCGTCCGCAGCGAGGGGCTCTCGCTGATCGGGCAGACCGAAGACATCGCGCCGGCCGACCGCCGGCTCTACGCCCTGCGCGACGTGACGGCCACAGTCCCGTCGGTCCCGCTGATCACCGCCAGCATCCTCTCGAAAAAGCTCTGCGAGGACCTGGACGCCCTGGTGCTCGACGTGAAGGTCGGGCGCGGCGCCTTCATGAAGAGCGAGGCCGATGCGCGCGCGCTGGCGCGCTCGATGGTGCGGGTGGGTGCCGCGGCAGGTACGACTGTGACGGCGGTGCTCACGCGCATGGACTGCCCGCTCGGGCGGACCGTGGGCAACGCGCTCGAGACCCGGGAGGCGATCGAGTTACTGCACGGCCAGGGCTGCGACGACCTGCTGCAGTGCACGCTGGAGCTGGGCGCACGCATGCTGCTCGCGGCCGGGGCCGTACGCTCGCGCGCAGCCGGCGAGCGCAAGCTGCAGGCCGCCGTCGCCGACGGGGGCGGGCGTGCGCGCCTGGCCGCGATGATCGCGGCCCACGACGGCGACACGCGCGTCGTGGAGGAGCCGGACCGCCTGCCGCGCGCCAAGGACGTCACGCGCCTGCGCGCCGGCACCGGTGGCTACGTGGCCGACCTGGACGCGATGGCGGTCGCCCGGCTAGCGATGGGCCTCGGCGCGGGACGCGCACGGGCAGAGGATGCGATCGATCAGACCGTCGGCATCGTGCTGCAGCGCAAGCCCGGTGAGCGCGTCGCCCAGGGCGAGGTCCTGGCGGAGATCCACCTTCCGCGGGGCACGACGCGCGGCCAGGCGCTTGCGGCGCGGCGACAGCTCGATGCAGCCTATCGGCTGGCTCGGCGGCGCAAGCAGCCGCCCGAGCTGGTGATCGGCGTCGTCGGTGGAACACGGCGCGGAGGCTGAGCATGGCGAGCACGAAGCGGAGCAAGGCGAAGAAGCAGGCATCACGCGAGAGCGCGCCCGCGCCGCGCATGCCTCGGGTGGTCTTCACGGGCGGCCCGGCGGCCGGCAAGACGGCCGTGCTCGACGTGCTGCGTCGCCACCTGGCGGGCGGTGTGGCGGTGCTGCCCGAGGCTGCGACCATCCTCTTCACCGGCGGCTTTCCGCGCCCCAAGGACGTGGCGGGCCGGCGCCACGTGCAGCAGGCGATCTTCCAGGTGCAGCGCTCGATCGAGGGCATCTACGGCATCGAGCACCCGGACGTGCCCCACATCTGCGACCGAGGGGGACTCGACGGCGCGGCCTACTGGCCGGGCGGGCTCTCGCGCTTCCTCGGTGCGATGGGCACCACCCTCGACAGCGAGTACCGCCGCTACGACGCCGTGATCTTCATGGAGACCTCGGCCTACGACGAGCATGCCTACCCGGCCGAGAACCCGTACCGCACGGAGACGCCCGCGCAGGCCCGCAAGATAGATCGCACCCTGCGCGAGATCTGGGAGGGGCACCCGCAGTTCTTCCTGGTCGGGCGCGAGGTGAAGTTCTACGAGAAGGTCGCCTCCTGCATGCTCGCCCTCTCACAGGTGCTCGACCTGGGCGAGCTCAACGGTCGCAAGGCAAGGAAGGCGCGCGCGGCGCGTCAGTCGCCCTGATTGATGATCAGGTCGACCTTCGTGCCGAGCGTCGCCGCTTCCTTGGGTGCGGGAGTCTGCTCGAGCACGAGGTTGCCGCGCCGGCGGCGATCGTAGATCTCGCTGACCTTACCGACCTCGAGCCCGGCCTTCTCGATCCGCTGCTTGGCCACGCTGCGATGCAGGCCGATCAGGCGCGGCACCGGCACGGTCTTGGCGGGCCCGATTGTGAGCGCGACCGGCTTGTCGCGTGCCAGCGACGCCCCGGCTTCCGGCACGCTCGAGAGCACCGCGCCTGCCGCGCCCGCGGCGCCTTCGGAGACTGGGCCCACCGACAGCCCCACGGCCTCCAGCACCGCGCGGGCCTCCTCCAGGGTCTTGCCCTTCAGCTGCGGCACCGCGACCGTGTCGGCGCCCTCGGACACGATCACCGAGACCGCGGCGCCAGACTCGACCCGCGAGTGCCCCAACGGGCGCTGCTCGATCACGCTGCCGGCCGGTTGGTCGCCAGCGCGACGCGCTTCCACGACGAGCCGCAGGCCACGCCCCGTGAGCAGCTCGTCGGCGGCCTCGAGGCGTAGCCCGACGAGGTCCGGAACGACGGCCGGGGCCGCCAGCTCGCCACCCGAGCCCGCTGCCCGTGGCCCCAGAACTGACCCACCGTAGCGCAGGAGCCCAAAAACCGTCGCCGCCGAGACGATCACGGCCGTGAGGGCCGAGATCAGCACGACGGCTCCCGCGCCGGGGCCACGCCGGCCGGGAATTCCCATGGGTTCCGTGTTGTTGCCCGCCATGTTGCCTCCCGGGGCGGAGCGTAGCGCATCGGCCCCGACAGACCCAAACGGCCCCCTCCGAGGGCAAATCCGACATGAATTTGGGTCCTACGATCACGGATGACTGTGCCGGCCGCATTAATGGGGACGTGGTGCAGAAGTTCGTTACATCCCATGAGCCGGTGGTGCCCATGCATCATCCGAGATGCCTGGTCGAGGTTGCAGCCTCCCAGGGAGCCGACCGCGAGCAGTTGCTCGAGGGGACCGGCATCACCGAGCTGATGCTCGCCAGCACGGAAGCGCGAATCTCGCTCGAGACGCTTGGAAAGCTGATCGACAACGCGCTGCGGCTGACCGACAACTCCGCCCTCGGGCTGGACCTGGGTCGGCACCTGCACCTGGCGAACCTCAGCATGCTGGGCATGGCGGTGATGAGCAGCCCGGACCTGCGCTCGGCGCTGGACCTGGGGCTGACCTATTACCGCACGGTGGCGCCCTGCTGGTCGCTCGATCTCTCGATCGAGGGCGACGCAGGCCGCTTCGTGGCGCAGGAGACGATGCCCCTCGGCGAGCGCCGCGTATTCGCCACGGAGGCCCTGCTCTCCAGCCTGGCCGCGATGGCGCGCACCCTGGCCGGCACCGAGCTGCCGGTGATGGAGATCGCCCTGCCCTACGCGCGGCCCGAGCACGTGTCGCGCTACGTGGAGTTCTCGCGCGCGCCGGTGCGCTTCAACGCCGAGCGCATCGAGGTCCGCTTCGATGCCCGCGCCCTGTTGCGACCGCTGCCAGCACCCGACCCGATCAGCATGCGGATGGCCGAGCGGCAGTGCGCCGCGATCATGGCCAACTCCTCGGCCGACGAGGGCCTGGTGGTCCAGGTGCGGCGGCTGCTCGGCGCCAAGCCCGGCGACTACCTCGACCTGGGCGAGCTCGCGGGCGCGCTGCAGACCAGCGCCCGCTCCCTGCGCCGCAACCTGCAGCGCACCGGCACCTCGTATCAGACCCTGCTCGACGAGGTCCGCCGCGACCACGCCCACGAGTGCCTGGTCGGCAGCAACATGACCATGGAGTCCATCTCCGAGCACCTCGGCTTCAGCGACGTCCGCAGCTTCCGCCGCGCCTTCAAGCGCTGGACCGGGGTAACGCCGGCGGAGTTCCGCCGCATCCGCCGAGCCCAGAGCCTCCCGCCGCAACCGGCAGTCGGCGCGGCTTAGTCGTCAGGTCTCCGACCCGACCCGGGGAAGGGTCACGTTCTATGGCGACCGGCCTAGGCCGGTCGCCGCCTTCCCC
>JAPPOT010000309.1 GCA_028817855.1 Myxococcales bacterium
GCTACCGCCCCCCCCGCAAGATGCGTCTCGGCGCCATGCGCAGCGCGCTGTCCTTGAAGCTCAAGGAGGGCAAGCTGACGGTGGTCGACAGCTTCGAGCTGCCCGAGATCAAGACCAAGGCCCTGGCCGGTGTGCTGTCCGCGCTCCAGGTCGACGCCGGCACCCTGATCGTCGACGCCGACAGCAACGACAAGCTGCGGCTGTCGGCCCGCAACATGGGCGACAACCAGTTCCTCCCCCCGGAGGGCGTCAACCTCTACGACGTGCTGCGGCACCCGAACCTGGTCCTGACCAAGGACGCCGTGGCGGCCCTGCAGAGCCGCCTTCAGAAGGCCTGATCATGACCCCCGAGCAGATCATTCGCCGGCCCCTGATGCTCACCGAGAAGGGCAATCGCCTCCAGGAGGAGGAGAACCAGTACCTCTTCGAGGTCCATCAGGACGCCAACAAGCCGCAGATTCGTGACGCCATCGAGGCCCTCTTCCCCGTGAAGGTCGAGAAGGTGCACACGATGATCGTGCGCGGCCGCATGCGCCGCATGGGTCGTGGCCAGGCCAAGACTCGCAATTGGAAGAAGGCCATCGTCTCCCTCAGGGAAGGCGACACCATCGACTTCTGGGAGGGCGCCTGATGCGCGTCAAGAAATACAAGCCGACTTCACCGGCACGCCGTCACTTCGAGGTGCTCTCCTCCCGTGACCTGTCCAAGGACGGGCCCCGGAAGCAGCTGCTCGATTCCCAGCACTCCTCGGGTGGCCGCAACAACACCGGCCGCACCACGGTGCGCTTCCGTGGCGGTGGCCACAAGCGCCGCTACCGCGTGGTGGACTGGAAGCGCAACAAGCTGGGCGTGCCCGGCAAGGTGGCGAGCCTCCAGTACGACCCCAACCGCAGCGCGCGCCTCGCGCTGATCCACTACGCCGACGGCGACAAGCGCTACATCCTGGCGCCCGACGGTCTGGCGGTGGGTGACTCGGTCGTGTCCTCGCGCAGCGCGGACATCAAGCCCGGCAACGCGCTGCCCCTGCGGCACATCCCGACCGGCACGATGATCCACAACATCGAGATGAAGATCGGCAAGGGCGGCCAGATGGTGCGCTCCGCCGGGACGGCCGCCCAGCTGATGGCCAAGGAGGGCGACTACGCCCACATCCGGCTGCCTTCTTCGGAAGTGCGGCTGATTCACCTCAACTGTCGCGCGACGGTCGGGCAGGTCAGCAACGTCCTGCACGCACGCGTCTCGCTCGGCAAGGCCGGTCGCAGCCGTTGGCTCGGCCGCCGCCCCCACAACCGCGGTGTCACCATGAACCCGGTCGACCACCCCATGGGCGGTGGTGAGGGTCGCACTTCGGGCGGCCGTCATCCCTGCTCGCCCTGGGGCCAGCTCGCCAAGGGCAAGAAGACTCGCAAGAACAAGCGCACCGACAAGTTCATCGTCAAGCGCCGCAGCAAGAAGTAGGGGAACAGATGGCTCGCTCAGTCAAAAAAGGTCCGTTCATCGATGGCCACCTCACCAAGAAGGTCGAGGCGGCACAGCAGAGTGGCGACCGCAAGCTGATCAAGACCTGGTCGCGTCGCTCGACCATCACCCCCGAGTTCGTGGGCCTGAGCTTCGCCGTGCACAACGGCCGCAAGTTCGTGACCGTGTTCGTCAACGAGAACATGGTCGGTCACAAGCTCGGCGAGTTCGCCCCAACACGCACCTTCGGTGGCCACGCGGCCGACCGCAAGGGCAAGGGCGGTGGCGTCAACCCGCGCACCGGCAAGCGCTGAGGACCAGCTCATGGCAGAAGCGACCGCAAAGCTGAAGTACACACGCATCGCACCGCGCAAGGCGCGCGTGATCCTCAACATGGTCCGCGGGCAGTACGTGGCGGAGGCGCTCGACCAGCTGCGTTTCACGCGCAAGTCCGCAGCCCCGAAGATCAGCAAGCTGATCGAGAGCGCGATCTCGAACGCCCAGCAGGCCGACGAGACCGTCGATCTCGACAAGCTCTACATCAAGACGGCCTTCGCCGACAAAGCGCCCGACCACCACATGGTGCGCTGGCGCCCGCGCGCCCAGGGGCGCGCCACGCCGATTCAAAAGGGCATGAGCCACATCACGATCGTAATTGCGGAGCGCGAAGCGTGAAGCACCAAGAAGCGGAACGGGACAACTGAGATGGGCCAGAAAACACATCCCTACGGCTTTCGCCTGAACGTCATCCGTACCTGGAGCTCCAAGTGGTACGAGGGCAAGCAGTACTCCAAGTGGCTCCACGAGGACCTGCGCCTGCGTAAGGGCATCAACGACAAGTTCGCCAACGCGGGCATCGCCGGCATTTCGATCGAGCGCGCCGCCAACAAAGCCAAGGTGATCATCCAGACCTCGCGTCCGGGCATCATCATCGGTCGCCGTGGCGCGGGGGTGGAGCAGCTCAAGGCCGAGCTCCAGAAGCTCACCGAGAACGAGCTCTTCATCGACATCCAGGAAGTCCGCAAGGCCGAGACCAACGCCCAGCTGGTGGCCGAGAACATCGCCACCCAGCTCGAGCGCCGCGTCGCCTTCCGCCGCGCGATGAAGAAGGCCGTCAGCATCGCCATGAAGTTCGGCGCCAAGGGCATTCGCGTCGAGGCCGGCGGCCGCCTGGGCGGCACCGAGATCGCCCGCTCCGAGAAGTACCGCGAGGGCCGCGTGCCGCTGCACACCCTTCGCGCCGACATCGAGTACGGCACCGCGACCGCCAAGACCACGGCCGGGACCGTCGGAATCAAGTGCTGGATCTTCAAGGGCGAGATCCTGCCCCAGCGTCGCCGCCAGGGTGCGCAGGGCCAGCCGCCCGCGCCAGGCCGCTAAGGGACCAGGGAGCATTTCACCATGTTGATGCCAAAGCGGACGAAGTTCCGAAAGCAGCAGAAGGGTCGGCGCAGGGGCCTCTCCTATCGTGGGAGCGACGTGTCCTTCGGCGACTTCGGCCTGCAGGCCACCGCCGGCGGCTACGTCACGGCGCGCCAGATCGAGGCCGCCCGTATGGCGATCCAGCGCAAGACCAAGCGCGCGGGCAAGCTCTACATCCGGATCTTCCCGGACAAGCCCCTCAGCAAGAAGCCGCTCGAGACTCGCATGGGCAAGGGCAAGGGCAGCCCCGAGCAGTGGGTCGCCGTCGTCAAGCCCGGCCGCATGCTCTACGAGCTCGAGGGCGTCGAGCGCGACCTCGCCGAGCAGGCCTTCCGCCTCGCTGGCGTCAAGCTTCCCATCAAGACCCGCTTTATGGATCGGAGCGAGCAGCTATGAAGGCCGAGGAGCTCAGAGAGCGAACCGACGGGGAGCTCAAGGAGATGGAGCGCGATCTCACGCGTGACATCTGGAAGACCCGCTTCGCGAATTTCACCAACCAGCTCGACGACACCGCCAAGATCCGGCGGCTGCGCCGCGAGCTCTCACGCGTCAAGACCATCATCACCGAGCGCGCCGGCCAGGAAGCCGCCTCCTCGGCGGACAACGCATAGGGATTCAGACCGATGGCTGAAACCAATACCGACAGCAACAATCAGACGCGCGGCATTCGCCGCCGCCTGCAGGGCCGCGTGGTCAACGACACAGACAAGCCCGGTCGTGCCAAGAAGACCGTGGTCGTGCAGGTCGAGCGCCGCTACCGCGACCCCGTCTATGGCAAGTACATCAAGAGCCGTAAGAAGTACCACGCCCACGACGAGACCGAGCAGTACCGCACGGGCGACATGGTGGAGATCCGCGAGAGCCGCCCGATGTCGGCGACCAAGCGCTGGGTCGTGACCAAGCTCCTCGAGCGCCCGGAGAAGGTGTAGGCAAATGATTCAGTCGGAGAGCATGCTCGATGTGGCCGATAACAGCGGCGCCAAGCGCGTGCTGTGTATCAAGGTCCTGGGCGGCAGCCGCCGTCGCTACGCGGGGCTCGGCGACATCATCGTGGTGTCGGTCAAGGAGGCGCTGCCCAACTCGCGCGTGAAGAAGGGCGATGTGGCCAAGGCCGTGATCGTGCGCACCGCGAAGGAGACGGGGCGCCCGGACGGCACCTACGTCAAGTTCGACACCAACAGCGCGGTGCTGATCAACGCGCAGAACGAGCCGATCGGAACGCGCATCTTCGGGCCGGTTGCCCGCGAGCTGCGCGCCAAGCGCTTCATGAAGATCATCTCGCTTGCGCCGGAGGTGGTGTGATGCCGCACCGCTTGAAGAGGGACGACCAGGTGGTCGTCGTCGCCGGCAAGGACAAGGGCGCCAGGGGCAAGATCCTCAAGGTCTTCCTCGACCGCGACCGCGTCATCGTGGAGGGCGTCAACCGCGTCAAGCGCCACCAGCGGCCGACGCAGACCATGCCCCAGGGCGGGATCATCGAGAAGGAGATGCCGATTCACGTCTCCAACGTGATGCTGCTCGACCCGAAGGAAGACAAGCCCACGCGCGTGCGCGTGCAGACCGACAAGGAGGGCAAGCGCGTCCGTGTCGCTGCGCGCTCCGGAGCGGTGCTCGACAGCTGAGAGGTTGATCATGTCTGAAACCGCACCACGCTTGCAGCAGAAGTACCGAGACGAGGTCGTGCCTTCGTTGATGAAGGAGTTCGGTCTCGACAACATCATGCAGGTCCCGAAGGTCACGAAGGTCAGCGTGAACATGGGCCTGGGTGAGGCCGTGCAGACGCCGAAGATCATCGAGGCCGCGACCGACGAGCTCTCCCGCATCACCGGGCAGAAGCCGGTCATCACGCGCGCCAAGAAGTCGATCGCAGGCTTCAAGCTGCGCGAGAACCAGGCGATCGGCGTGGCGGTCACGCTGCGTCGCGACCGCATGTGGGAGTTCCTCGACCGCCTGCTGACGCTCGCTCTGCCCCAGATTCGCGACTTCCGCGGCGTCAGCCCGAAGTCCTTCGACGGGCGCGGAAACTACACGCTCGGTCTGCGTGAGCAGATCGTCTTTCCCGAGATCGATTACGACAAGATCGACAAGATCAAGGGCCTGAGCGTCAACCTCGCAACCACGGCCGAGACCGATGAGCACGGGCGTGCCCTGCTCAAGGGCCTCGGGATGCCGTTCAGGAAATAGGAGACAGCGATGGCTAGTGCTCGCATGTTTGCCAAGATGGAGAAGAAGCCGAAGTTCAAGGTTCGGGTGCGCAACCGCTGCAAGGTCTGCGGGCGCCCCCGGGGCTACTACCGGAAGTTCGAGCTTTGCCGAATCTGCCTGCGCCAACTCGCCCTGCGGGGTGAGGTGCCGGGTGTCACCAAGTCGAGCTGGTAGGAGATCTGCGCCATGATGACCGATCCCATCGCTGACATGCTGACGCGCATTCGCAACGCGATCCTCGCGCGGCACGACCGCGTCGAGCTTCCCCACTCGAAGCTCAAGGGCCGCATCGCCCAGATCCTCAAGGACGAGGGCTACATCAACGACTTCTCCATTCAGGAAGACTTCCCCGCGAAGCTCACCCTGATCCTGAAGTACGGCCGCGACCGCGAGAGCGCGATCGCCGGCCTCAAGCGCGCGAGCCGCCCGGGTCGCCGACTGTACGTGGGCCACTCCGACATCCCTCAGGTGCGCGGCGGGCTCGGAATCTCGATCATCTCCACCTCGCGTGGGCTGCTCACGGACCGTCAGGCCCAGGATCAGCACGTGGGTGGGGAAGTGCTCTGCGAGGTGTGGTGATGACGACCACGCAGGAAGTGGGCGGCCAGTCGCGCGTCGGCAAGCGCCCGATCGACGTGCCCGACGGCGTCGACGTCAAGATCGACGGCCGCAACGTCACCGTGAAGGGTCCCAAGGGCCAGATCGAGCGTACGCTGCCGACCCAGGTGACCGTGGCGATCGACGGCAAGGTCGTGACCGTGACGCCGGCTGCAGGCAGCGGCCGCAAGGGCAAGCAGTTTCAGGGCCTGGCCCGCGCGCTGCTCGGCAACATGATCGAGGGCGCCGCCAAGGGCTTCGACGTCTCGCTGGACCTGGTCGGCGTGGGCTATCGCGCCGAGCTCAAGGGCCAGATGCTCAACATGGCGCTGGGCCTGTCGCACCCGGTCAACTACGAGCTGCCGGAGGGCGTCAAGGCGCGCGTCGAGATCATCGACGACGGCGGCCTGAAGAAGCCGCGCGTGCACCTGACGTCGCACGACAAGGCGCTGCTCGGCCAGACCGCGGCGCGCATTCGTTCGTTCCGCCCGCCGGAGCCCTACAAGGGCAAGGGCGTCCGCTACACCGGGGAACGCATCCGCGAGAAGGCCGGCAAGGCCGGAGCCAAGGGTTGAGGTAAGCCATGGGTACCAGCAAGACCGCAGGTCGCGCACGGCGCAAGCGTCGCATCCGCAAGAAGATCGAGGGCACCACCGAGCGCCCGAGGCTCACGGTGTTCCGCAGCAACAAGCAGATCTACGCCCAGGTGGTCGACGACAGCAGCGGCGCCACGGTGGCGTCGGCGGGCAGCCTGGGGCTCTCGGGCATCGAAGGCGCCAAGGTCGGCAGCGCCGAGGCGGTGGGCGAGGCCCTGGCGGCGGCGTGCCGCGACAAGGGCGTCGAGCAGGTCGTCTTCGACCGCAATGGCTACATCTACCACGGCCGGGTCAAGGCCCTGGCCGAGGGCGCGCGCAAGGGCGGCCTGAAGTTCTGATCGGGACATCGACATGAAGAATCCACCACCACCCATCGATCCCAACTCGCTCGACGACCTTCAGGACCGCGTCATCCACATCAACCGTGTGGCCAAGGTCGTGAAGGGCGGTCGTCGCTTCAGCTTCAGTGCCCTGATCGTCGTCGGCGACGGCAAGGGCCACGTGGGCGTCGGCATGGGCAAGGCCAACGAGGTGCCGGAGGCGATCCGTAAGGGCAACGAGCGGGCGCGCAAGAACCTGATCAAGGTCGCGCTCGATGGCGCCACCATCCCGCACCAGATCACCGGTCACCACGGCGCGGGCCGCGTGCTGCTGCGCCCGGCCAGCCCCGGTACGGGCGTCATCGCGGGCGGCCCCGTGCGCGCGGTGGTCGAGGTCGCGGGCATCCGCGACATCCTCACCAAGTGCATCGGCACCAACAACAAGATCAATGCGGTGAAGGCCACCATCGACGCGCTCCAGACCCTGGAGAGCGCCGAGCGCGTGGCGGCCCGTCGCGACAAACCGGTCGACGAGGTCAAGGGCACCGCCAAGAGCGCCTAGGGAATAGCTCATGAAGCCCAAGCTCAAAGTTACGCAGGTCCGGAGCGGCATCGGCCGCCCCTACAAGCAGCGCCGGGTGCTCGAGGGCCTCGGTCTGCGGGGGCCGAACCGCTCGGTCGTGGTCGACAACACCCCGTCGTTCCGCGGCATGGTCAAGAAGGTGCTGCACCTGGTCACGGTGGAGGAGTGTGATGGCTGAGACTGAAGAGCCTCAGGTGCCGATCCTGTCGCGACTGAAGCCGCCTGCGGGCGCCGTCAAGCGTCGCCGCCGCATCGGTCGCGGTCCAGGCTCCGGCCTGGGCAAGACCTCGGGCAAGGGTCAGAAGGGTCAGAAGTCCCGCTCGGGCGGCAGCATCCACCCCTGGTTCGAGGGTGGCCAGACGCCACTGCAGCGGCGGCTTCCGAAGGTCGGCTTCCACAACCCCTTCTCGAAGACCATCGTGACGGTCAACGTCAGCGCGCTTGCGCGCTTCGACGCCGGCGCCACGGTGGGTCCCGAGGAGCTGCGGGCGGCGGGCCTGATCCGCAAGCGCTACGACGGCGTGAAGATCCTCGGCTCCGGCACCCTCGACAAGGCGCTCACCGTGCGTGCCCATGCCTTCAGCAAGGGCGCCAAGAGCCTGATCGAGGGTGCGGGCGGCACCGCCGAGGTGATCGACCCGAAGGCTGCGGCGCCTGCCGCCGCCAGTGAGAGCTGAGCCTAGCTAGACCGCGGACCAAGCCCGGGGGGCGAGCCAAGCCATGCAAGCGATTGTGAACATCTTCAAGATTCCGGAGCTGCGCAGCAGACTGCTGTTCACCCTCGGGATGCTTGCGATCTATCGCATTGGCATCTTCATCACGACGCCGGGTGTCGACCGCAACGTCATGCACCAGATCATGGCTGCCCAGTCGGGCACCTTCCTGGGCATGTTCAACCTGTTCAGCGGCGGCGCGCTCGAGCAGCTGTCGATCTTCGCGCTCGGCATCATGCCCTACGTCTCCGCGAGCATCATCCTGACGCTGATGAGCGCGGTGGTGCCGCACCTGGACGAGCTGCGTAAGGAAGGCGAGTCCGGTCAGCGCAAGATCAACCAGTACACGCGCTACGGCACGATCGGGTTGTCGGTCGTGCAGAGCATCGGCATCTCGCTCTTCCTCGAGAGCCTCAACGGCACCGAGGGCGGCCAGTACGGCGACGTGGTGGCCGATCCGGGTTGGAGCTTCCGGCTGCTGACGATGGTCTCGCTCACCACGGGCACGGCCTTCATCATGTGGCTTGGCGAGCAGATCACCGAGCGCGGCATCGGCAACGGCATCTCGCTGATCATCTTCGCCGGCATCGTCGCGGCCCTGCCGGACGCGGTTTTCCAGACCGGTGCCCAGGTGAAGATCGGCCAGATTCAGCCGATCTCCTTGCTGATGGTCGGCGCCATCGTGCTGGCGGTCATCGCGGTCATCTTCTTCTTCGAGCGCGCGCAGCGACGCATCCCCATCCAGTACGCCAAGCGCATGGTGGGGCGGCAGATGTACGGCGGGCAGAGCTCGCACCTGCCGCTCAAGGTCAATGCGGCCGGCGTCATCCCGCCGATCTTCGCCAGCTCGCTGCTGATGTTCCCGAACACCCTGGCCAACTTCGACGTGCCGGGCATGGACTGGGTGCAGCAGAATCTCGTCCCGGGTGATTGGCGCTGGACGCTGATCTACGTGACGATGATCATCTTCTTCTGCTTCTTCTACACGGCGATTCAGTTCCAGCCGGTGCAGGTCGCAGATAACCTGAAGAAGCAGAACGCCTTCATCCCCGGCATCCGCCCGGGCAAGGCGACGGCGGACTTCATCGACACGGTGATGACGCGCATCACCGTGGGCGGCGCCTGCTACGTGGCGGCGGTCTGCACGGTGCCCGACTTCCTGCAGGGCGCCTTCAAGGTGCCGTTCTACTTCGGCGGCACCTCGATCATGATCGTGGTGGGCGTGGCGCTCGACTTCGTGCAGCAGATCGAGAGCCACCTGATCACGCGCCACTACGAAGGACTGACCGGCCCGAAGGGGCCGCGCGTCCGCGGAAGGAAGGCAGCCTGATGGACCTGATTCTCTTCGGGCCCCCCGGAGCCGGCAAGGGCACCCAGGCCCAGCGCCTGATCGATATTCTGGAAATTCCACAAATTTCCACTGGCGACCTGATGCGCGCCGAGCGCAAGAGCGGCAGCGCCCTCGGCAAGGAGTTCGACGAGTTCATGTCGAAGGGCCTGCTCGTCCCCGACGAGCTCGTGCTGCGCCTCTTTCAGCAGCGCCTCGACCAGGAAGACGCCAAAAAGGGTGCGATCTTCGATGGTTATCCGCGGACGGTGCCCCAGGCGGAGAGCCTCGATGGGGTCTTGGCCGAGCGCGACCGCAAGGTCGACGTGGTGGTCAGCATCGAGGTTGGCCTCGACGAGATGATCGAGCGGATCGTCCACCGGCGCTCCTGCGAGGCATGTGGACAGATTTACCACCTGCGCTACAATCCCCCGCCCCGGGCGGACGCGTGCAGCTGTGATGGCAAGCTCGTGCAGCGCAAGGACGATACGGAGGAGGTCGTCCGCAAGCGCTACGACGAGTACCTGCAGAAGACCGCGCCCATCGTGGACCACTACAAGAAGAAGGACGTGGTCAAGGCGGTCGATGGCGTGGGGACGCTCGATGAGGTGACCGACCGCATCAAGCAGGCAATTGGTGGGGTGAGCTGAAGAGTAGGGCAAGGATTCCCAGACCATGGCGGGCAGAGAGGCCGAAGGCACGGTCGATGAAGTACTACCCGGCGGTCTGTACCGAGTGAGCTTGGAGCACGGAGAGAAGATCAGGGCATCGATCGGAGGCATCGCGAGACAGACGACCGTACGGGTCATCGCCGGGGACCGGGTGATCGTGGAGATTTCGCCCCTCGACCCGACACGGGGAAAGATCAAGCGCCGTCTGGGATAGCCGCCCAAAGGTCAGTCAGCAGAGGACGACATGAAGGTTCGACCGAGCGTCAAGAAGATTTGTGACAAGTGCAAGATCGTGCGCCGCAAGGGTGTGGTGCGCGTCCTTTGTGAGAACCCCCGCCACAAGCAGCGGCAGGGCTAGGAGAGAACGGACCGATGGCACGTATCGCCGGCGTCGACATTCCCGGGCGCAAACACCTCTGGGTGTCCCTTCAGTACATCTATGGCATCGGGCCCAAGAGCGCGCGCGACATCTGCGACAAGGCGCAGATCGAGCCCAGCAAGCTGGCCGAGACGCTCGATGACAACGAGGTCAAGCGCATCCGCGAGATCATCGAGGGCGACCTCAAGGTCGAGGGTGATCTGCGCCGCGAGATCCAGATGAACATCAAGCGTCTGATGGACCTGGGCTGCTACCGCGGCCTGCGTCATCGTCGCGGATTGCCGGTGCGCGGTCAGCGCACCCACACCAACGCGCGCACGCGCAAGGGCCCCCGCAAGGGCGTCATGTCCAGGAAAAAGTAAATGGCCAAGGCAGCTGCGAAGAGCACCGGCAAGGGCGGCAAGAAGCGCGTCAAGAAGAACGTCGCGACCGGCATCGCCCACATCCAGTCCACCTTCAACAACACGATCGTCACGATCACCGACGTCAATGGCAACGTCGTGAGTTGGTCGAGCGCGGGCACGCGCGGCTTCAAGGGCTCGCGCAAGAGCACGCCCTTCGCCGCGCAGCTGGCGGCCGAGGACGCGGCGCGCAAGGCGCAGGACCACGGCATGAAGACGGTCGCGATCTTCGTCAAGGGGCCGGGCTCCGGCCGCGAGTCCGCGCTGCGCGCCTTCCAGAGCGTGGGCATGCGCGTGACCCTGATCCGCGACGTCACCCCGATTCCCCACAACGGCTGCCGGCCACCCAAGCGGCGTCGAGTCTGACAGGAGAGCAGGAAGCCCATGGCACGTTATATCGGCCCAGTCTGCAAGCAGTGCAGGCGCGAGAACATGAAGCTCTTCCTCAAGGGAGAGCGCTGCTACACGGACAAGTGCTCCTTCGACCGGCGCCCCTATCCCCCCGGTGTGCACGGCCAGCGCCGCTCGAAGTTCACCGAGTACGGCGTGCGTCTTCGTGAGAAGCAGAAGGTCCGCCGCATCTACGGCATGGTGGAGAAGCAGTTCGCTCGCTACTTCACGATGGCCGACCGCCAGAAGGGCGTGACCGGTCAGAACCTGCTGAACCTGCTCGAGCGTCGCCTCGACAGCGCGGTCTACCGTCTGGGCCTGGGCGCGACGCGCAGCGAGGCCCGGCAGCTCGTGCGACACAAGCACCTGAAGGTCAACGGCCGCACGGTCAACGTGCCGTCGTTCCTGCTGCGCCCCGGCGACAAGATCACGGTGCGTGACCGCAGCAAGCAGCTGGCGCGCATCCAGACGGCGCTCGAGGTGGCCGCTCGGCGCGAGCAGCCCGAGTGGCTCGAGTTCGACCGCGATGCCCTGACCGGCACCGTCAAGGCGATGCCCAACCGTGAAGCCATCACCCTGCCGATCGAAGAACAGATGATCGTCGAGTTCTACTCGCGATAAGCGGAAGAGAGGAAAGACCTATGCAGACCGCACCGGACAGCATGACCGCCACTTCGTCTTCGTCTTCCCAAATCTCGAAGAACTGGAAGGACCTCATCCGCCCCAAGGCGATCGCGGTCGACGAGGGCAGCGCCCGGCAGACCTACGCCAAGTTCACCTGTGAGCCGCTCGAGCGCGGCTTCGGCTTGACGCTCGGCAACGCGCTGCGGCGCGTGCTGCTGTCGTCGCTGCAGGGCTCGGCGATCTCGGCGCTGCGCATCGACGGTGCGCTGCACGAGTTCACCTCGGTGCCCGACGTGACCGAGGACGTGACCGACATCATCCTCAACCTCAAGGGCGTCGTGGTGCGCAGCAACGGGCCGAGCACCGGCACGGTGCTGCGGCTCGAGAAGGACGGCCCCGCGGAGATCACCGCCGGTGATATCCAGGAGGCCAACAACGTCGAGATCCTCAACAAGGATCACTTCATCTGCAGCGTTGCCAAGGGCGGCCGCTTCTCGGCGGAGCTCACGATCGGCAGCGGGCACGGCTACGTGCCGGCGGACCGCAACAAGGAGGTCTCGATGCCGATCGGGACCATCCCGATCGACGCGCTCTACTCGCCGATCGGCAAGGTCAACTACACGGTGACCAACGCGCGCGTCGGCCAGCAGACCGACTACGACAAGCTCACCCTCGAGGTCTGGACCAACGGCTCGGTCACCCCTGCGGACGCCGTCGCCTACGCCGCCAAGATCCTCAAGGAGCAGCTCAGCATCTTCATCAACTTCGAGGAGGAGGCCGAGACGGCCCACGCCGACGAGGATGAGGAAGAGCCCTTGAACGAGAACCTCTTCCGCACGGTGGAGGAGCTCGAGCTGTCGGTGCGTTCGGCCAACTGCCTGCAGAACGCCAACATCCACCTGATCGGCGAGCTGGTGCAGCGCACCGAGGCCGAGATGCTCAAGACCAAGAACTTCGGTCGCAAGTCGCTCAAGGAGATCAAGGAGATCCTCGCGGAGATGGGTCTGTCCCTGGGCATGCGGATCGACAACTGGCCGCACATGCTGGACCGCTGGAAGAGCCAGCAGGGGCAGGCCTAGGCGCCCGGCCCGAGCGCGAAGCACGAGAGGACACGCAGTCATGCGTCATCGTAAGACAGGCCGCAAGTTCGGCCGCAACAGCTCCCACCGCCGGGCCATGTTCCGCAACCTGGCCGGCAACCTCATCCTCCACGAGCGCATCGAGACCACCGATGCGAAGGCCAAGGAGCTGCGCGGCGTCGCCGAGCGCCTGATCAGCAAGGCCCTGCGCCTGGGAGACGACCTCACGGTCGACGTCGCCAAGCTCAAGGAAGAGGATCGCAACCGTGTGATCGCGGCGCGCCTGCACGCGCAGCGTCAGGTCGCCGCCTTCCTGCCGATCAAGCTCGACAAGACCCTGCCCGACGGGACCACCGAAGAGGTGAACCTGATCGAGAAGCTCTTCGAGGACATCGCGCCTCGCTACGCCGAGCGCGTGAAGGACGGCAAGGGCGGCGGGTACACGCGGATTATCAAGAAGGGCAACCGCCGAGGCGACAACGCCCCAATGTCGTTTATCGAGCTGTTGTGAGGGAACCGCCCAGGTAAGCCCAGGACCCGCTCCCGTCCTCGGGAATCGGCCGACGTTCGCCCAGGGCCGGCTTACGTCCTCGCCGGTGTCCTCGACGTGGCGCTGCCACGCCTGCGGGACCGGCTCCGGGCGCGCTCGCCCCTGAACGAACGTCGACCGATTCCTGCGTTTGCGCAGCCTGAGCAGGTCGTGGCGGCAGCTTGCCGCGCCTACGGGCAGGGGCTAGGGTTCGCGCGCTGTGGCGTTGAAGGTTTGTAAGTTTGGTGGGACTTCGGTGGCTGATGCGGGGCAACTGCGCCAGGTGCAGGGGATCGTGGAGGCCGATGCGGGGCGGCGTTGGGTGGTCCCGTCGGCGCCGGGGAAGCGGCACTCGGCAGACCAGAAGGTGACCGACCTGCTGTACCTGTGCCACGAGCATGCCAAGCGAGGGGTGGCGTTTGGTGAGGTGTTCGAGCTGATCTGCGGGCGCTACCGCGACATCGTGGCGGGGCTGGCGCTGGACTGTGACATCGACGCGCTCTTGACCGAGATTCGCGACGAGATCCAGCATGGTGCGGGGCCGGACTACTGCGCGAGACGGGGCGAGGTGCGCACCGGGCCCATCGTGGCGGCGCTGCTGGGCTTCGAGTTCGTCGATCCCGCCGAGATCATCCACTTCGGTTCGCGCGGCGAGTTCCTGCCCGAGCAGACCCAGGAATCGGTGGGGACGCGGCTCCGCGGGGAAGGGCGCTACGTGGTGAGCGGCTTCTACGGCTCGCAGCCGAACGGCGCGATCAAGACCTTCTCGCGCGGCGGCTCCGACATCACCGGCGCGATCGTGGCCCGCGGTGTGGGCGCCGACATCTACGAGAACTGGACCGACGTCTCCGGGCTCCTGATGGCAGACCCGCGCGTGGTGCAGGACCCGAAGAAGATCGAGGTGCTGACCTACCGCGAGCTGCGCGAGCTGGCCTACATGGGCGCAACCGTGCTGCACGACGAGGCCATCTTCCCGGTGCGCGAGTCCGGCATTCCGGTGAACATCCGCAACACGAACGAGCCCGAGGAGCCGGGCACGATGATCATCCGCAGCGACCGCGAGCTGTCGCTGACCGGCGAGATCACCGGCATCGCGGGACGCAAGGGCTTCACCATCATCCAGGTCGAGAAGACCCTGATGAACGCCGAGGTCGGTTTCGGCCGCCGCATCCTGAGCGTGCTCGAGCGCAACGGCATCAGCTTCGAGCACATGCCGTCGGGCATCGACACGCTCAGCCTGATCGTCAACGGCGGCAACCTGGAGCCCAAGCTCGACGACGTGCTCGAGGAGATCCGCGTGGTCTGCAAGCCCGACCACCTCGAGGTCGAGCACGGCATCGCCCTGATCGCCACCGTCGGCCGCGGCATGATGCGCACGCCCGGCATGGCGGCCAAGGTCTTCAGCGCGCTGGCGGACGCAGGCGTCAACATCCGCATGATCGATCAGGGCTCGGGCGAGCTGAACATCATCGTCGGCGTGAAGGACGAGCAGTTTCAGACGGCCCAGAACGCCATCTACACCGCCTTCGTGGGGTGAATGACTCGAGGTTCGCCCAGGAGCGGCTTACGTCCTCGGGCCAATCCTCGACGTACTTCCAGTACGCCTCCGGTGTGGCCCTGTGGGCGCGCTCGCTCCTGAACGAACCTCGAGCCATTCACAGGTTTGCGCTGATCGTGCTTCCGGTTTAGCCCAATGGGTTCATCGGACGGATTGCAGAGGCCTGACAGCGTGACCTGTCGGTGGACCGCTTCCGCTGAGTGGGTCGCCGCCTCAACGGTCGTTGGCCACGCGGCCTTCCGCTGGGCGTTCTGTGCACCGGCGTGGTAGGCATGTGACATGGACTTGCGGGGAAAGCGGATCGTCGTCGCTGCCCTGGTGTCCGCGCGTGATGACGCCCCGTCTTCGGCGGTCGAGTCCCTCGAGAAGGCACTCGCAGCGGCAGGCGCTTGCGTGGTGGGACGGCTCGTACAGCGCCGGGGGGTCTCACGCGACAAGCGGCCTGGTGGGGCTCAGCGCATGGATCGACCGATTTCCAGTGCCACCTTGATCGGCAAGGGCAAGGCGAGTGAGCTGGCCGCTCTGTGCGGAGAAGTCTCTGCGGACCTGGTGGTCTTCCAAAACCGATTGTCGAGTACCCAGCGCTCCAACCTAAGGGAGTTGTGCGGTGTCCAGGTTGTCGACTCGCTGGAGTCGTAGGTCCTGACACAACGGCTCGCGTCTCGGCCGCGGTGACACCCATCGATGTCTCGGCGCAGTGGGTCGCGAAGCGACGCAGGGACATGTGGCACCCAACGGTCAGCAGCGAGCTTCACCTGGGGCCGCGGTGACACCAATCGATGTCTCGGCGTAGTAGGTCGCGAAGCGACGCAGGGACACGTGGCACCCAACTCCCATCGCGCACCCAGGAGGGGGGCACCGCGCGCGAAGCGCGTGGGGGGAGGACAGCGTCCTCCCCACGCAGAGGGGTGAATCGTCGAGGGTGCGAAGCGCCCGCGCCGAGAGGGGAGACCTCGGGT
>JAPPOT010000492.1 GCA_028817855.1 Myxococcales bacterium
CTTCACCAAGTTCCCGAGCTGCATCGCGGGCCCGAACGCGATCATCAAGCTGACGAGCAACCGGGTCGACTGGGAGGTGGAGCTGGTGGTGGTGATCGGCCGCGGCGGCCGCAACATCGCCGAGAGCGCGGCGCTCGAGCACGTGGCGGGCTACACCGTCGGTCAGGACATCTCCGACCGGCGCCGCCAGTTCGGCGACAACCCGCCCCAGTTCTCCCTCGGCAAGTCCTGCCCCGCCTTCGGGCCGATCGGTCCGGCCGTCGTCTCCCTCGACGCGCTGGCCGATCCCGGCGCGCTGGCGATGACCTGCGACATCAACGGTGAGCGCATGCAGGACGGCACCAGTGCCGACATGATCTTCGGCGTGCCCCAGCTGGTCGCCTACCTGTCGGAGTACTGCGAGCTGCTACCCGGCGACCTGATCTTCACCGGCACCCCGGCCGGCGTGGGCTCCACCCGCGAGCCGCGCCGCTACCTGAGCGCAGGCGACCGCATCGAGAGCGAGATCGAAGGCCTCGGCAAGCTCGACAACCGCTGCGAGTGAGCCGGGCCCTCAGGGGAAGAGGTCGTAGACCCTGGTCACCGTCTGGCCTGGCTCGATCTTCACCCGCACCACCTTGCGCACGCCGGCCTCGCGGTTCTCGAGCACCACGGCGTGGGTCCCGGGCTCGAGCTCGATGTTCATCTGCGGCGTGTTGCCGACGAGCTCGCCGTTGACGTAGACCTTGGTCCAGGGCCGCGTGTTGATGCGCAGGCGACCGGGAACGTCGTCGGGTACGTAGGCGAGCTGGCGGGGTTCGGCGTCGTGAGGGTCCGGTCGTAGCGTCACCGACGGCAACTCGAGCACCTCGCCCCGGCGGGCGTCCAGCTGGCTCCGCCAGCGCTGGTAGCCGGGAAAATCCAGATCGATCACGTGAGTGCCGGGTGAGAGGTCGTCCACCACCACCGGCGTCAGGCCGAAGGGCTCGTCGTCGACGAAGAGGAAGGCGGGTGGATCGCTCGCGATCGAGAAGCCGGTACGCGGGCTCGTGAGCGGCAGGTCCGCCACGCCCTTGGACAGGCGCCTCAGGACGGGCGCGGTGAGGCTGCCGAGGTACAGGTGCGTCTCGGTCTCCGTCACGCTGGTGTAGAGGTCGACCGCCTGCGGGCGCTGCAGATCGTGCAGCACCTCGCCGTCGGGCGCGAGGCCGAGCACGTGTCCGTAGGGCGTGGCCGCCGGCCGCAGCCAGCCGGGCAGGCGCTGGATGACCTTGCGCACGAAGGGCTGGTCCGAGGCGCCGTCCAGCAAGCGGTTGCGCGGGGTGACGAGGGCGAGCCAGTAGCGGCCTCCCAGGCCCCGGCTGATGTTGTCGGGGAAGCCGGGCAGGTGCTCGATGAAAGGCGCGTGCTGCCCCCTACGCGGGCCCTGCAGCCAGTAGAGCAGCACCCGGTAGTTGCCGGTCTCGCACACCAGCACCGCGGTTCCGTCGTGGGTAACCGCGACGCCGTTGGCGAACTGCAGCCCGTCCAGCAGCACGCGCGTCTGCTTGCTACCGGGGTCGTACTCGAGCAGCCGCCCGTGGCCGCCGTGCTCGTTGATGTCGAGCAAGCTCGCCGGATAGGTGCCGCCGAACTGGGCCGCGCCGAACTTGGTGGAGGCGTCGGAGAAGTAGATGCGACCGTCGGGCGCGATGTCCACGTCGTCGGCGTAGCGGATCGGCACGCCGGCGGCCGTGTCGGTGAGCACCTGCACATCGCCGCGCGGAGTCACGGCCAGCAGCCCGCGCATGGCGTCGGCGACGATCAGATCGCCGCTGCGGTCGAGCTCGATGCCAAGCGGGCGCCCGCCGGTGTTGGCCAGCATGCGCACGCCACCATCCGGGTCGAGCACCAGGATGCGCCCGTCGTGGGTGGCGGCGTAGACCTCGCCGCCGTCGCCGAGGGCGAGATCCTCGGGTCCCTTCGCATCGCCGATCGAGAGCTCCTCGAGCGGATCGAGCCGAGCGTTGCGCGCGTAGGGCCCCCGATAGCCCGGATTGGGCGGCGCCTCCCAGGCCACCGGATCGATCGGCACCGGCCACAGCAGCAGGTAGAGCAGGATGACCGCGCCCACGGCGAGGCTCACACGTGCGGCGCTGCGCATCCGGCGACGCTATGCGGCCGCGGGCCTCCCGGCAAGCTCAGCGGCCCGCGTCTTCGGCACCGCCGTCCTCGGCGACACCACCATCCCCGTCACCGCAGGACAGCGGCTGCATCCCGAAGATGGCGCCCAGACCCCAGCAGCACGACGCCGAACACGCAGGCGAGCCCAACACGCACGATCGCTTCCATCACACACCACCCGTTTCCCCGGGACTCACCCCGGACGTGGCGATGATCCCGAGGTGAAGCTCGCGTTCAAGGTCGCCACTTCGAGGCGCGCACGGCCTTGCTCACCGCCGGGCGACGCGGGGCGCGGGCTGGTCCTGTGAGTGGCCGAGAGCCGACTGCTCAGCCCGGGGGCGTTCGCGCGGCCATGTAGAGCACCGTGAAGCCGAGGGTTGCGAAGGGCACGCCGACGATGGCCGGCAGGAAGCAGCACATGATCGACAAGAAGCTGATCATGCTGAGGAGAATGGCCGTGCCGGCGATCGGGAAGGGATTGCGTCCGAAGTGGCCGAGCATCGCGCGCAGGGCCTGGATGCCGCCACCCGAACCGGCGAGCATCACCTCCATGAGCGCGAACTGCATCACCAGGTAGACGGCCATGCCCCAGACGGCCAGCAGCATGGACTGGCCGGCCAATGCTCCGAGCTGCTCGAAGACCTCGGCCGGGTCGGTCTCGCTCGTGTCGGGGGCGAGCAGCGCGGCCGGCACGGAGAGCACGAGTTGCAGGAGGCCGAGGGGCAAGACGGCCGGCAGCCGGTGGAACTGCCCGAAGAGGTGCCCCACGCCGGCTTGCTCCCCGCGTACGCGGGCGGCGCTGTAGGCGTAGATACCCATCACGAAGGGCGACGTCACCACGAACATGGCCGCCGCGATCGTCTGGGTGGTGAGCTGACCGGCCGTGCTCTGGGCCCACTGGGGCGCAGAGAAGGCGATCACCATGCCGGGCGTCATGGCCAGCACGTAGTAGATGATGCTGCCCAGCCAGATCACGCCCAGCGTGCCGAGAAAGTCCTCCTTCAGCAGCTCGGTCGCGCGGTTGAAGACCGCCGAGACCGTCCAGTTGTCCCGGTTGAGCAACGACCCCACCCCGACCCCGCGCGCTCGACACGCGGGACATACGGCATCGAGATCCGGCGGCACACAGGCCCCGCAGGCGAAGTCGCCGCAGCGCAGGCAGACGACGCGCGCGGGCTGATCGACGTGCACACCACACATGGCACCCACGGGCAGCGCAGGCGTTGGGCTTTCCCCCTCCGACATGGCGCGGATTTGAGCCCGGCGGGGCGGTCCTTGTCAAACGAGAAAACGGGAGCCGTCCCTGCCCTTGCCCTTGATCGAGACCGTCGTCGCCGACGTCGTCGTGACCGTCACAACGGAGCATTGCCGCGGATGGCACGTATTATCGATTTT
>JAPPOT010000174.1 GCA_028817855.1 Myxococcales bacterium
CGAGTACGCCTGTGCTGCTCGCACTCCGTTCGGCCCGACTTCACTCGAGCCTTCCGGGCTCGCAACGGCGCAGAAACCAGGGACACCCCCTACCCGGACCCAGGCTCCCGACGCGCCTCCCACATCGCCCGCCAATGCCATACAGGCAGGAAGAACAGCCGTGTTCTCCAGCCTTTGCCGGTTGTATAATTGCAGCAAGGTGGTGCACGTCCGCGACACGCATCGGCTCCTCCCGCTGGCACTGGGCCTGTGGCTGCTTGCGACATGCAGCGTGGAGGCGCAGCGCAGCGCGACACTCAATCAGTACCGCGCACCGGAGAGCCCGGGGGACGGCCTGCATCTGAGCCGACCCGCGCCGCGCGGGCACCTGAGCGTCGCGACGCAGCTGCACCTGGACCTCAGCAACGACCCACTGGTGTACGAAAACGCGCCCGGCCTCACCGACAGCGAGGTGGTGGCCCTCGTGAGCGAGCAGCTCACCGCCAACCTCGCCGCGTCGCTCGGGCTCTACGACGTCGCGCTCGTCTACTTGGGAGCACCGATCAACCTGCTGATGGAAGGCGCCACCGTGGGACCGCAGCCCACCGCCACCGGCTTTGGCTTCGGCGACCTGTACCTGGGCGCGAGACTCGTGCTCTACGAGGGCAGAGGCGGCGCCGCCTCCTTTCAGACCACCGTCTACTTCCCGACCGGCGAGGGCGGCGACGGCCGGCCCGGGGTCGCGGGCGAGGACGGCGCATCGTTTCAGCCGGAGGTGCTCGGCGAGGTGGTGGCCGGCCCGGTCGACGTGCTGATCAACGTGGGCATCCGCTTCCGCCCGGAGGTGGAGTTCGCAGGGGTTCGTTTCACCGACGTGCTCACCTTCGGCTTCGGCGCCGAGATGCCACTGCTGCCCGACACCCTCTCGGGCCACCTGGAGGTATGGGGAGAGTCGGCGCTCGACAACTTCGGCGTGCGCGAGTCCACACCGCTGGAGGCGCTGCTCGGCGCAAAGCTGCAGATCGATCCGCACATGACCGCCGGCCTCGGTGCTGGCGCGGGTTTGTTGCGCGGCTATGGCTCGCCGGACTACCGCATCGTCGCGATGTTCGGCTGGGCGAGCACCGGTCAATCGATCGAGGAACCCAAGCCCGATCCCCTCACCGAACGGAGGCGCTCCGAGGATGCGGAGTGGAGCGACGCGGACGATCGCGGCGCTCCGCGCGCGCCCGAAGGAGACCTCGCGGTCGACGCAACGATGGCGGACTCGGATGGTGACCTGGTCGCCGACCTCGACGATCGCTGTCCCCAGGTGCCGGGCGAGGCGGCGACCGGTGGCTGCGCGCGCTTCGTGCGCTACGACCGGGAGGCCGGGAGCCTGGCGCTCTCGCGCCCGATCGAGTTCGAGTCGCGCTCGCTCACCCCCAAGACGCGAAGCCTCCCGGTGCTGGACGAAATTGCCGCAACCCTGCGGGTGAACCGCAACATGCGCGTGCGGATCGAAGCGCACATGGCACCGGGGAGACGCCGGGCGCGCCCCAAGCAGCTTGCCACCAGCAGCGAGCGTGCCCACGCGGTGGGGCTGATGCTGATCGAGCGCGAGGTGCGCGGCAAGCAGTTGGAGGTCTACGGGTGCGGCTCGAATCGCCCGATCGTGCAGAGCCGGGGCACCGCCAACCGGAAGAACGAACGCATCGAGGTCCACGTGGTGCGGCCGCTACCGGCCCAGGGCGCGCGCTCCACCCTCGGCTGCATGGAGAAGGCCCTGGCCGGCGCCGAGGCGGTGCCCAGGCCAGCCGCCAAGCCCAAGCCTGCGCCCAAGCCGATGCCCGCTCCCAAGCCCGCGCCAGCTCCAGGGCCGGCACCGGCACCCGCTCCGAGCGCAGGGCCGCCACCCACTTTGCCCGTCGCGGCGGGCGCCGGCACAACGACCGCCATGGCGGCCGCCCTGGCCTCCGCTCCCTCAGCAGACCACGACAAGGACGGTCGCGCGAACGCCAGGGACAAGTGCCCCCTCGCGCCCGGACTGCCGGCGGCCGAAGGGTGCCCCGCGAGCCACCGCGTCGATCTCGACGGAGGCAGCATCGAGCTCACCAAGCCCATCCGCTTCGAGTCCGGCAGCGACAAGCTCAAGAAGCGCAGCCTCAAGTACTTCGACGAGCTCGCCGCGACACTGAAGGCCAACCCATCGATGAAGCTCGCGATCACTGCGCACGTGGCGGATGAAGGCGACGCGGCCGCGACGAGCGCCCTCACCGCCAAGCGTGCGAACGCCGCGCGCAAGGCGCTCGAGAAGCGCGGCGTCGCACCCGCGCGGCTGAAGTCCTACGGGTGCGGAAGCAACCGACCTGTCGCACCGAACAACGTGCCGTGGGGACGTAAGCGGAACGAGCGGATCGACCTTCTCCTCCTCGACCCGGCGCCACCCGCGGGCGTACACTCATTGGAGGGCTGCACAGATAGCAAGTGAGATGAGCCAAGCGCCTGCAGGAGGCCCGGGGAAGCGCCTGTACTGCGAGATCGACGGGATCGAAGTCGTGCTCGACGTCACCGATCTGTCACCGGCTGGCCTCTTCGTGCAGACCACCACCATGCTGGAAGCCGACAGCGAGGTGGAGGTCTTCCTGCGCACTCCGATCGGCCAGATGAGCGTGCAGGCGGTCGTGGTCCAGACGGTGACCTACGAACGCGCGGCCAGCGAGGGGCGCAAGCCCGGCTTCGGTCTGCTCTTCTCGGGACTGACCGGTGAGCAGAGCGCACTGGTGGCGCGGTCGTTGTGCGAGCTGGCGAGCAAGCCGGCCCCGAAGCCTCCGCGCAAGGCGACCGGTGCCAAGGCGAAGGCCGCACGCAAGGCGGCACGCGCAGCGGCCGGTGCGGCCTCCCCGCGCCCCCGCATGGATCCGGAGGCGCGGCAGACCCTCAAGCACCTCGAGAGAGAGTTGGACTCGGTTCGGTCGGGGTCGCCGTGGGCGATCCTCGGTATCGATTCGGGCAGCCACGCCGAGAAGGCGCGCGAGGCCTACTTCACGGCATCGAAGCGGTACCACCCGCACAAGTACGCACGCTTCGACAGCGACGAGATCACGTCCGTCGTCACGGAGATTTTCATCGCGCACAAGCGGGCCTACGCCACCATCATGCGCACCTCCGTCCAGCCACTCGCTGGGTCCGAGCCTGGCCGACCCAGCGGTCTCAATGGAAAGGCGCAGGACCGTGTGACCTCGATTCGCCCGCGCCGACAGCAAAGCGACGTGGTCTCCCTGGTGAAGGAGGGCATGCGCTGCCTGGCGGCCTCGCGCTTCGCCGATGCCGAGGCCTGCTTCGCGCGCGCGCTCGACAAGAAGGAAGACGAGCAGCAGGCCGCACTGTGGCTGCAGCTCTGCCGCGCCCGCAAGGCCAAGGCCGAGGGGCGCGGCGACGACGCGATCAAGCACTACCAATCTGCGCTGAAGCTGGACCCCTCGAACAAGGAGGCCCAGGAGGGCGCTGCGGCAAGCAGCAAGAAGGGGAGGCTCTTCGGGCGGCTGTTCAAGGCGGAAAGCGGCTAGGCGATGGGACGCATGATCGGGATCGACCTGGGGACGACCAACTGCTGCATCGCGGTGCTGCAGGACGGCGACGCACAGGTGATCAACAGCCGGCAGGGTGAGCGAACGATGCCGTCCGTCGTCGCCTTCAGCGACGAGGGCACGGAGATCGTGGGGACCACGGCGCAACGCCAGGCGGTCACCAACCCGAACCGCACCATCTTCGGCGTCAAGCGCCTGATCGGCCGCAAGTTCGGCGACGAGGAGATCGAGACCTGGAGCGAGCACGTGCCCTACGAGATCTGCGCGGCACCCAACGGCGACGCCTGGGTGCGCACGCGCGACGGCGACTACAGCCCGCAGGAAATCTCGGCGGTGATCCTGCAAGAGATCAAGGCGATCGCGGAGGACTTTTTGGGCGAAGAGATCGGCGAGGCCGTGATCACGGTACCGGCCTACTTCAACGACAGCCAGCGGCAGGCCACGAAGGACGCGGGCACCATCGCCGGGCTGCGCGTGAAGAACATCGTCAACGAGCCGACCGCCGCAGCCCTCGGCTATGGAATCGACAAGAACCGCGATCAGACGCTTGCCATCTTCGACCTGGGGGGCGGCACCTTCGACATCACCATCCTGAAGACCGAAGGCGGCGTCTTCGAGGTGCTCGCGACCCACGGCGACACGTTCCTCGGCGGCGACGACTTCGACCGACTCCTGATCGAGTACCTGCTGGACCAGTTCGAAGGGGAGTGCGGTGAGGACATCAGCGACGACCCGGTGGCCCTGCAGCGACTCAAGGAGTCGGCCGAGACCGCCAAGCGTGAGCTGTCGAGCACCTCCACGACCTCGATCAATCTGCCCTTCATCGCGACCGGCCCGGACGGGCCCCTGCATCTGCGCGTGGACGTACTCGAGCGCACCAAGGTCGAGCGCTTGTGCGAGCAGCTGATCGATCGACTCGAGGCGCCGTGCAAGCAGGCGCTCGCCGACGCGGGCATCGTGGCCTCGGACCTTGATCAGGTGCTGCTGGTGGGCGGCATGACGCGCATGCCCGCGGTCCAGGCGAAAGTGGAAGAGATCTTCGGCAAGATCACCGCCAAGGACGTGAACCCGGACGAGATCGTGGCCGTCGGCGCCGCGACCCAGTGCGCGATCATGACGGGCGAGGTCCAGGACGTGGTGCTGCTCGACGTCACGCCACACTCACTGGGCGTGCGCGTGACCGAGGGGCGCATGTCACGCGTGATCGAGAAGAACACGACGATTCCTACCAGCGAAAAGAAACTATTCGCGACGACGCGCGATCAGCAGGACCACGTGGAGATCTCCGTCTACCAGGGCGAGGACGAGCTGGTCGACAACAACAGCTACCTGGGCCGCTTCGTGCTCGGGGACCTGCCCCAGGCAGCAGCGGGCAAGGTGAACGTGGAGGTCACGTTCCTGATGGATGCCGACGGTGTGCTCAACGTGAAGGCGCGCGAGGTCACCACCGGACGCGAGGCTTCGGTCAAGATCGCGCCGTCGAGCGGGCTGTCCAAGGACGAGGTCAGGAACCTGAGCAATCGCCGGCGCAAGGCCAGCTGAGTGGCGTCCCCGTCGATCGGCCAAAAAGCGCAGCGGTGTGAAGCGCGTCATAGCCGCGCTCTTGCGCGGGAGTGATGCTGCGGCTCACTTGGAGGTTCCATGCCTGTTGCCATACCGCCAGTTGGGGTAAGCTCCGGCTCGGTGGCTGCCCCCATCGAGCTACTCCGCAGTGCCGAGCTCCTCGCCGACCTGGGTGAAAGCGAGCTCCGATCCATCGCCAACCTCGCCAACCGCAAGCACTACACCGCGCGCGACGTGGTCGTGCGACAGGCGGACCCAGGCGGTGAGATGTTCATCATCGTCAGTGGCCACCTGAAGGTCGTCACGTCGGATCCCGAGGGGCGCGACAGTGCGTTGAACATCATGGGCCCCGGGCAGGTCTTCGGCGAGGTCACGTTGATGGATGGCGGACCGCGCTCCGCCACGATCATCGCGCTCGGTGACGTGGAGCTGCTGTCGATTCGGCGCGAGCCTTTCATCCAGTTCCTGGAGACGTCGCCGGGCTCGGCGATCCAGCTGCTGCAGGTGCTCTCCACGCGGCTGCGTAACCTGACGGAGCGCGCGGACGACATCGCCTTCCTGCGCGTCGGCGGGCGCCTGGCGCGCGCGGTGGTGAAGCTGGCCGAGAAGTATGGCGAGAAGCGCATCGACCACAGCGTGCGCATCCCCTTCAAGCTCTCCCAGCAGGAGCTGGGTGACCTGGTCGGCGCCACACGCGAGAGCGCCAACAAGCAGGTGCGCGGCTGGGAGCAGGAGCGCATCGTCTCCCAGCAGTCGGGCCACCTGGTCATCCATGATCTCGAGGCACTAAGAGCCCACGGCGAAGGCGGGTAGTTTGGGCGACAGGGGCGCGCAGGAGCGGCTTGCGTCCTCGCCCAAATCCTTCATGTAGCGCCGCTACGCCTCCGGTGTTGGGCTCCGGGCGCGCTCGCTCCTGCACGCCCCTGTCGCCCAAACTACATCAGCGCTCCAATGCGCCTCGCTCATGGACCCCAACCTTCGCCGGTGCCTACCGGGCGAAGCGGGCGTGGACGAGGGTGACTAGCTTGAGGCTCGCGGTGGCGGTGGCGCGGGCGGCGAGGAGGAGGCGGGGCCAGGCCCAGTGGGCGAGGCGGATGCCGTGGTCGCGGGTGAGACCCGCGGCGCGGCGCAGGTGGGGCTCGATGCGGGCCCAGCGCTGGGCGAGGCGGTAGGAAGGCTTGGCCGAGAGGATCAGCTGCTCCTCCATGCTCAGCGAGCTCGGCTCCTCGCGCGACGGCTCTCCCGCTTCGGGTGCGTGGGTCTTGAAGACCTGGGTCGGCTCGCGCGGCGCCTCGTCGGTCGCGGGTTCGGCAGCCCTCGCGGGCGTCTCCTCCGGGGGCGGCGACTCGATCTCGTACTCGAGCGTCTCGTCCGGCCGGCGAGTGCGCGCGACGCCGGCGAGCGGCATGTGCGCATCGGCGTCGAGCGACGCCTCGGCGGCCGGCACGGCGTCGGTGTATGGCGCGCCATCGTAGGCCAGGTCGAGCACCAGCCGCGGCACCCCGTCGGCGACCACCAGGCTCACCGACTCGATACGCGAGCGGTTGTCGTCGGCATCGAGCACGCCGGTCTGCAAGCGCAGAAACGGCAAGGACTGCTCCACCGTCATCCCGCCCTCGCGCAGCTCCCGCACCTGCGTCACGATCGGCGTATCCACACCCTCGAGCGTCAGCCGCGTCTTGTCCATGGCAGGCCTCCTAGGAGGCTCCCTTGGAGCCTCCTAGCTAGGGACAGTCCACAAGCACGGATCCGACGTCCAGTTTTCGGCGAGTGGCTAAGCCGAGGCCGAGACCAAATTCGAGGCCAAGGCCCTGGTCCGATGAACCGAGACCAAGCCTCCCAGCGCCCTGTCCCACCTGAGGCCGCCGGTGACACGAGCAGATCCCTCGGCGAAGTAGGCCGGGCCCCGCGGGCCCGACGCAGGGACATGTCGCACCCAACTCCTCCAGCAGCACCCGGAGGAGGAGCAAAGCGACGACGACCCCGCGGGATGGGGGGCCCCAAGTGGCTTGCCACTTGGGGGGAAGGGTCGCGTGACCTTTCCGCGAGTCGGGCCCTCCGGCCCGACTAGAAGTGGATGTTGAGGCCGACCGCGAGGATGTCGAAGCTGGAGCGGTAGGTGCCCGAGTTGATGATGTAGGGCGGCTGCTCGGTGGGGCTGCGGGAGAGGTTCTGCTCCAGGCGCGCCTCTCCGTCCGCGGCCGCCGGCGGATCTTCCACCAACACCTCGGTGCCCGTTCCCGCGCGATCGACCAGCACACCGACCGTCTTGTCGATGTTCTGCACGGTGCCCGTCTCGTTGCGGGCCAGGCCGATCTGATCGCGGGTCGCGTGGAATGGCGCCGAGGTCGTGATCGTCTCCTGGAAGATGTGCGCGTAGGCGACCACCAGGTCGATGCGCTTGGCCACGCGCATCAGCAGCCCGCCGTGCAGCCCGACGCGCGCGACGGGCCAGAAGTCGGTCTGCATGTAGGCCGGATCGATGCCGCGGTTCTCGTAGTGGACACCCGCGCTCACGCCGAGCTGGCCCGGCATCACGTTGTAGGTCCCGCCCAGGCGCACAGAGACCTGGTCCTTCCAGTGCTTCTGCACGATCGTGGAGGGAACGCTGGCGTTGGGGAAGTCCGTGCCTGCGGGCTCCATGGTCGGGTCGGTGGGCACGAAGACGACCTGGTTGCCGAGCTCGTACTCGACCTCCTGCTCCTGGTTGCGCCCGTTGAGTTGGTACTCCACGTCCAGCTCGACGTCCCAGCGCTCGTCCTGCAGGGGGTCGTGGATCACCTCGGGGCTCGAGAGGTCGGGCTCGTCCTCGCCGGTGCCCACGGGGCGGGGCGCGAAGCGGTCCGCGTAGCGCACGCCCGCGCGCAGCTTCCACGGCATCGACTGCTTCAGCGAGGTGATCGGGATGTTGCTGGTGGTGTGTGTCTGGCTGGCCGGGTCGAAGATGCCGGTGGTCAGGTCCACGTCACCCTTGGCGTTGACGTCGTCCTGAAAGCGGAAGGCCAGCACGACATCGAGCGCATCGTCCGGCACCAGATGCACGGACGTGGTGAAGGCCGGAATGAAGAAGTCCTGCGCCTTGACGAGGGCGAGGATGTCGTTGGCCGGGGTGGTGCCTCCGATTGCGCCCGCCATCGTGAAGACGTTGGCAGCGATGATGCCCCACTCGAGCGAGAGGCCCGCGCGGATCATGTCGTTGAAGCGGTAGCCGAACGCGAGGTTGGGAAAGACGCCAAGCGTGGCGCTCTTGACGCCCATGTAGCGCACCGGAGAGGGACGCAGGTCGCCGTCGTCGCCCCGAATGACGCCGTACTCGCCGCCCCACTGGCCCGACGGCTGCGCCGCCGGGAAGATCAGGCCAAAGCCGATGCCGAAGCGCTCACTCACGCGCATCGTCCACGCCATCTGCGGGATCGGGATCACGTTCTGCTGCAAGCAGACCGTGTCGAGCTCGTCGTAGTAGTACTCGGTCGCGCGCGGGTCGGCGATGGTCTGGCCGTCATCCCCGGTCACCGTCTGTGAAAGTGGCAAAGCCTGGGGCTCGCCGCCCTCCGGATCCGGAATCTCCGCCGGCTGTCCCCCCAGGTAGTTGCCCCAGCCGTAGAAGCCGATCGGATCGACGCACGCGTCGAAGAGCGCGAGGTTGACGTTGAGCAGGAACTGTTGACCGCGAAGCTCGACCAGTCCGGCCGGGTTGTGCGCGATCACCATCGGGTCCTCGGCGCGGGCTGCTACGGCCCCGCCGCGGGCCAGCGCCATCGCGCCTTGACCCGTGTACTCCACGCCACCCGCGTGGGCCTGCTGCACTGGGATCATCAGCGTGGAGACCGCAGCCGCAGCAGCTAGCACAACATGACGCATGAACAGTCCTCTCGAGCCCTAAAAAAAGAGTGCGGCACCTCTCATAGATGCCGCACTCTGGCTTTTCAAGCTTCCTCAGCTCGTTTCGCGGTGACCGCTAGGGCAACGCTGCACGAACCGCGGCGCAGTCGAAGGACTCTCCGATGTTACCGAGACGAACGAGCTCGGAGACCGGACCGATGCTCGGGGTCTGATCGAGCGGGCCGCCGCCCTGCGTGGCCGGAACGGTCACCGATGTCGGCGGTGCCTCGTCCTTGTTGAGAATGTTGTAGTCGGGAGCCGACTCGTCCACGAAGGCGGACTCGGCGGGTGCGCAGGCGGTTCCGTCGGTCTTGGTGCAGTCCCACACGCGCGAGTCGAGCGCCTCGGCGGTGGAGTCGCCGCTACCGCTGGCGCAGTCGCTGCCGATCGCGCCGGCGCCGCCGAGACGGGTACGCAGGCCGATGAAGAGCGTGTCCGCCTTGACGCCGTCGTCGATCAGCGCGCCGACCGCGTCGAGCGGTGCACCGCGGTGCACAAAGGGCAGCTGGAAGCCGCCGCACAGGATCCCCGGGATCTCCTCACCGATCTTGCCCATCTTGACGGTGATACCGGGATTGCCATCGCCGTCGTGGTCGGGGAAGCACACCTCGCCGGAGCCCGCAGCGCAGCCGATGGTGCCGGTCTCGGCCGGGGTCGGCCATGTGCCGTCGGGATCGTTGAGATCGATGCCGACGAGGCCGGTGGCGGTGGCGATGCTCAGGATGTCGCCGGGCTCGAAGCCGGTGGTGCTGCCGGTGGTCGGGAAGGTCGGCATGGCATCGCTATCCCAGAGCTCGTTCGGGAACTCGATCTGGAACGCATCGCAGTTGGCATCGCTCTTGAAGACCGGCAGCGTCGTGCCGCAGCCCTGCATCACGCCCACGCCGCCGCTGCCGTCGTCGCAGACATCGGTGAGCTCGCCCTTGAGCCAGACCTCGATGTTGCCGCGGCCGGGATCGACCAGCGGGGGGTTGGCGTCGTCCTGCCACCATACGTCGATGGTGGTCTTGATCGCGTAGACGCCCTCGGCCATCGCCTTGCAGGAGCCGTCGAGGACGTCCTGCGTGGCGCAGGTCAGATCGGGGACGTTGCCGGTGTCGCCGTCGCCGTCGCCGTCGCCCGTCGACATGCCGCCGCCAGTGCCGCCGCCTCCGGGCATCGACGTGTCACCACCCGGGGTCCCGGGCATCGACGTGTCACCGCCAGGGGTCCCGGGCATCGACGTGTCACCGCCAGGGGTCCCTGGCATCGACGTGTCACCGCCAGGGGTCCCGGGCACGACGTTCGTGCCGTCACCGCTGTCGCGTTCGGGGCTGCCACCGCTCTCGCTGCAGCCGACCGCCAGCGCCGCGAGGCACACCACCACTGAATAGATCGCACTTTTACCACTCATCCCAATCATCTCCCCTGCATTACTACAACCAACCCATAATTGCGGCCGGTTTTTCGTATACACGTATAAGTAGCCCCTGCAAAGCATAGCAGCTCAGCTCTTCGAGGCCCGCGCTCGCGAGCGGCTGGTCCGCCATGGTCCTTTCTCGAGTGACCTCCGTCGGTTGCGGTCCCGCTCAGCCCTCTCAATCCGTCACTCCTCGGGCCGCCACAGGGGCAGCACCGTCCGGTAAGCCAGCTGGAAGGTGATGGGCGAGAACAGCACGTCGAGACCGTAGACATCGGAGTTGTCGACCCCGCCGAGCGTGGCGCCCGGGTGGAAGATCACCTGGAGGAAGAGGATGTCATCAGCCTGCTGGATCCCGGGGCGCGTCGCCAGGATGAAGCCGTAGTTGAACTGGGTAAAGCGGCGACCGCCGAGCCCGAAGTCGAGGATCTGCATCATCGGGGCGATGCCGCCCCAGTCGCGGTGCTTGAGGAAGAGCATGAGGTCGGACTTCCACAGCACGTTGTCGTCGCGCACGACGCCGTTGCGCCAGTCGACCGAGCGCGGCGGCCGGCCCTCGAAGCGCATGGAGTTGATGCCGTTGAAGACGACGTAGTCGTTGATCGGCAGCGAGAGCGTCGCGCGGCCCTCGGCGAAGCCGTAGGTGGCCTCGGTGAAGTCGCCGTCGACGGTGCGCAGGCGACGGGCGTGGCGATCGATCGGCTCATCGGCCTCGAACTCCATGCTGCGGAAGCTGCTGCGGAATCCGCCGGTCGCACCCAGCGTGAGGGCGAGGATGCGCAGCTCCACATCGGCCTGCGACTCGTAGAACGCCGCCGTATAGAGGGAGTTCCCGCGGAAGGTGAGCTGGTTCGCGAACCCGTAGATCGGGATGCGGTGCTCAGCGGTGAGCTGCGCACCCGGCAGGATGGCATCGATGAAGAGATCGGTGCCGTCCGGCTGCGCGGCGATCATCCAGTCGCGGGGCTGATCCGCGCGCGCGCCGCCCGCCGAAAGCGAAAGAAGAAGAACTGCGCTCGCGCAGATCGAAGCGAGCCTGATGGCACCCAACCGCATGGCTTAACCGTGCACCTCCAACCAAGTGGCAGCGGGAGGCTAAATCAGCTCGCCCCAGTTGCAAACCCCCTGTGACCCGGGCGTCTTCTGCAGCGAATCCGTGGCCCAAGCGGTCAGTAACCGATCACCCGCTCGCGAATTTTCTCTCGAGCTTGGCCCAGCTGTCACGAAGGGTCAGGGTGCGATTGAACACCGGGCGCTCCGGGCTTCCGTCACGGTCGGCGCAGAAATAACCCAGCCGTTCGAATTGCACCGTCGCACCGGCGACCGCATTCGCGAGGGAAGGCTCGATCTTGCAGCCCATCAAAACCTCCAATGAATCCGGGTCCAGATTCGCGAGGTAGTCCTGCCCCTCCGGCGCATCCATCGGGTTTTCGACTCTGAAGAGCCGATCGTAGAGGCGGACCTCGGCGTCGACCGCGTGCGCGGCGCTCACCCAATGGAGCGTGCCCTTCACGCGACGACCGTCCGCGGGCGTCCCCCCCCGCGATTGTGGGTCCCACTCGCAGCGCAACTCCACCACCTCGCCAGCGTCGTCCTTGATCACTTCCTTGCAGATGATCAAGCACGCGTTGCGCAGGCGAACCTCACGTCCCGGCGCGAGCCGGAACCACTTCTTGGGCGCATCCTCGCGGAAGTCGTCGCGCTCGATGTAGAGCACCCGCGAGAAGGGAACCTTGCGCGTGCCGCGCTCGGGATGCTCCGGGTGCTCGATCGCGTCGAACTCCTCGGACTCGTCCTCGGGGTAGTTCGTGATCACCACGCGCAGCGGTCGCAGCACCGCCATGCGACGGGGCGCGCTCGCGTTGAGGCGCTCTCGCTGGAGGAACTCGAAGAGCGAGACGTCGCCCATTCCGCCCTCACGCTTGGAGACGCCTAGCCGATCGCAGAACGCCACGATCGCCTCGGGCGCGTATCCGCGGCGGCGCATGCCCGCCAGCGTCGGCATGCGCGGATCGTCCCAGCCGGAGACGTGCTCCTGCTCGACCAGCTGCCGCAGGTAGCGCTTGCTCAACACCGTGTAACTCAGGGTCAGGCCCGAGAACTCGATCTGGCGCGGGCGGTTGGGCAGGGCCAGCTGCTCCAGAAACCAGTCGTAGAGGGGCCTGTGCGCCTCGAACTCGAGCGTGCAGATCGAGTGCGTGATGCCCTCGATCGCATCGCTCTGCCCGTGGGCGAAGTCGTACATCGGGTAGATGCACCAGTCGTCGCCGGTGCGGTGATGGGTGGCGTGCAGAATCCGATAGAGCGTCGGGTCGCGCATGTTGAGGTTGCCCGACTGCATGTCGATCTTGGCGCGCAGAACCATCTTGCCGTCGGGGAACTCGCCCGCGCGCATGCGGCGGAAGAGATCGAGGCTCTCGGCCGGCGGGCGGTCGCGGTAGGGGCTGTCGACGCCCGGCTTGTAGAAGTCGCCCCGCGCCTTGCTGATCTCCTCCGCGGTGCCCTCATCCACGTAGGCCTTGCCGTCCTCGATCAGCTGCTCGGCCCAGCGATAGAGCTGGTCGTAGTAGTCGGACGCGTAGAGCAGCCGGTCCCACTCGAATCCGAGCCAGCGGATGTCGCGCTGGATGGCGTCGACGAAGTCCTGCTTCTCCTTCGTGGGGTTGGTGTCGTCGAAGCGCAGGTTGCAACGACCGCCGTACTTGATGGCGGTCCCGAAGTTCAGACAGATCGACTTGGCGTGGCCGATATGCAGGTAGCCGTTGGGCTCCGGAGGGAAGCGCGTACACACGTCACCCTGGGCGCGGCTGCCGTCGCGCACCTCCTCGTCGATGATGTCATGGATGAAGTTGGGCGGCGCCTCCGCCGCCTCACTGCTGTCGTCCGACGCGCTGGCCATCGTGGCCGCAGGATAGCTGCGACGCGGGGGGCGCGCCGCCCCTTTTTGCTGCGCTAGTCCGGCACCTCGGGGACGTCGACGCTGTCCGGATCCTTGCCAGAGGCCCTGAGCATGCTGCGGCCGCCCTTGTTGGCCTTGCCCATGGTCTTGCGGTTCTGCCGCTGCGCGCGGGCAGGTTTGCCGAGCCCCAGGTCGCGGCCGTCCAGATCCTCGCCCCCCATCTCCCGGATGTCCTTCTTGGACATGGTGGTCTTCATGTCGTTGGTGAAGACGTCGGGGCCGCTGTCCCCCGCGGCTCGACCGACCTTGTCCGTGCGCGTGGCGGCGAGGATCTTGTCGTTGATCATGCCCTCGCCGGCCATGGCGGCCGCGCGCTCGATCCACTCGATCTCCGCGTCGCTGATCCTTCCGTGCGCGCTGTGTTGGCGCACCAGCTCCATCTGATCGTCGGTGGCGGCCGGCCCCGCGATGAGCGCCATGATCTCGGCGACGCGCAGCTCGGCCGCCTCGGCGTCGCCGTCCTCGGCCAGCTCCTTGACGCGGTCGAGCTCGATCTGGGCCATCTCGGAGCGGCGCGCGTAGCCGCCGTCGGTCAGCACCACGACGGCGGAAGCGAGCGCCGCGAGCATGCCGATCACCCCGGCGCCCCAGGCAAAGCCCTTGCGAAAGCTCTCCTGGGCGCGCTGCTCGCGGATGCGGCCGAGGGCATCGAGGCTCGCCCCCTTCGGCTTCTGTGGGCCGGGCCGTTGCGGGGCAGGACGTGCCGGCGCGCGCAGCTCGTGCCTCTCGGTGCGACGCTTGACGAAGTTGCCCTGCGCCATCGGGTCGCCCAGGGTCGCGCGCGGTGCACGTCCGCGGCGTGGCGGCGGCTCGGACTCGTCCTCGTAGTCGTCGTCCTCGTCCTCGTCGCCCTCGTACTCGTCCTCGGGTCGGGCCATGGGTGCTCCCTCCTCACGACGTGAACCGGCAGGAGCGGTCACACCAAGAAGAGAAAGTTACCGTAGGCGTGACATCTCAACAAGATCAGGCCTGACGCTCGCGCAGCAGCTCGAGCACGTCATCGACGTGTCGCGTGGTGCGGACCTCATGGTGAAACCGCCCGGCAATCCTGCCCTCCGGGTCGACGACGAAAGTCACCCGCTTGGCCATGCCGAGGAGCGCGCGCCGCACGCCATAGGAGCGCGCGAGGCTGCCATCCTCGTCGCCGATCAGTGGAAACGGCAGCTCGAAACGTGCGCCAAAATCGCACACGGTGGGTGGGGGGTCGGTGCTGACACCAACCACCGCGGCCCCGAGCTCCCCGATCTCGCCATCGTGCGCGGCGAACGCCTTCGCCTGGGCGGTGCAGCCCGGAGTGAAGGCCTTCGGATAGAAGTAGAGCACCAGGTGACGTCCACGGTAGTCGGCCAGACGCACCGGCGTGCCATCCCCCGCGGTCGCCGAGAAGTCCGGCGCCGCATCCCCCACACGAAGCTTTCCCATGGGCGGCGAAGCTAGTCGATCGGCACCGCGACGCCACCCCAGATTCCTCGGCGAACCGAGCCCCGCTTCCATTGATGGGCGGTCGGGTGGGGGGTGAGGGCGTGGCTCGGGGACCGCCAGACTAGAGAGAAAACGGGTAGACCACCCGGAAGCGCGGTTGCTTGAAGGGCGTGAAGCGCGCACCGCGCACGGCGCGCGCGATGCACGAGCCCTCCGGTGTGCCCGCGAAGTCACCGCCGACGATGGCGTGGGTGACCTTGCCGACGCCGGACACCGTCAGATCGACCTGGGCGACCCCGCGCTGACCGGGCGCGCAGGCGCGCACGGCTCGCTGGACCTTGGACAGAGCAGCCACGACCGCATCGCGGCTCGGAGTATCGGGCAGCTCGGTGTTGCGTGGCTTGACCTGGAGTGCCGGCTCGGGCGCCTCGGCCGGCGCTTGCGCCTCTGATTCCGCGGGCGCAGGCGCAGTCGCACGCGTCGCCTTGGGGGCGCGCTTCGCCTTGCGAACCTTCTTCCTGGCGACCGGCGCGGGCTGCTCGACCGGAGCTTCGGGCTGGGCCGGCTGCTCCGCCACCGGCGGCGCATGCTTGGGCGCAACGGCGGCCGCAGCCGCCGGGGGTGGCTTGACGATAGGAGTCTTCGCGCGCGGTGCGGGCTCGTAGGTGCCGCGGGTCAGCCACCAGCCACCGACACCGATGACGGCCATGGCGGCGACCGCTGCGATCACGAAGCCAACCGACGAGCGCTCGGACTCCTGCTGCTTTTCGACCTCGGCGGGGGCGAGGCTCGAGACCACCTCGGGCGCTGGCGGCGCGATCTCGGGCAGCGCGGCGCGCTCCTCGCGGGCGGCGGGTTCAGAGACCGCGATCGGCTCCGGCAGGGGCGGTGGCTCGGAGGCTTCCGGCTCCGGCGGCGCCTCGGCGCGCTGCCGGCGGGAATCCAGCTCGACCACCGTCGCGTCCTCCGCGAGGCCGATCGGTGCCTGCGCCGCAGGGCGCAGCTTGATGCGCGCGACGGGCGCGGGAG
>JAPPOT010000429.1 GCA_028817855.1 Myxococcales bacterium
CCCGCACCCCCTCGAAGTGGAGCTCGGAGGTGTCGGCCATGTGCTGGCCCACCTTCTCCAGGTTGCGCCCGCGCCGATAGCCCGGCAGCTCGGCGTCGACCAGAAGGAGGCTGATGCCGCGGGCCCCGCTCGTAGGCGTCGTCTTCGCAGCGGTGATCACCAGCCCGGCGTTCTGGCCGTTGGTGATGAAGGTCTTCTGCCCGTCCAGCACCCACCCTCCCCCATCGGGTCGCGCCCGCATCGCCATGGCCTTGAGGTCACTGCCTGCGGCAGGCTCGGTCATGGCGATCGCGCCGACCACCTCGCCGGCGACAAGGCGCGGCAGCCAGCGCTGCCTCTGCTCGCGCGAGCCATGACGGACGAGGTAGGGCGCCACGATGTCCGAGTGCACCATCACGCCCGTCGCCAGGCCGCCGGCGTTGGCGCGCTGGAGCTCCTCGAGCACGATCACGGAGAAGCGCACGTCCGCGGCCGCGCCACCATCCTCCTCGGGCACGTCCACGCACAAGAGCCCCGCTTCGCCCAGCGCACGCCACAGCTCGAGCGGTACGATGCCATCGCGCTCCCACTGCGCGGTGTGCGGCGTCACCTCGCGAGCCACGAAGCGGCGGACGGTGGTGCGAAAGCTCTCGAGCTGCTCGCGAAGCTCACCGCGATCCATCGCAGGCCCCTCAGCGAATGACGAGGCCAGCCATGTCCCCGTTGTCGCGCCACTCCCGGATCAGGTCGGCGAAGGCGTAGAAGCCCGGCCCGTAGATCTCGCCGAGGTACCAGCGCAGCTTGTCCTCGCCCTCGTTGTTCAGGTAGCTCGGCGGGCAGATCCCGGCGAACTGACTCATGTCGATCGCGGTCTCGCGCACGTGCTTGACCCACGCGTCCTGGGCCTTCTTCGAGCACTCCACCGTCGTCGCCTTGCGCTTCATGGCCGCGCCGATGATGTGGGCGATGTGCTCGGCCTGGGTCTGGAATGTGAGCGTGATGTTCGCGTTCAGGCCGCCCTGGGTGAAGGCGATGACGAAGAAGTTCGGAAACCCGTGGGTCATCATGCCGTGGAAGGTCTGGTAGCCGTCCTCCCAGTGGTCGTAGATGGACAGGCCGTCGCGCCCCTCGAAGGGCTCGATCGCCCAGCGGTGCCTGAGCTCGCTGGTCACCTCGAAGCCGCTGGCGAAGATCACGCAGTCGACCTCGTGCTCCTTGCCATTGGCGATGATCCCGCGCTTGGTCATCGCCTCGAGGCCGAGGGTGTCCGACACATCGAGGAGCTCGACGTTGGGGCGATTGAAGGTGTCGTAGTAGCCGTTGTGCGACAGCGGGCGCTTGCACAGGAAGTTGTAGTAGGGCTTGAGGGCCTCGGCGGTGGCCTCGTCCTCGACGATGCTGTCCACCCGCCGGCGCAGGCGCTCCATCACACGGTGGTCCTCCACCTCGCGCAGGCCCATGAACTCTTCCATCGGCAGCTGCGGCCAGCCGCGGGCCTCCATGCGCGCCTGGATGTTGCGGTTGAGCTCCGTCCAGAAGTCGCAGATCTGGTCGGTCGCACCGGGCAGTAGGCCCTCCATGGCGGCCTTGTGGAAGTTCTCCTGCCGCTTGGCCTGCCAGCCGGGTTTGAGGCTCTTGGCCCAGCGGCGATCGGTGGGCGGGTTCTGCCGCACGTCCACGGTCGAGGGCGTGCGCTGCACGACGTAGAGGTGCTTCGCGTGGCGCCCGAGGTGGGGCACGATCTGGATGGCCGACGCGCCGGTGCCGACGATGGCCACGCGCTTGTCGGCGAGCTTGTGGAGCTCGGGCTTCTCCCAGCTGCCGCCCGTGTAGTCGTAGTCCCAGCGCGCCGTGTGGAAGGTGTGCCCCTCGAACTGGTCGAGGCCGGGGATGCCGGGGAGCTTGGGACGGTTGAGCGGGCCGGCGGCCATGATCACGAAACGGGCACGGATGTCGTCTCCGCGATTGGTCGTGATGCGGTAGCGCTTGATCGATCGGTCCCAGCGCACGCCGCGCACCAGGGTGTGAAAGAGGGCGCGCTTGTCGAGCTTGTACTTGTCGACGATGCGCTTGACGTGGGCATGGATCTCCGTGCCGTCCGCGTACTTCTTCGAGGGGACGTAGCCGGTTTCCTCGAGCAGGGGCAGGTAGCAGTAGGCATCGTTGTCACACTGGATGCCGGGATAACGATTCCAGTACCAGACGCCGCCGAAGTCCCCAGCCGAGTCGATGTTCCGGAAGGTGGAGACGCCCGCTTTCTTCAAGTGGTAGGCCGCCAGCAGGCCCGACCAGCCGGCCCCGATGATGGCCACGTCCAGGTCCTCCGAGATGGGTACCCGATCGGCCACCGGGTTGTGGGGATCGTGCTCGTAGCTCTCGGCGTGCTGGCCCTCGGTCCTGATGTATTGCCGCTGACCATCCTTGCGCAGCCGCCGCTCGCGCTCCTGCGCGTACTTCGCCCGCATGGCGGCAATGTCGACGTCCTCGGGCGTCTCGGTCGGTTCACATCCCATCGTCTTGGTCCTTGTCATCGTCCCCCATGACATGTAATCAACAACAGTGTTGATTAGCTGTCAAGCGGACGCCGCGACATCGGACGATCCCGTTCGGCCCTTCTGGGCGTCGCGCGGGGTGGCGTATGCTGAGAGCCGCAGGCGGGAGGCACGAGAGCGATGAGGGCCACGACCAGCAGGACAGGCACGCGGCGCGGAGCCACGAAGAAGGCGCCCAAGAAGAAGGTGAAGAAGGCCACCAAGAAGAAGGCGGCTGCCAGGGATACCGGGGGCAAGGGGCGAGCCGCCAAGAAGAAGGCAGTGGCCAAGAAGACCGCCAGCAAGAAGAAGCCGACCGCGAAGAAGGCGCCCAAGAAGAAGGCCACCAAGGCCAGCCGCGCGACGGCGGCGAAGGGGCGCAAGCGCAGCGCACCGAAGCCCTCTCCCGCGCGCGCTCCGCGCATCCCGCCCGTGCCGCGCGAGCGCTGGACCGACGAGATGCGCGACGTCTTCACCATCTTCGAGGGGCCGGAGGCGCGCTACCTCGGCTCGAAGTTCAAGGCGGTGATGACGCTGGCCAATCACCCGGAGCTGGCCTCCGCCTGGCTCCAGTACAACGTCGTCCTCAGCTCGAAGCTGACCCTCTCACGGAGGCTGATCGAGATCGTGATCCTGCGCGTGGCCTACCGCCTGCACTCCGAGTACGAGTGGACCCAGCACGTGGTGATCGGCGCCGGCATGGGGCTGACCAGGGAGCACTTCGAGGCGATCAAGCAAAGCCCCGACGCCGCCATCTGGTCCGAGCTGGAGCGCCTCTGCATCCGCGCCGTCGATCAGCTCCTGACCGACGCCCGCATCGACGACGAGCTCTGGCGAAAGCTCACCCTCTACTTCGACCGCAAACACCAGCTCGAGTTCCTCTTCGTCTTCGGCACCTACTCGATGCTGGCCCGCATCTTCAACGCCATCGGCATCGAGCCCGAGGAGATGAGCGAGGAAGAGCGGCGGCAGGCGATCTTTGCGGAGGACGGGATTTATGCGGGGCTGACGGGGAAGTAGGG
>JAPPOT010000910.1 GCA_028817855.1 Myxococcales bacterium
CCTTCTTCGTCCCCTTTCCGCTCGGGCCGCTCGGCACGATGGGCGCGGTGATCCTGATGCCGGACCGCATCGCCCGCCGAAGCGCCTTGTTGGACATCGGCGCTGCCGGACCTCTGGCGGGGCTCATCGTGGCACTGCCGGTGCTCGCCTACGGCATCGCCGAGTCACCGATCGAGCCGATCCTCGCCGACCGCGCCTACCTCCAGGAAGGGCACTCACTGCTCTACAAGGCGATGCTCTACGCCCTCAAGGGACCGATTCCGGAGGGCCACGACATCATGCTGACCTCCACCGCGTTCGCGGGCTGGGCGGGGCTCTTCGTGACGATGCTGAACCTGATCCCGGCGGTGCAGCTCGACGGGGGGCACATTGCCCATGCGCTGCTGGGCGAGCGCCACGAGCGCATCTCGCGCGGGCTGCGCAGGCTACTGCTGCCGCTGGCTGCGGGCACGGCGCTCTTCTACGCGTGGCCCTACGCGGTGCGCGGGGCCTGGAACGACGCCCTGACCCAGGCGTCGGGCCCAGGCATGCAGTGGCTCGTCTGGTGGATGCTGCTCGGCTTCATGGCCCGAGCCGGCCGAGGCCGCGAACACCCCGCCACGGACGATCACACGCTCTCACCCGCGCGCCGGGCCGTGGCCTGGCTCTGTCTCGTCCTCTTCGTGCTGCTCTTCATGCCCAGCTGGCTGCGCATCGTCCCGCCCAGCTAGGCAAGTAATTTCGGGGATTTTTGGGAACAAGCTAGCGTCTCGACATGCGCCTTGCGCTGATCGTGGCCTGCCTGATGCTGTGGGCGACTCCGGCTTCGGCCTGGACGCGCACGACGGTGGAGTCCACGCGCGCCCACCTCGACGTGGACCGGCGAGGCGATGCGCTCGTGCTGCTCGAGGTGGACCTGCGCGTGCGCGGGGGCTGGATCTCCGACTTCGAGCTGGTCGGCATGGGCGAGGGCATCCAGCTCGACGCCGACAAACCCCCATGGCTGGTCGGTGAGGACGGCCGCAAGTACATCCCGCAGGCGCGCGTCCATGACGATGGGCGCGTGGTGATCCGCTTCGATCACCGGCGCAAGGCGCCCTGGCGCGGGCGCTACACCCTCGGCCTGCTCTACCACGCGCCGCTCGCGCGTCCCGCCGCGCCGGGCAAGGCGAGCTGGGCCCTGCCCGCCTGGCGCGTGGACCTGCAGAACGTGCGTGTGCGGGTCGAGGGACCCGCCGGCCTGCGGCTGCTAGACGACGGCAGCGACAGCGTCACAGTGGCTCGGACCTCACGCGGCGGCCGCGAGCGGATCGAGATCACCCGGGCTCAGCTCCCGCGCACGCTGCGCTGGGAGCTCGCGCTGGGGCTGCCCGAAATCCCCGAGACGACGCCAGCGGACGACCAGGCCGCCGCACGAGAGCGGGCCCCATTCTCCGGCGCACATCTGCTGGTGGGCCTGCTACTGGGCCTGTGCGCCTGGCTCAAGCGCGGCTTCACCCGCACCGAGGCAGTACGCTCCGGCGCGCGCGCGCTCGCGCTGATCCCCCTGGGCGCGCCCTGGGTCGCAGCGCTGGTGATCCCCGCGAGCGGCATCGCCGCCGGCTGGCTGCACGACCGCCACCCGCAGGCGGCACTGCTGCTCCTGCTGGCCACCGCCGCACTCGGCCTGACCCGGCGGATCGTGCATCGCGACAGCCCCGTGACCAGGCGCCGGCCGATGGCCGCGATCGACCTGCAGCGCGCCCGCACCCACCGGCTGCACGGCTGGCTCGGTGCGCCCGCCTGGCTCGACGCGACCGCGCCGCTGGGACTGACCGTGCTGACCGCCAGCGGCGTGCTGTGCTGGTTGGCGACGCGCCAGCCCTCGGCCAGCGCAATCGCCGTGGAAGGCTGGCTGGCGGCCCTGCCGCTCTTCTTCAACGCGACGCGCGGTACCCGCGCGCGGGCGGGCCAGGGCTCGCTGATCCGGCTCCACGCGTTGAGTGGCCGCCTCGCGCCGCGCGCAGCCCGGCGCGGCGCGGCGCGACTGCGACTGACGATCGAGGCCGCGCCCACAGGCGCGCGGACCGGCAGCGCACCACGCCTGGAGCTGGCTCTGCCCGCGCCCCCCGTCGGCCTGCGCTCGCTCGATTTGGTCGAGCAGGACGACGGCTGGCGACGAGCGGGGAGCGGACGCATGCACTGGCGCGCGCGGGTCGAGCGCGGATCCGCGGCTGACGCGCGCATCGCCCACGCGCTGCCCGGCGCGCGCATCCAGGAACGCGAACAGGATCGGCTCCACGAGGTGGCCGTCCAGGACCCGGAGCAGGAGCTCGAGGCGATCCTCGACTGGCTCTGCGTCGGCACACGACCGACTGACGCCGTCCGAGACGCGGCCTGAGTCTCCCCGGCGCCGTCCGGGACGCGGCTGAGCCTCAGCCGACGCGGCTGCGCAGGTTCTCGACCAGCTGCCCGAGCCCCTTGACCGCGCGACCGACCTCGTCGTCCTCGAGCTCCAGGTCGACCATCGCGGTCTGCACCTCCTCGTAGAGCTCGGTGCCGGCGTCCTCCTCGTGCACACACTGCGCAGCGGTGAGGCCCTGGTGCTTGATCTTCGGCATCTTCTCGAGCGCCTTCTCGAGCACCTGCACACCCGCTCCGAGTGTGTCGCGCACCAGCGCCATCTCCTCCGCGAGCTGTCCGAAGATCTCCGGGGAGTCCTCCCGGTGCCGCGCCATCGCCTCGGGGGCGATCGCTTCCACCTTCTCATAGGCGAGGCGGAGCATCAGCACGTCGTCGACCAGCGCAAGCGGGCCGCGCATGCCCGGGATGCTGTTGCTGCCACTGAGCCAGTGCAGCAGCGCGCCGGCGATGGCGATCCTCCCGTCATCCGGGATCTCGGGATCGTCCACGAGGCGGAGCGCCGCCTTGAGGTTCTGAGGCAGCGAAAGAATGCCTTCTTTGATGAAGTCGACGAAGTCCGGCGACATGGTCGGTCCGCCCGCGAAAGCGGCCAGCTGCCCGTGCACCGCCCTACCCCAGCCTCTGCGGGCGGAGGCAGGGCGTCCTCACTGGGGTATCAAAGCCTGCGCGGCCGGGCAAGCCACCTCGACCCCAGTCGGACCGCTGTCGGTCCGGATGATCTTGAACTCGACGCGCCGGTTCTTCTCCCAGGCCGCCGGATTGGAGGCCGGGTCCACCGGGCAACGCTCACCATAGCCCGCGCTGCGCATGCGCTGCATGTCCACCCCGCGCTGGCCCAGCGCCTGCACCACGGAGGCCGCGCGGTCGCCCGTCAGGCGGATGTTGTACTCGTCCGAGCCGCGCTCGTCGGCGTGGCCCTGGACCTCGATCAGCGTGATTTGTGGGTTGCCGATCAAAGTCGCCGCCACCGCGTCCACGATTGGGAACGAACGGGGCAGGATCTCGGCGCTGTCCGTGGCGAAGTAGATCTTCTCGAGGATGATGATCTCGTTTTCCTCGATGATGACGTTGCCGCGGTCCGGGCAGCCGTCCTCATCCTCGAAGCCGTTGTAGGTCTCCGGGTCGTTCGGGCAGCGGTCGTCC
>JAPPOT010000530.1 GCA_028817855.1 Myxococcales bacterium
GCCCGAGTCCGAGTCCGAGCCCGAGTCCGAGTCCGAGCCCGAGTCCGAGTCCGAGCCCGACTACTCCGCGGGCGGGGGGGCCGTGGCGGGTGGTGCGGGCCGCAGCTCGACCAGGACCTTCTGGGCGGTTGCGACGTTGATGTCGCCAGCGGCGTGGATGCGGCTGGCGACCTTCTCGACCTCGTCGCCCTCGGCTCCGGCGGCGATCGCCACCGAGCGGGCGTGCAGGGCCATGTGGCCGCGCTGGATGCCCTCGGTGGCGAGGGCGCGCAGGGCGGCCAGGTTGCTGGCCATGCCGACCGAGGCGGCGACCATCGCGAGCTCGGTCGCGCTCTCGACGCTGACGATGCGCAGGCCCATGCGGGCGCCGTCGTGCACACGCGAGGGGCCGCCGACCGTGCCTAGGGACAGCGGCATCTCGAGGAAGCCCTCGAGGGCGTCGCCGTCCTTCTTCCAGGTGCACAGCGGTGCATACTGGCCGCTGCGGGCCGCGTAGGCGTGGGCGCCCGACTCGACCGCGCGCCAGTCGTTGCCGGTCGCGATCACGACCGAGTCCAGGCCATTCATCAGGCCCTTGTTGTGCGTGGTCGCGCGATAGGGATCGCGCTCGGCGAAGCGCGAGGCGCGCGCCACCGCGTCGATCACCTCGGCGCCCTCGAAGCCCTTGCCCGCGATCGCGGCCGCCGGCACGCGTGCGCGCACCCGCACCTTGCGCTGATCGCAGAGGTTGCTGAGGATGCGCAGCCCGACCTCGCCGCCGCACAGCTCCTGGATGCGCGGCGAGACGCCCTCGGCCACGGTGTTGACCAGGTTGGCGCCCATCGCGTCGCGACAGTCGACGAAGAGGTGGACCACCACCATGCCCTCGCCCAGGTCGCGCGCCTCGAGCCCGCGCATGCCGCCACCGCGGCGCACCAGGCCCGGCACCTGCTCGTCGCCGAGCGCGCACAGCTCGCCCTGGTGACGGCGCACCGCCTCGCAGGCCGTCGCGCTGTCCGGCACGGCGTCCAGCTGGACCTGGGCGATCATCACCGGCGGGTCGGCTTCGGCCTGGAAGCCGCCGCCCTCGCGGATCATCTTCGCTGCGTTGCTCGCGGCGGCCACCACGGAGGGCTCCTCCACGACCATCGGTGCGATGTAGTCCGTGCCGTTGACCTTCACGTTGAGGGCCAGGGCGAAGGGCAGCGAGAACGTCCCTACAACGTTCTCGATGATCTTGTCTGCCTTCTCGCTGTGCAGCCCACCCTCGAGGGCTCCGCTCAGCTCGCTCATGCCGATCCCCAGGGAATCGGCTGCCACCTGCCTGCGTTCTTCAATCGATAGCTTGTAGAACCCAGGCCACCTCGAATTCCGATGCATCCACTACCTCTCGACGCGTTCCCCAACGTCGCCGACGACGATTGAGAGTAACTCGAATCCCGCTTCTGCACAGCCCGAGCGGAAGCCTGCTTCATCCTGGGAATCCTGGAAAACTGCAAGAACCACGTCACCACCACCTGCGCCGGAGGGCTTGGCCGCGCCCCCGTGACTACGCGCAAGTTGCTGGATTTGTTCCGTAATCGGGTCGACAATCGGCACACCGGCGGTCGCGCCGAGGTCGGCCATGGCGATCAAATGGTGCTCGAATCCGTGGATGATTCCCTGCAAATTTCTGTCTTCGAGCGCCCCGATCAGGCCAGTAGCGGCTTCTCCCAGTCCCTGAATGAGGGCGTCATGCCTGACCGGGTCCCGTGTGGCCAGCTCCCGCACCTTGGCCACCATGTCGCTGGTGCGTACGGGATGACCCGTCCAGACGACGCATAGGCGCGCTTCCTCGGGCCAGCTCAACGAGTCCGTGACCACGTCGAGGCCGATGCGACGGAAGCGTACGAAGCCGCCGAGCACTGCGGCGGCCACGTCTGCGCCGCTGCCCTCCGGGGCGATCGAGCGATGGCCCTCGAAGGCGTCTTCGAGCAGCTGCGCGCGCACGGCGGGGTCGTCGGTGTCGAGCCCGTGGGCGGCGTAGACCGCGCCGGCAGCTGCGGCGGCTGCCGCCGACGATGAGCCCAGGCCGAGCTTTCGATCGCCGGACCGCAGCGCGCTGACGTCGAGCTCGAGTGAGCCGTCGATCGCGCCGAGCCGTCGCTCCGCGGTTTCGCGCGCTGCTTGCACCTCGGGCTTGTCCGAGGCCGCGCGCGGTCCCTCGCGTAGCTCGACGAAGGCGCGCCGGTCGACCGCAGCCACGATCGCCTCGGCGCCTTCGAGCACGGCGTACTCCCCCGCGATCATCATCTTTCCTGGAGCGCTCACCCGCAGGTTTTCTATCGTCGGGGTCTTGCCCCGACCCGGGGAAGGGTCACGCGACCCTTCCCCCCGCCCGGCGGAGCCGTGCGGGTCCCCCCTTCTCGCGGGGTCGTCGCTGCGCTCCTCCGCGGCGTTGGCCTGGCCTGGGGAATGGTCACGGGAATCAGCGTCGCTGGGCTTCTCCGGGCTCATGCGGGGTCCTCGAGCTCGACGCCAGGGCCGGGTTGGGCGACCAGGGTGCGCAGCACGCCGTCGGTGGCCTCGAGCGCGCGCTGCACCTGCTCGACCTCGCTGGCGTGGCACAGGGCTTTCACGTGCGGGCCGGCGTCGGCGGTGGCCCAGACGCCGAGCTGAGCGCGGCCGCGCAGCTCGCGCACGCGCTCGAGCACGGCGAGGGTGGCGGGGCGGAAGTAGATCACGGTGGGGTCGGCCGCCATCGCGCAGGCGTGCATCGACAGCGTGCTGTGCTCCATCGCCGTGCCGACGCGCTGCAGGTCATGCGCAAGCAGGCCCTCGCGCACCTCGCGCGCGAGCCGCGGGGAGACCTCGACCCAGCTGTCGTAGTAGGGCGAGGTCTGGGACGTGTGCAGCATGCCTCGGGTGGAGCCGATCTGCTTGCGGCCCTCGGCGGTGACCGCCACCACGATCCGTAGGTCCCAGTGGTCGGGCGGCGCAAGCTGCCGTGCGGCGTGATCCGCGTCTCCGGCGCCGGCGAGGGGCAGCTCCACGTAGCCACCAAATGCGGAACGCGCGGCCGAGACGCTGGCGGCACGCGCCAGCGCGCTGATGCGGGCGCGGTCGAAGGGCAGGCCGGCGGCGGCGCGCGCTGCCGCCGCCAGGGCGCAGAAGCCGGAGGCGCTGGAGGCGAGACCGGCGGCCGTCGGGAAGTCGTTGTGGCTGTCGACGCGCGCGTGCAGCGACAGGTCCGCCTCGGCGCGGATCGTGTCGAGCATGCCGGTGACGCGCGCGGTCTCCTTGCCGCTCGCGGGCTCGCCGTCGAGCGCGAAGACGTCGGCCTCGAGGCCATCCTCGAAGCGCACCTGGGTGCGCGTCGTGAGGGGATCGAGCGTCATCGAGACGCTGGGCACCGCCGGAAGGTTGAGCGCCTCGTCCGCCTTACCCCAGTACTTGGCCAGCGCGATGTTCGCACGCGCGACAGCTCGGCAAGAGCGCGTGGTCACGGCGTCACCTTTTTCGTCGGGGCGTTGGCCCGACCCGGGGGGGGGGGGGGGGGGGGG
>JAPPOT010000833.1 GCA_028817855.1 Myxococcales bacterium
ACCTCCGGGTCCTCGACCAGCGGGGGGGCGTGGTGCGGCTTGATGCGGGCATCGATCACCAGAGGACCGCTGCAGCCCCAGTGCTTGTGCTCGATGCGAGCGCCCACGCCGTGGACGTCGCGGGCGGGGTCGCTGCGGGTGAAGGTCACCCAGAGCAGGTTGGACAGGGTGCGGGCGCAGAATTCGCTGTCGTCGCAGACGACGATCAGCGGCAAGCCCGCGAGCCCGGCGGCGCCCTCGAGCGCCTTGCACAGGGTGGTCATCTGGCCGTGGGCGAACTCGCCGCCGTCGTGCCGCGGGCCACGCACGGCCAGCACGCCCGGCAGGCAAAGCTGCGGCTCGCCGAAGCCGGGCGGCCACGGCAAGGCTGCCGGGGTCTCGCTGGAGAGCACGCGCAGCGGCGCGCCCGCGGCGGCGATCACCAGCTTGGAGCCTCGGTTGAGGCCGGCGCCCGAGTAGTCGAGCGTGTCGATCGTGGTGCGCGTCTGGAAGTGCAGGTCGCGGCGCGGGTCGAAGCGCGCGAGCAGGTGCTGCAGGAAGGCGCCGAGGTCGTCGATCTCCGGCACGCCGCCCTCGGCACCACCGTCGACGATGAAGAGGTACTTGGCCAGCGACATCTGACCCTGCCCCAGGATCGCATTGGCCTGGGTAAGCAGCTCCGCAGGTTCGGTCACCGGCTGGTAGGGCGTGTAGCGCTCGCTTCCGATTGCGAGCAACAGCGGATGCACGCCCGTCGCATCCACCGCGTGCACCGCGCGCACGCCGGGCACCACGGTCGGGATCACGGGCCCGGTCAGCTCGTGGATCAGCTCGCCGAAGGTGGTGTCCTCCTGGGGCGGACGGCCCACCACGGTGAAGGGCCAGATGGCGTCGCGCCGGTGATAGACGCGCTCCACGCTCAGCACGGGGAAGTCGTGTTGCAGGCTGTAGTAGCCCAGGTGGTCACCGAAGGGCCCCTCGGAGGCCAGCCGCCCCGGCTCCACGTGGCCGACCAGGCAGAAGTCGGCCTCGGCGTGGGCGGCCAGCGCGCCGGCCCCGCCCCCGGGGGGCACCGCCATGCGCACGCGGCGCCGCGATAGGGCGCCGGCGAACATCAGCTCGCTCAGGCCTTCGGGGAGAGGCATCACGGCGGCCAGGCTCATGGCCGGCGGCCCACCGACGAAGACGTTCACGCGCAGCTTCTCGCCACGCTCGGCTGCCATCTGGTGGTGCACCCCGATGCCGCGGTGGATCTGGTAGTGCAGCCCCACCTCCCGGTCGGGCGCATAGGCCTCGCCCGCGAGCTGGATGCGATACATGCCGAGGTTGCTGCGCATCGGGCCTGGGCCGCCCGGTTCCTCGGTGTAGACCTGCGGCAGCGTGATGAAGGGCCCGCCGTCATCGGGCCAGCTCTTGAGGGCGGGCAGCTGACCGAGCTGCGTCTCGCACGCGAAGACCGGACCGCCGCGCACGCGCCGCGGCAGCATGTGCAGCGCCGTCAGGGGCGCGCCGAGGTAGCGGAAGGGCGCGCGCAGGGCCGCGGCGGGGTCCACCTTCAGCTCGACCACGCGGCGCACGGCCTCGAGCGAGTGGCGGAACATGAAGCGCGCCCGCTCGAGCGTGCCGAAGAGGTTCGACACCATCGGGAAGGCGGTGCCCTTCACGCGCGTGAAGAGCAGCGCAGGCCCGCCGGCCTGGTAGACCCGTCGCTGGATCTCCGCCGCCTCTAGCTCGGGATCGATCTCGTGATCGATCCGGACAAGGTGCCCGTGGCGTTCCAGGTCGGCGACGCAGGCCTGCAGCGACGGGGGGCTCATGGGGGATCCGGCTCGGAGCGCCGGCGGCAGGATGTCCCGCCGCCGCGCGCGCAGCGTAACCGGTCTCCCCCGGATGTCACGCCAAGGTGCGTGACCCGGGCCGCCCGCGTCGCCGATCCGACACAGCCCCTCGCTGCTCACGAGGGAGCTGCCCCCCGATGCTTGCGAGGACCCGGGCCGTCAGTTGACGGCGAGTGAGAGCAGGTGGCGGCAAGCCTCGGGGGTCAGGCCGTACTGCTTGATCTTGTTGAGCAGCGTGCGGCGCGAGATCCCGAGCGACATCGCGGCGTGGGTGCGGTTCTGTCCGTGCTCCTCGAGCACACGCGCGATTTCCTGACGCTCCGCGGCGCGGCAAATCGCCCACAGCCGGCGGGGTCCTTCCTTGACTTCCTGAGCAATTGGATCGGTCAGCATGATGAGCAACACCTCCTGGCGAGCGGACCACATGCAGCCGCGCGCCTTCCCTTACCCAAAGCAGTGGTAGAGCAGGTGGGTTCCGGTCGGACCTTTCTCGACCGAGCACGCGCTTTCCTACGCGAAGTGACGTTCACACCCCAGCTGGAATCACATTACGCAAATGCTGAATTCCTGCAGCGATCCATCGGCACCGGGAAGCTCCGAGGTGATGCAGCGGCCTCCGTCCCAGGGACAGTCCCCCCGGGTGGCACACAGCTGGGAGCAGTACGGGGTGCCGGCGCTGGAGGTCTGCACGCAGACGCCGTGCGTGCAATCGTTGGCGGCCTCGCAGGCGCCACCGGGCTCGCCGCGTCCCTGTGGGGGGATGCACAGCGAGACCGAGGGACCACCCGCCGGATCGCGTGTGACCGCGCAGACCCGGTCGGCGCCCTCGCAGTTGGCGTCGCGCTGGCAGTGCTCGAGACACAGGCCACCGCGTTCGTCGCCGGTGGGGACGCAGCTCCACTCGCCCACGAGCCCGGCGCAGTCGCCGTCCTGCTCGCAGCTGTAGTCGCACGCGATCGCCGCGTAGGGCCCGCCGGCCGCCTCGGGCGCCTGGGTCCGGGCGATGCACCCGCCGCCGAGCAGATCCGCGTCGAAGCCGCACTCGCCGTCGGGCCTGCAGCAACCGTCGAGCTGCATGGCGGCCGCGCCGACACCGGGACAGGCCGCATCGGGCACGCCCGGCACCATACGTGGGGCGCAGCCGGCAGCGCCGGCGAAGCGGACCCCGCACTCGAGGCGGCCATCACCGCGGCAACAGGAGGACAGCCCAAGCTCATCGGCGAAGGGGCCGAGCTCCTCGCACGGCAGGCAGGGTTCGAGGTCGACCACACCCTCGCCGTCACCCGGCGGCGGGTCGTCGTCATCCCCGTCGCCATCGCCCGGGGGTGCCACGTCGCCGTCGCCGCCCGGCGGGGCGTCGTCGCCGTCGCCGTCACCCGGGGGTGGTCGGTCGCCGTCGTCTGCGGCCGCGCCACCCGCGCTCAAGGAGTCGAGATCGTGCGCGCAGCCGAGCACGCAGCCCAGCGCGACAGCCAGCTGCCACGGGCGCAGGGCCATCAGAAGCGCCCCCCTAGCGTCATGCCGCCGGGCCGCAGCTCGACGCGGAGCGGCGCCTGCTGCTCCTGGGCCCCGTCCATCGCGAAGAGCACGATCGAGGTGGCTCCGCTCAGCAGGGACAGCCCGAGGAAGGCGTTCGTCAGGGCGTCGCTGGTCTCCACGCCGGCCTCCTCGATCTCGGCGTCGCTGAAGCGGGGCGCG
>JAPPOT010000533.1 GCA_028817855.1 Myxococcales bacterium
TGGCAAGCAATAGCCTGACCACGTCTACAGGGAGACCGGCCACTTCATCCGTTCTAGACCGAGACCGAGACCGCGACCGAGGCCGAGACCGAGACCGGAGCCGCGACTGGGCAGGCGGCCACCAAGAGCTCGATCCCTGCGACCGAGGCAGCGGCCGCGCCGGTCCGCTTCGCGATCGGGTCGGGTAGCCGCGCCAGCTTCCTGATCGATGCGCCGCTCGAGAAGATCAAGGGGCGCTGGACGCGCTTTGGCGGCAGCATCCAGGTCAATCCGGGGGACCTGGCCGCGACGCGCGGCAAGGTCAGCATGGAGCTCGGCGACCTCAAGACCCACACGTTTGGCGAGCCGGGCAAGGACAGCCGGCAGACCTCCCACGCGCTCAACTGGATGGAAGTGGGCCCCGAGGTCTCCGCGACCACGCGGCAGCGACATGGCACCGCTACCCTTGTGATCGAGGCAATCGAAGGCGCGAGCCCACCCAAGCTCGCCGATGGTCAGCTGAAGGTTCGGGCCAAGGTCACGGGCACGCTCACCCTGCACGGCGTCAAGGCGAAGAAGACCGTTCCGGTGGAGGTGACCTTCCAGGGCCCGGCCGACGCGCCGACGGCGGTGGCCATCCGCAGCGCCTCGCCCATGCGGATCTCCCTCAAGCAACACGACATCAAGCCCCGCGATCTGGCGGGCCGCTTCCTAGCAGGCGCGCTCGACAAGATCGGTCAGAAGATCGCGGACACGGCACAGGTCACGATCAACCTGAAGGGCAAGGCTCCGCGCGCAGATCCCCGGCTGCCCTGAACCGATGGCAGTCCCCGAAGGCGGTCACTTCGTGCGGAGCACGGCGCCGTCATCGCGAAGGCCGCCATGCAGACCTTCGGAGTCGGTTGAGTCGCCACCGCGCGACCACAATTCGCGCGGGTGTGATCTGGTGTAGTTACAGCACCGGCTCGAGCGTGTAGACCGAATGGGCCCGGGGGGGTTAGCCGGGCATCACGCGCGATTCATCGCGCACAACAACCGGCTCCACAGGAGGGACCCATGGGCGGAATGCCGTATCTATTCGAGAAGGGCCAGCACCTGTCGACGATGGACGACCGCTACTCGACGGCATCGGTCGATCAGCGCATCGAGTGGCTCAACAAGCTCCAGGAGAAGGACAAGGGGCGCCTCATCCTGCCCAACGGCGACAAGGCCCCCCTGCTGACGGACCTCGGCACGTTTGGCAGCGACCTCGACACCGTCGGGCACATCAACAGGGATTGGTTCGGCTTCGAGGATCTCGGGGACGGGACGTGGAAGCAGCACGCGCTGGTCGACAACGAGTCGACCGGCTGGTGGATCAACTGGAACGGCGACGCCCACGAGATGTATCGGGTCGGGCTCGTGGCAGCCCTGGAGGCATCGCTTGGGATCGAGCACCGCGATGCCCCCGCGGAGTACGAGGTCTCGGAGGCAAGGCGCCAGTGGCCCATCGAGTGCTTCTGGACCTGCCCGAGCCCAAAGTTCGAGGTCGCGATGAGCTGGCGCAACCACGTGAACGGTGGCGCCGCCTGGGGCCCGGGCGAGGTGGTGTTGGTCGTGTCGACACCCGGTGCGAACGGCGGCAGCCCCATCTCCCCGTGGCTGAACAAGGGCCCATGGATCCACAAGACCGAGGACTACAAGGAGCACACGGCGAACGATCCGCTGCAGACGCAGTACCGACGGGGGCTGTGGGTAATCGGCTCCAACTACAAGGGCGAGCCGCCGAAACCACAGAAGGACGAGGCCGAGCCGCCAGGTGAAGGCGCGTTGGCCCCGGCGTTCCTATTCTTCAACTCGGATTCCGAAGTGCTCGTCATTCGGCCCTCGCTGAAAGATGGCGGCGTGCTCAACAGCTAGACGCAGCAGCGAAGACAAGGACATGGCCATGGAAGAACAACAAGGCAAGGGAGGGCTCGAAGACCGCTGCTTCGAGCTGGATCGATGCGACGACCGCCTCGACGACCACAGCGCGAGTCAGGTGATCGCGCTCCAAGAAGTGGAGCATCTCCTCGAGGGAGTCGGCCAGGACACCAAGGCGTGCTTGCGCAACTCCGTCCACGCAGACGAGGGGCTGACTCTGGGCGGAAAGCGCGGCGACGGCCGCGACTTCGAGGTCGTGGCCTGGGCCTATACCGGCGCCTATAAGCGAGCGCAGGACGGCATCGCCGGCACGCAGAAGGAGGCCACCGCACTGGGCATCTCGATCGTCATTCATCCTCAGGACGGTCTACCCGCTGACCCCAAGAAACTCACAGACGAGCAGGTACGACAGACACGCATCCTGCGGTCGGTGGACTGGCTCGACGTCATGACCCAGCTGGGAATCGCACCGTCGTCACGCGGGTTCGACTTCCGGGACAAGTGACGCTCAGCTGCGTGCGCTGACCCGGAACAGCTCGACTTCCTCGTCGAAACCGCGCAGCCGCACGGGGCCGATCGACTCGAAGCGCACGGGCGCCTCGCTGGCGCGCTCGCGCACGGCGTCGGTGGTCACCAGCTCGTCGGCCCTGGCGGTGGCCGCCACGCGCATCAGCTCGTTGACGGCCAGGCCCGTCAGGTCGCCGTCGACCGGGATGGGTCGACCGTGGGTCACGCCCGCGCGCAGGTGCAGGTCGACGGACGAGTCGGCTCGGTAGCGCGCCAGCACCTCGTGCATCTCCAGGCCACAGCTCAGGGCGGCGGCCGGCGAGTCGAAGGCCGCCGCCAGGCCGTCGCCGGTGTGCGCGAACTCCGTGCCGTCGTGGCGCGCGATGCAGGCGCGCAGGGCGGCGTCGTGCTCGCGTCGGACCTGGACCCAGCGGTGGTCGCCCAGGTTGCGCACCATCGGCGTCGAGCCGACCACGTCTGTGACCAACAGGGTGCGCTCCGTGGGCGCGGGCTCCGGAGCGGCACTCTGCGCGTAACGCTCGGCGACGGTGCCGTCGTCGCCCGCCAGCTCACCCGCGAGGCGCTCACCCCGCGCGAGGGTGGGCGCGAGGCTGAGTGCCGAGGCCGTCTCGAGCGCCTGTCGGAAGTGCTCGCGCACGCCACCGCGGCCCGCCTGGTGCAGCGCCTCGGCCAGGTCGAGGTGAATGTTGGCGCGCTCGCACGAGGCGCCCATGCGCGTGGTCGAGTGCAGCGCCTGGCTCAGTAGGGCCACGGCGTGCTCCGGCTCTCCTGCAGCCAGCGCGGCCAAGCCCGCTGCGCGCTGCACCAGCGTCGGCAGGTTGCTCGGCAACTCCACGCCGGCCTCCACCACCGCGCACAGCGGCCCGATCAACGAGGCACCGAGCTCGCGCGCCCCCAGCAGGTGAGCGGCGTGGGCGAGCACGCAGGCGTTGGTGAGCGTGAGGCTGCTGATCGGACTGTGCCACAGGCGCCCGGTGTCCACGATCGCGGCCGCGCGGCCGCGATCTCCGTGCACCGCGCAGATGAAGGTCTCGAGCCATCGCGCGGCCCGCGCACTGTGCTCCCTCAGACGCGCCAGGGCCTGCTCCGCGCCTGCCTCGTCGCCCGCCACCGCGCGACCGCTCCCGAGCAGCGTGTAGAGCGCGTGGGGGCTCCAAACGTACTGGGAACGGAGCAGCAACGCGATGGCCTCGTCCCCTTCCCGCTCCATCGCTTCGAACTCGCCCCGCAGCGCGTGCACTGCAACGATCTGGAACGCCGCGATCGAGCGCTCGGACCAGTCCTTGATCACGGCGCCGTGGGCGGCGGCCTTGCGGGCGGTCAGCAGGGCCGAGTCGGGATCTCCGCGCATCCAGTAGACCATCGGAATGCGCCCATAGCCCCACTGGGCGTACCAGGCGTCTCCCGCGAGCTCGGCCAGGCGATGGCTGGTCTCGAAGCAGCCCTGGGCGGCGCCCAGCTGAAGCAAGCCCATGCGGTTGAGCCCCACCGCGAACTCTCCCACCGCCTCCGCCAAGCGGTCTTGGCCACGGATCGCGAGCGCCACCGCCTGCTGGCCCTCATCGACGCCGCGCTCGAAGGCGCGCTCGCCAAAGGACAGCTGCGCGATGTCGGACCACAGGCGCGCGCGCACGGCGTTCGCGCTGCCGCTCAGCCGGTCCAGCAGCTCGCGATTGGCATCGACGGAGGTCGCTTCCGCCCCGAAAGCGATGTCGAGGCGGTTACGCACGAGCATGCAGTCGCACCACAGCTCCACGTCGTCGGCCTCGCGGGCCGCATCGAGCGCGGCGTCGAGCAGGGGACGGGCGGCGCGCTGATCGTGGTTGCGAAAGTGGGCGCGGGCCGCCTTGTAGCGCAGCACCGCCAACGCGCGCTCGCCGGCTGGGGTTTCCGCGGTGACGGTCGACAGGGCACGCTCGGCGAGGCGCGCGGACTCGGCGTAGGCCCCGCTGTGAAAGCTGATGTCGGCCGCGCTCTCGCACAGCTGGCGCTCACGCGCGCCGTCCACGACAGGCCCCGAGGCCGCCAGGTGCAGTCCGAGCGCGATCAGCTCGCCGTCGGTGTGGCGTTGCCCCGACTGCAGCATCGCGTCGGCGACCCGGCGATGGATGCGCGCGGTCTGCCAAGGGGTCAGCCCGTTGAGGACGGCGCGGCGATAGAGTGGGTGGGCGAAGCGCACCACCCGCGGGTCGCCGAGCAGGATGCGGGCACGGAAGGCCGCGTCGAGCAGGCGACCAAGCTCCGCTTCCGAAAGGCCCGTGACCGCCGACAGGCGGTCCAGCTCCGCGTCGTCCACCAGCACCGCGATGATCTGCAGGAGCTCGAGCACGTCGTCGGAGACGCCCTCGATTTGGTGGGCCACACGCTGTGAGAGCGTCCGGGCGGGACCGGGAAGCGCGTCGGCCGCCACGATGTCGATCACGCCTTCTTCCTCGCGCGACAGCCCGGCGTCCCCGAGCTCGCGCAGCGCCGTGCGAACGCTCAACGGGTTACCGCCGGTCTCCTGCATCAGCAGGCGCGTCAGGGCACCGGAGGGGACCCCGCGACCCTGATCCGCGACCAGGCGCACCACCTCGGCTTCGAGGAACGGGGCGAGCTCCAAGCGTCGGGTGGACTCCGACCGCTCCAGGCGCCGCACGAGCCGAGCCATGCGCGCACTTCCCTCGAGGGGGCGCAGGGTCACCACCAGCGAGAGGCGACAAGGGCGCCGCGCGCGGGCCCTCTCCACCAACTCCGCGTGCACGTCTTCGAGAAAGTCGAGGGTGAGATGGTCCGCCCAGTGGAGGTCCTCCGCCAGCAGCACGACCGGGACCGCTTGCGCGAGCTCTCCGACGGTCGTTGCCAGCAGGGCGCCGATGCCGCCGTGCGCCTCTGGGACGGCACCATCGGCAGCACCGGCGATCCTGTCCAGCGCGGGCAGCGCGTCCGCCAGATCACCGGGCAGCAGGTAGCGCCGGCGGCGCAGCGCCTCCGCCACCGACCAGAGCCCGCGACCGGGCCGGTGGTCGTCCTCATGGGAACTCGCCTGGAGGATGATCGCCTCACTCGCGTGCTCCTGGAGGGCGTGCTCGACGAAGCACGACTTGCCGATGCCGGCCTCGCCGAGAATCAGCAGGGTCGTCCCCTCGCCGTGCAACGCAGACCCGCTCTGCTCGGCGAAGATCCCCAGCTCATCCCGCCGGTTGATGAAGTGCCAACCGGTCGCTCCGTCCGCCACGACGCGACGCTAGCACGCGGATCCCGGCGGCGAGAGTGCCGTGGATCACACTCCGCACGTTGACCACTGGACGGAGATGCAGGCAAGCCTTGCCTGACGCCGCCTGCGCGCACTCACGCCAGACTGCGGCGATCGCCTCGAACAGCTCCGAGACCGAGAACGTTCATGGGCCGGGCGCAACCGGCGCAAGGCGCGCCGGGCTCAGCCTTCGATCTCGGCGAGGAAGGTGTCCACCTCGGTCAGGTTGTCATCCAGAGATTTGGCCTTGCGCGCCCAGTGCTGTGCGCGCCGTGTGTCCCCGCGGACATGCGCGATCTGGGCCTGCTTGAGGAAAGCCAGCGCGCGCGTGATCGGCTGTGGATCTTCCATCATCGTGATCGAGCGTAGGGCCTTCATGGCCGCGTCGTAGTTGGCGAGCTCGATCGCGGTGTCGGCGAGCTCGGCGGCGATCGGCCCGCTCTTGCGATCGGTTTCGAGCGCCTGGTTCAGGTACTTGAGCTGACTGTCGCTGTCCCCGTGGGCCGCCGACAGCCGCGCCATGCGCTGGTAGAGCGTGGCCAGCTCGGGGGATCGGCGCCGCTTGTGACCCGCGATCGCCTCCTCCAGCTGCTGGGTGGCCGCGTCGAGCTCCCCCTGCTGGATCTGGATGTCGATCATCAGGACCTTGGTCTCGTGATCGTCCGGCTGCAGCTTGCTGGCCTCGCCCAACGGCGGGAGCGCCGAGCTGGGGTCGCCGAGCTCGATGTAGAGCCGCGCGGCGTGCTGGAACAGCGCCACCTGCTGCGCTGCGTCCTCGATCGCGTAAGCATCCGCCAGAAGGATCTCGGCCAGCTCGGCGCGCGCCTCGATCGCCTCGTAGAGCTCGCGCAGACGACCACGCACCAGGGCGTTGCTCAGGTTCTCCTCGTGCACGCGCTCCAGACCCGCACGGGCCGCCTCGGGCTTGCCGGCCCGGTCACAGGCGTCAGCCAGGCCCAGCGCCGCCTCGATGCGCGAGTCGCCCTCCTCGGCCTCGATCAAGCGCTCGCAGGTCGTGATCACGTCCTCCCAGCGCTCGGCCTCCTCGTCGCGGGCGCGCAGCGCACGCAGAGCCTCCAGATCCTTGGGATCCTGCTCCACCCAGTCGGCCAGGGTCTCGCGCGCCGCGTCCTTGGCGCCGGCCGCGTCCTGCAGCTGCACCAGTCGCAGCACGCACCGGCGCTCGGTCTCGGTATCGCCGGTCGTGAAGGCCGTCGTCTTGAGGCGCTCGAGAGCGTCGATCAGGGCCGCGGCCACGGGCCGGTCCGAGATCGCATAGGCCGCCTCGAGGTCGCCGACCGCTTCCTCGACGCGCTCGGTCTGCAAGTAGAGATCCGCCCGCACCTTCAGCAGGTCCACGCGCGTATCGCCATCGGCGGCATCACCCTCGAGCAAGTGGGGGACGTCCGCGATGGCGGCATCGTGTTGTCCGGCCGAGGCCAGGTTGCGCGCCAGCTCGCCCAGCAGGGAGAGATCGTCGGGCACGATCTCCAGCGCCTTGCGCAGGGCGCCGGCCGCACCTGCCAGGTCATCGAGCTTGTCGCGGTAGAGAGCCGCCACGTTCTTGAGCCGGCCGACCGCTTCCGGCGTCGCACCGAGGTGCTCGGCATCGGTGGTCAGCATCTGGGCCAGCTCGCCCCACATCTCGCGCTCGACGTACCAGGTCTCAAGCCGCTGCTTGAGGCCCTCGTGACCTGGCGCCGCTTCCAGCCCGCGCTCGAGCGCCTCCTGGGCGAGCTCGCTCTCGGCCAGGTCCGACCACAGGTCGACCACCACCAGGGAAAGCTCAGCCGCCTCGTCGCCGCTGGCACTCTTGAGCAGGCCGTGCTGGATCTCGGCGCGGTCGCGAGGCTCCACGCTGTCACCGAGCCGGTCGAGCAGCGCCTTGAGCAAACCCGGGTGCTCGGGTGCCCACTCGAGCGATGCGCGGTAGGCGTCGATCGCATCGTCGGCGCGGTCGTCGGGGTAGAGGTTGCCAATGCGCAGCCCGAGCTCCGCGATGGCCCGCACGTTCTCCTCATCGCGCGCGCGGTCGAACTGCACGCTGAGGAGATCGGCCAGCTCAGAGTTCATGCCGTTGCGCTGGTAGATGTCGGTCAACAGATCGGTGGCTTCGATATGACCTGGCTCATCGTCCAGTAACGCACGCAGGGGTTCGACCGCGGAGCGCTCGTCCTGGATCACGTCGATCAAGAAGCGCGCGCGCGCCATGTGCACGATCGCACGCTCATCGGGGCCGAGCAGGTCGTCGATGCAACGATCGGCAAAGGCATCGAAGCGCGCCCGGTCGCCGATCTGCGCCAGCACCGACAGCAGTGGCTGCCACAGGGTGCGGTCGGTGCGGTCGCGCTCGAGGAGGAGCTCGTAGGTCTCGGCCGCCACCTCCAGGTCACCGCCCTTCCCTGCTGCCAGCTCCGCGAGCTCGCGCCCCAGGGTCTCCGCCTCGCTGCCGCCGCCCGCCATCTGCACGGCCTCGCGCAGGTAGGCGATGGCCCCGGCGCTGTCGTCCGCGCTCGATCGGCAGTCGGCCAGCCCCGAGAACACCCAGGTACTCTGTTCGCGGTCTTCCTCGAGAGCGCGCGCGAGAACCGCGGCGCGCTCGAGCATGGCCTCGGCGCGCTCGTGCTCGCGGATGCGCAGCGCGAGGTCGATGGCGGTGCGCAGCTCGTCGAGACCCACGTCGCCCTTGGCGCGCCGCTCGAAGTGCTCGAGCAGCATCAGCTCGTCGCCGGACTCGCGCGCTACGCGCTCGAACAGCGCGCCCAGGGCCTCGTCCTCGGGGGCCTGGACCACCGCCGAGCGCAGCAGCGCCTTGGCACGCGGCACGTCGGTGGCGCCGTCGATCGCCTTTTCCAGCGAGCTCACGCCGTCTTGACGCGACCCGGCGTCCGCCAGCTCCAGCTCGGCGAGCGCGTAGTGGGCATCGCGCCGCTGGTCGGCGGTCACCTTGTCGTCCTCGAGCTCGGTGATGTGCGCCAGCACCCGCCGCTGCTCGGCCTGGTCGCCGCGTGCGCCGGCCACGCGCGCCATCGCCATCCAGGCGTCGATCACGCGCTCGCCTGAGGCCTCGACCTTGGCGTAGAGGCCCGCCGCCCGGTCGTAGTCGCGCAGCTCGTGCTCGATCGCGTCGCCCAGTCGAAGGTTGAGGCTGGCGGCCAGCCGCTGCGGCTTCTTGCCGCGTTTGCGACCGCTCTCCTCGGCCAGCTTGCCGACCCCGGAGATGTAGCGCTCGAGCTCGCCCATGGTGGTGGCGAGCTGCCGCGTCTGGGCGTGCAGCGCGTCGGCGTCCGGGTCGAGCCCGATCGCCTTCATCAGCGCGGTCAGGGCCTCCTCGCTGTCCCCCTGCTCGACCAGCACCTCGGCGCGTACCGCCAGGATCTCGGCCTCGGCGGCCGGCTCCTGGGCGAACCTGAGGCGCGCGTCCAACAGTCGCATCAGCTGCTCGAGCTCCTTGCGCTCGCGCAGCACACGCTGGAAGCGCCGGGCCTCGGCCTCGCTGCCGGTGGCCGCCTCCATCGCCGACTCGATCAGCTCGTCGGCCTGGTCCGCGTTGCCGTTCGCGGTGGCGATCGCGGACAGCTCGAAGAAGACCTCGCTCGGGCCCACGTCCGACAGCTCCTGGGGTGGATTGCGCCGCACCAACATCAGCAGTCCGCGGTAGGCGCGCTCCGCCCGGTCGAGCTGCTCCTGATCCTGGCTGACCTTCGCGAGCATGTGCATCGCCGGCGCGTGGGCCAGATCCATCTTGGTCGCCTGCTCGAGCTGATCGAACGCGGTGTCCACCTCGCCGGCGCCGTGCGCGACTCGCGCCAGCTGGTAGTGGAGCTCGGCCCGCTCCGGCGTGCGCTTGCGCCCGTAGGCCTCGATCAGGCCCTCGAGCACGCCCCTGGCCTCGTCGTATTGCTCGGCGGCGAGCATGGCGGAGGCCAGCTTGCCGCCCAGGTCCTTGCGGGCCGGGTCGAGCTCGAAGGCGCGGCGCAGCGGATCGACTGCGCGCTCGGGCGTGCCGAGGTCGTCCAGGTAGATCCCGGCCGCCTCTTCCAGCAGCGACAGCTTGCGTGCGTTGTCTCCCGCACGCTCCGCTGAATCGACAAGCAACTGGGCCAGCGGCGCGATCGACTCCTCGTCGCGGTAGACCCGCGCCAACAGGTCGCGCGCCTCGGCCAGGCCGGGGTCCTCGAGCAGGGCCTGCTCCAGGCTCGCACGGGCCTGATCGGCCTGGTTGGCCTCGATGTGGGCGCGCGCCAGCTCGACGGCCGTCACCGCGCGCGTGTCCGGCGGCGCGGTGCCGAGCCGCACCTCGAGCCAGCGCGCCGCCATCGCATGCTGGCCACGCACGCTGTGCAGGCGCGCGAGGGCCGCGCTGGCGTCGCCTTCGGGCTCCAGGTCGTGCAGCTTCTGGTAGGTCGCGATCGCGGTGTCGCTGTCGTCGAGCTCCTTCTCGTAGAGCGCAGCGCCGCGCCGCAGCAGATCCGCCGCAACCGCGTTCTCCTCGGCCTTGCCCAGGGCGCGCGCCTGCTGCACCAGGAGCTCGGCGAGCTCCGCGTTGCGGCCGGTCCTGCCGAGGATCTCGCCGAGCGCCTCGATCGACGGCATATGGCCGGGCCTCGCGACCAGGTTCTCGCGCAGGGTCTCGACGCGCCCGCCGCGGGACTCCATCTCACCCAGGACGCGTGCCACCTCGAGTCGCAGGTCGAGCAGCCGCTCCGGGTCGCGCTCGCGCTCGAGCTCGTGGCGCCGCAACATGAGCAGCTCCGGCAGGCGGTCACCGGCTTCGTAGAGCTCGGCCAGCGCGGCCACGGCGGCGGCATCCCCGGGCTGGGCCTGGAGCACGTCGCGGTAGAGGCCAATGGCACGCAGCTCGTCCTTCAGCGGGTCCTTGGCGATGCCCGCGGCGCGCCGGAGGTAGTCGTTGCGGAACTCGTCTTCGAAGGGCAGCGCCGACGCCGCCAGCAGCACCGAGAGGGCCGCCGCGGGGTCCGCCTCGAGCAGCGTCGCCGCGAGCTGATCGGTGGCCCAGCTGCAGCAGTGGGCGGGCGTGGCGTCGCCGCTGGCTTCCGTCTCGCTGCGGAACATGGCCGCGGCGGTGTCGAAGACCAGGCGCAGGATGCGCACGCGCTTGTCGGACTCGTCCACATGCTCGCTGGCGACCTCACCCGCCTCGAGCAACGGATCGAGGGACTCGGGCTCCGCCTCCGCCAGCTTGAGCAGGGTGTCGACCAAGGCCTCGCCGGGATGGCGGCGCTGGAGGTCGGCCAGCTCACGCAGGGTGGGAGCGTCGGCGGCGTCGGTCTGGGCCGCGCGCACCAGCGAGTCCTCGGCCGCGTCCTCGTCGTCGCGCTTGTGACGGTGCCAGTCGGCCACGCGCCGGTGCAGCGTGCGCGCGAGGGCCGCGTCGATCGCGTCGGCCTCGAAGCCGAGCCCCTTGGTGAAGGCATCGCACAGCTGCGACCAGGCTTCGCCCTCGGCCGCGGCCTCCTCGAGCATCGACAGCAGCGCACCGTCGGCCTTGCCGCGCGCGATGATGCAACCGAGCACGTGGCTGACCGCATCCTCCCAGGTGCCGAGCGCAGCGGCCACGCGGCCCGCGGCCAGGGCGAACTCCACGCGCTCCCGGCTGATGGATGCGGCCGCAGCGTAGGCTGCCAGCGCGCCCTCCTGATCCTGGAGACGCTGCTCGAGGGTCGTGCCCTCGTCGAAGCGCAGCTCCGCCACGCGAGGCGTGACCTGGTCGAAGCTCGCGATGGTCTCGCGGTAGGCCTGCACCACCGCGCTCCAGGCGTCGAGCTTCTCTGCCAGACGCCGGATCTCCTTCTCGGTGCTGCGGTCGTCGGGGATCAGCGCGAAGGCGCGCGTCAGGCACTCGAGCGCGCTCTGCAGATCGTTGGCTCGGTCTTCGTAGAGCACCGCGGCCTCGATCAGGATCTCGGCCTGCCCCGTGCCCGACTCCTCGATCGACAGACGCGCCTCGAGCAGCCCCAGCGTGCTCTGCCACTCGCCGGTCTGGCCGTAGGCATCGGCCAGCGCATCGATCGCTATCGGACGACAGCGCTCGTCATCCATCAGCGCGATTTGCCCCTGGCGGGCAGAGGCATTCTCCGGATCGACCTGCAGCGCCGAGCGGTAGCGCTCCGCCGCCAGCTCGGGCTTGTCGAGGCGCTCGCGGTAGGCATCGCCCAGGCGCGTCTGCAGCTCGGTGAAGCGCGCGATCTGGTGCCCGGCGGCCTGGCTCAGCACGTCCGCCAGCTCCTCCCAGCGCTCGGCCCGCGCCAGCAGGTCGGTCAGCGCGGACACCGACTCCATGTCCTCGCCGAAGGCGTGCTGCACCCGTCGCCACACCTCGATCGAGGCGGCCACGTCGTCGAGGTGGTCGGAGTGGATGCCCGCGAGGCGCACCAGGTCCTCGCGGCGCCGCTCGGCCGCGGCCGGCGCCTTGATGCGCTGCTCGAGCAGCTCGGCAAGGCGCGCCCAGTTCTCGTCCACGCTGGCGGCGCGGATGAGCGCGTCGAGCGCCTCCACGTCGTCGGTGTCGTCACCGACGCGGGCCGCCCAGGCCTGCTGCGCGCGCGCAGCATCACCGAGCTTCTCAGCCAGCCGCGCGACCTTGCCGAGCAGCGACTTGCGAACGGCCTCCTCCGGCTCGAGCTCACTCATGCGCGCCAGGACGTCGAGGGTCTCGCGCTCGCGGTCGGTCTTCTCGAGCAGCGGGATCACCCGCCGGCCCGCCTCGACCACCGCGTCGTCCGCGCCCTCGATTGCGAAGACGCGCTGGTAGATCTCGATCGCCTGGGCTTCGTCGGAGAGCTCCTCCTCGAAGCACCTCGCAGCCTCCAGACGCAGCTCGATGGCCGTGCCGGGCTGCTCGCAGGCATCCGCCGCCTGCACCAGGATGTTGGCGAAGAGGCCGTGCTCGCGCGTGCGCTCGGCCAGCATGCGCAGGGCATCGCGCTCCTTCGGCATCGGCTCGAGCACGAGCAGCGCCGCCTGATGCTTCATGGCCGCGTCGTCGTCGCCCAGGTCCACCAGGCGCTCGACCAGCTCCCGCAGGGCCGCGCGCTGCTCTCCGGCGGGCGCGAACGGCAGCCCGAGCTCGAGCACACGCACGACCTCCTTCGGCTTCTTCTTGTCCAGGTAGTGCTGCTTGAGGGTCTCGAGCGCCTTCGCGCGCGCCTCGGCGCCGGCGGCCTCCCCCTCGAGCACGCGCTCGAGCACGTCGTAGGCGCCCTTGAACTCGGGTGCGTCCTCGAGCACGAGCATGGCCTGCTCGAGGGCGCGGTCGTGCTGCGCGGCCTTGTCGAGGAAGAGCTTGGCCATGCGAATGCGCGTGTCGCGCTGCTGCTTGCTCGACTGCATGTCGAGACGCGACTCCCACAGACCGATCAGGTCGTCCCAGCGCCCCTGGCGCTCGAGCAGGCGCTCGAGCGACGAAGCCAGCGTCGCGTTCGACGAATCGAGTGTGCTGAGTTGTTGCAGGTAGCCGATCGCGCGGTCCGGCTCGTTGGCGAAGTCCTTCGCGGCCTGCGCCGCCTCGTCGAGCAGCTGCATGCGACGCGCGGTCTGGTCGACGCTCTCGATCGCCTTGTCATACGCGTCGAGCAGCTCGCCCCAGCGCTCGCTCACGGTGTACGCGACGGTCAGACGCTCAAAGGCCCAGTCGGCACCGGGATCGAGCTGCAGCACGCGCTCGAGCATCTTCGGCAGCTCGCTGCTGTCGTCGCCATACCAGGTCTCGTAGAAACGCACGCCGCGCTGTCCGATCTCGGTCGCGAGATCGGTGTCGACGTCGTCGGCCAGCACGCCATGGATGAGCTCACTGACGTCCGTCGGACGCTGCGCGGCGTCGAGTAGATCCTCGACGCGATCCCACAGCGCGCTGTCCGCGGGATCCCCTCGTACCGCCTCGATCGCCGAGCCGAGCTCGTCGGAAGCGGGGTTTTGCTGATCGTCGGGCATGGACTCCTCGTTAAACGACTGAAGCCACGGAAATTGGGGCGAAAAATGATTGTACACGGCAGGCCGAAGCGATCGACAGCGATCTCGAAACGGATCGTCCTCGATCACGCGGTTGTGGGCGCGCGGTACCTACAGCTACGCCTCGCCGATCACATGCGCATCAATCCAGTTCCTCATTGGAACGGGCCAGTCTGTGCGAGACCCATACCGAAGGGTGAAGGCGGTCGCACCCGTCGCGAGCTCAAGGACAGCTCGTGCTTGCGTCGTGCTCGAGGGGTCGTGGTCCCGACCGAGAGCGATGCCCACGCGTACGCCGGACAGACTCGTTGCCACCCGGCCGCACCACGCTCGGTGCCCGCGATGCCCGCGCGTACGCCGGACCGACAGTCGCAGTCGAGCACGCAGCCCGCGTCGACTGCACAGGGGTCGCGGCTCGGCCCCCCCCCAGCGCACGTCGGATTCGCCGCCGTCGCGCATGCCGTCCTCGCAGCTGGGTACGCTCACGTCGTCGACACCGCCGTCGCGATCGCGGGCGGAGCTCGAGCGACCGCCAATGGAGCCCGCGTCCGAGCTGTCCGCCCGGTCGGAGCCCCTGCCATCGATCCCGCCATCGGGAGTGTCTCGATCGGCAGTATCGGATGCCTCCCGAGCGCCGGTCGTGCAGCCGAGCAGGAGCCAGGCGAGCCGGAAACGAGCGCGCGCCCAGCACACTCACGTCGCGAGGGGTTCGGCGTGGAGCGCGCCCGCAGCACGGCTCCCCGCACCGGTTCGGCCACCGCCTTGGAGCAGCGCGCGGCCACGATTCCATCCCCGACACCCGGATTCGTTGTAGCCCACGACGGAGAGGGTTTCAGCGCCATAAGGATTTGTATTTACTATGCTTATGTCTACTTTTGCTCGGTTGCAGCAGACCCCGGGGCCGGCGCGCAAGCGGTTCCCTCGAAATCGGTTGATTTATGTGGTAGGCCCATGTGTGATGCCTAGAGGAATGCGAGCACAACACCTGACCGCCAGTAACCGTCTGCTGTGGCCGCTTGTGGAGCTGCTGCGCCGCGTCGATTCCGACATGCCCGCCGTGCTGGCGAGCGTGGGGCTCGACGAAGACACGATTTACAACCCCACGGGGCGCGTCTCACTCGAGCAGCACCACGCCCTTTGGCTGCGTACCCAGGAAGTCACGGGGGACGCATCGATCGGCGTCAAGCTGGCGGCGATGATGCAGCCGGACTCGACGGTGTCCTGGCCGCTGCCGATCTCGCTCTTCGAGCATCTCGGCCTGGTGTCCGCCTCATTGGCGGACGCGATCACCGTGCAGAGCCGCTTCGGGCGGCTGATGCGCGACGGCGTCAGCACGGCGATCGAGATCGACGGCGACGAGGCGGTCTTCCGCATGGAGTTCCAGGTGGACGAGCCCCCCGTGCTGGTGGAGTACAACTTCGGCGTGTTGCTCAACCTCGCGCGTCGCATCACCAAGCGCGACCTGACGCCCAAGGAGGTGTGGTTCACCCACGCCCCGCCGGCCCACCACCAGGCCCACGCGCAGCTGTTCAAGGCGCCGATTCGCTGGAACGCGCCGTTCAACGGGATCATCGGCAACGCGGCCGATTACACGCACGCCCTGCCCACGGCCAACGACGCGCTGCGCGAGCGCATCGTCCAGCAGGCCGAGCGCATGCTCAGCGTACTGCCCAGCGTGGATCTCTTCGAGGACAAGGTCTGCGCCCAGATCGAGGCCGAGCTGCCCGACGGCAACACGAACGCGGCGGCCGTGGCCGAGAAGCTCGGGGTTTCCTGCCGCACGCTGCACCGGCGCCTGCAGCAGGAAGGCACCAGCTACCAGGACCTGCTCGACCGCGTGCGCTTCCGCCTCGCGGTTCGCTACCTGGGCTCGGGCAAGTCGATCGGCGATGTGGCCGTGCTCGTGGGCTTCGCCCAAGCCAGCACCTTCCACCGCGCCTTCAAGAACTGGACCGGCGAGACCCCGGCGGAGTACCAGGACCGCCAGCGCGCGGCGGCGACGCCGTCGTTCATTCCCCCGAAGCCGGCGCGGCCAGAGGGAATGGCCGAGCAGCGGCTGCACTGAGCTCGGGGGCGGGCGCCCCGGATGGGTGTGGATCTCAAGGTCCCGCGCAATCGCCGAGGTTCGA
>JAPPOT010000122.1:0-535 GCA_028817855.1 Myxococcales bacterium
GTCCCCGACCGCCTGCGTCGAGGTGGAAGGTGGCGTCCCCTTTCTTGTGGCAGTTGCGTGCCGCTTTTGCGGCCCGCTGCGCTACCGCGCAATGGACGCGCTGCGCGGGTGAGGGCGTCTGAGAACGCTCATCTGCGACGTCCTCCACGGTCCTTCGGCGCATCGTAATCGTAGTCGGTCCACGCTTCGGTTGGCAGGGCGCCGGGCTCGGTCTCGGTCTCAGCTTCGGCCTCGGGTTCGGTCACGGCCGCGGGTTCGGTCTCGGACTCAATCCCGGCCCTCCGTCCGGGTGCCCTGAGCCCCGGACCGGCGCTATTCTTGGCGCCGTGGCCACGGTCGCTGCAGCAGCCGCGCAACAGCCCAAGTCGCGGGGTGCCCACTACACCCCGGCGGAGCTGGCGGAGCGCTTGCTCGAGGAGACGCTGGGGGCCTGGCTGGAACGTCACGGGCTCGCCGCGGTCGCGGGCGTCGGGAGCGTGGGCCCTGCCGGTGGGGAGGGCGCGATTGGGGTTCCGGCCTAGGCGGGTCGGGTGCG
>JAPPOT010000122.1:545-15715 GCA_028817855.1 Myxococcales bacterium
GCTGGGGGCCTGGCTGGAACGTCACGGGCGCGCCGCGGTCGCGCGCATCCGCATCGTGGACCCTGCCTGTGGGGACGGCGCCATTCTCGTACCGGCCTACGCGCGTCTTCTGCGCGCGTACGAAGCTCGCGAGGGTTCGCTGGACGCGCCTCGGCGCCTGGAGATCCTGCGAGCGCACATTCACGGCGTGGACATCGACGCCGGTGCGATCGCGCGCTGCGGTGCGCGGCTGCTGGCGCTCGCCGGGCAGGGCGACGCGGGCTCGTTGAGCCGCAACCTGCGCGTGGGCGACGCGCTGGTCGGCAGCGATGCCTCGAGCCCACAGCTCGAGCCCTTCGACTGGCGTGCGGCCTTTGGTGATGCCGGGTTCGACGTGGTCGTCGGCAACCCGCCCTACGTGGACTCGGAGACCCTCGTGCGCGAGCGCCCTTCCCTGCGCGAGTACTGCCGCCAGCGCTACGCGTCGGCCCGCGGCAACTGGGATCTCTTCTGTCCCTTCATCGAGCTCGCCCTCTGCTTGCTGCGCGAGGGCGGCATGCACGGCTTCGTCGTGCCCAACCGCCTGGCGTCCGCGGACTACGCGCAGCACACGCGGGCGCTCCTCGCGCGCCACCACCTGCGCTGGCTCGGCGACTACGCAAGCGCGTCGCCGTTCGACGCTGCGACATATCCACTCGCCTACGCAGTCGAGCACGGTGCAACCGGGGCACGGGAGCTCGTTCGCTTCGAGCGCATCGACGAACACGGTGTCGATGCCTGCAACATGCCGACCGACGCCTTTGGCTCCGACGGCTGGCCCCTCGGCGACGCGACCGCCGCGGCTGACTACGCTGCGCTCAGCGCCCGCTGGCCTCCGCTCGGTGAGAGCGCCACCGTGCTCGGGGCCGCTACGGTCGCCGAGGCCTACGCGCTCGTGCGGCTGCTGTGCGACGAAGCCACGCCCAACGACACAGACCTGCGCGTCATCAACAGCGGCACGATCGATCCCTTCCAGAGCCTCTGGGGCGACAAGCGCATGCGCTACCTGGGCGCGCGGTTCCGCTGCCCGGTCGTGCGTGCCGAGGTCCAGGCCGCGCTGCCGCCTCGCAGGCTCGAGCAAGCACGCATGCCCAAGGTGATCGTCGCGGGCATGACCAAGCAGCTCGAGGCGCTCGCGGACACCGAGGGGCGGCTCCTTGCGGCGAAGTCGACTACGATCGTCCTCCCCCGGGACCCGCGTGACGTGCCCTACCTCGAGGCGGTGCTCAACAGTCGCTTGATGAGCCACCTCATGCGCACGCGCTTCAGCGGGCTCGCGATGGCGGGGGGCTACCTGCGCATCGGGCCACCGCAGCTGCGACGGCTGCCGGTGCGCCCGGTCGACTGGGATGATCCGACACAGGCCGGTATGGCAGCGCACATCGTGGAGCTGGCGGCCACACCCGAGGGCCGCGGCGAAGCCCTCGAGCGCGCGATCGTCGAATACCACGGGCCGGCGCCGGAATAGACGCACGGCCGCACGGGTTGCGCCTCTGCAAGAAGGGGGTCCGATGGCCCGGATCGATCTCGCGCGGACGCCGCCGCTGCTGTCCGCGCTCGCGTGGGCGTGCGTGCTGCTGTCGCCGCTCGCCCTCTACTCGGCATTCGTCTATGCGCCGAGTGAGGCGCGCATGGGGATCGTCTACCGCATCTTCTACTTCCACATGCCCTGCGCCCAGGCGATGTACGTGGGCTTCGGCGTGTGCGCGGCCGCGAGCGTGCTCTACCTGATGAAGCGCGACCCGCGCTTCGATGCCATCGCCGTCGCCGGCGCGGAGCTCGGCATGGTGTTCTGGACGGTCACCATGATCCTGGGGCCCCTGTGGGGCCGCAAGTCCTGGGGGGTCTACTGGGTGTGGGACCCGCGCCTGACCAGCACGCTGCTGGCCGGCATGGTCTACGTCTCCTACCTGGTGCTGCGCTCCAGCCGACACATCGGCGAGGTGGAGCGACGCTTCGCGGCGGGCCTCGGCATCGTGGGTGCGCTGACGATCCCGCTGATCAAGTACAGCGTGCAGCGCTGGCGGGGTACGCACCCCACCGTGATCAGTGGCGAGGGCGGAGGCCTGCAGGGTGAGATGTGGCACGCGCTGATCGTGTGCCTGGTCCTGGTCACGCTGCTCTGCGCCGCGTTGATCTGGATCCGCGCGCGCTTCGAGCGCACGCGCCAACAGGTCGAGGAGCTGGAGCTGATCGCAGCCGAGCGTGGGCTGCTGGAGGAGGGCTGAGATGGAAGCCAAGGATGCCGCTGCCGAGCGCGCGGAGACCTTCGTCGCGGTCGAGGGCGCAGTCGAGGAGGATGTGCCCGGAGGCACCCTGCTGCTGGCAGCCTACGGCGCATTGTGGCTCGTGCTGATGCTCTACATGGTGCGACTGCTGCGCCTGCATCGCGGACTGTCCACTCGGGTGCAGGACCTACGCCGCGAGCTCGGCGAGTCCTGACCCCTGGGCGTCCCTGGATCCGTGCTTATGCTGAGTGCGATGACCCACATCAGCCGCATCGCGCTGGCGGTCGTGACACTCCTCGCGGCCTGCAGCTCGGGGACCGACATCACGCGCACCGACGACGACGTCGAGGACTGGGTGGCCGAGCAGAAGGCGGCCGAAAAGGACGCCAAGGCGCGAGGCTCGAAACTGCCGCAGCCTGCGCCCCAGCCTGTAGCGCGACCGGCGACGCCGCCGCAGGGACCCACCCCATGGCCAAAGCCGTGTACCGCCGAGTGGTACCAGCTCGTGGAGCGCGAGGTGGGCGTCGCCGATGCCCACGGACACGGACCCGACCCGGGCTCGGCCGAGTGGATGTCTGCAGTCGAGCACAGGCTCGGCGTACGTGATGACGCGAGCTTCCCGGAGCCCGGCACGCCAACCTGGTGCGATCGCATCGATCAGCTGGTCGCACAGAAGCACCACCGTCCCTGAGCTCCGATGCTCCCCTCCCCGAGTCACCGGGCGACGCACAACTCGTGCGCCGCGGTGCCCGGGAGGTCCTCGCGTGTGCACCGCCCGTCCACGCAGCCGACAAAGTACCGAGCCTCGTTGTTATTGGGGGCACAGACGTCCGTCGGTTCACAAGCGTCGCCCTCCTGGAGCAGGGGTACACAGACGCGATCGCTACCGCAGAATGTCCCAGCCACGCAGGAGTAGGTCGCCTCCGGCTCGCACGACTCTCCCTCGGACGCGGACCGCACGCAGACTTCCTCTTGGCAGAAGGCATCGTGGCCGCAGGGCCCGCTGTCCGTGCAGGGCTCCCCCAGCTCGACGGTCGGCGCACAGCGCTGCTCGGCGGAGCAGTACAACCCCTCGTCCCGATGGCAGGAGTCGACGCATGTTCCCGGCTGCTCGGCGTCGCACTCGGTCGTTCCAAGGCGGGTACACGTACCGCCACCCTCCTCGCTCAGCTCGCAGGACCAGGCGCATCGCTCTCCTTCGGCCGCGCGGAGACGCTCGTGCTCGATGATTGGAAGGCAGTGCCCATTGTCGCACAGCAGCACCTGCCCCTCCGACTCCGTGTCGCACTCCAGTGAGACGCTGCACTCCCCCGCAAGGCCCTGCGTTCCTGCGAGCAGGCCGCTGCAGACGTGGAAGTAGTGCAGAACGATGTCGTCGATGCTGCAATCTACGACGCCATCCTCCAGGCGCTGTAAGCACTCTTCCATCGCCTCGCTGCTGTTAAACGTCGCCCGCCGCAGGATCTGTTCGATCCCAGCCTGCACACGGCAGCTGTCGTCATCGAAGGCCAAACCGAGGGCGTCACAGCAGGGCTCGGCCGCCCCGCACAGCACCGCTTCGGCCTGGCGTGCGAAGGCCTGCAGCTCCTCGCTCAGCGGTTCGACCTGATCCGCACAGGAACCTTCAGGACAGAGACTGCCGAGATCCTCGCTCTGCTGACACGCCACGACCAGCACGCCCAACAACAGCGCAAGCCTCCCGCTCCTTTCAAACGACCACCAAACCCGAACCATCGTCCGCCTCCGGTCCAAAGTCCCACCTTGTCTGTGTCCGCAGCCGGCCGGATCCATTGCGCCAGCTCGCGGAACGAAGTCTAGTGTTGGTGGTTGGTGCTGCGGCCTTGGACCTGGCGAGGCAAGAAGCGCCCTCGCTCGACCAGCGCCTGAACGCGGTGCAGGTGCGGGGAGTGCGGAAAGCGCTCGACGAAGCGCTGCGCGCGCTCGAGCGCGACCCCAGAGCGCCGCAACTTGAGCTGCGCCTCGATCGCCACGACCTCGCGCTCCTGCGCGAACACCCCGCTCGGGTAGTCCCGCGCGTGCCGGCGGGCCAGCGCAAGCGCGCGCGAGGGCGAACGGCCGAGGGCGCGCTGGGCACGGCGCAGAAGCTCGAGCTCGGTTTCCGGATCGAGGACGGTAGGCGGCTCGCCGGGCAGGGCTCGCGCGCGCGTCGGCCGCGCTCGCGGTGGCTTCGGGGGCACCTTCACCGCCTCCATCTCCGCGCGCGATGGCGGCTCGGCCGGAGCCGGTCGCGCGGCAACGGCGGGCCGCGTCGGCGACATCCCAGCGGCCAGCGGCGCCAAGCGCCCGGGCTCTGGGTTCGCCGACGACGGAGGCAGCAGTAGCGCACCGGCGACGAGCGCGGGGGCGATCAGCGACACCCACGGGCCGAGCGGGCTGGCGGCGGCGGTCGGCGCCACATCGCGCTCCAGCAGCGGTGCCAACCGGTGCGCGAGCAACCCGGTGCCGGTGGGCACGCTGCTGTCCATGCGCTCCGCCTCGATTGCACGCCGCCAGCACGCGTCTGGCGAGCCAGCACCCGGCGCCGCCGGAAGGCCACAGCCGAGCAGCATCGCGCGAGCCCGCTCGCGCACCCGCTGCCGGCCGCTGTGCAGTCGTGAGTAGGCCGTCGACAGCGGGCAGCCGACAGCTTGCGCGACCTCCGGCATCGATAGCTCCTCGAGCTCGTAGAGCACGAAGACCTCGCGCCGCCCGCTCGCGCTGGGCGAGGCTGCGATGCGGATCGTCCGCCGCGGTCAAGCTCGGCAGCTCGGCGGTCGCTCGCTCGCGGCGTCGGTACGCCTTGCGCTGGTAGTTGCTTGCGGTGCGCGTGCAGATACCAAAGATCCAGGTACGCAGGCTGGAACGACCCGCGAAGGTCGGCAGCTGCCGGTGCACCACCAGGAACACTTCTTGCGCCACGTCCTCGAGATCGGCGGCTGGCACACCAAGTCAGCGGAGGAAGCGCATCACGCCGGCCGCGTGGGCCTGGAAGATGCCCGCGAAGTCCACCTCGTGGGGCGCGCCAGTTGCGCTGCCAGCGACCTCACCCCCCGGCATTGTCGCGGAGCCGTCCACAAGGGGTATGTAGACGTAGCGCGGCTCGATTGCCGATCAAAAGGCGACTCCGGCGCCGATTTCCCCGCGTAACCCCGCCTGGGGCGTCTGGAAGAGGTCCTCGGAGCTGCCGTCCAACGCCTGGAAGCGAAAGCGGCGCTGGACCAGCGGCAGCCCGAGCCATAGCCCCAGACGCAGGTGGAGCCCAGCCCCGACCGCCGGCCTGAGCAGGCCACCGACGAGGGCGTTGGCGGCGAGATGCCGCTGCGCGCCCGTGCTGATCTCGAAGCCCCGAGGAGCGACCCGCAGGCTGCCCAGCTCCAGCGCCCCGCAGATCCTTGCGTCCGCGGCCCAGGACAGCACACCGGGGCAGGCGCCGAGATAGCCGTGCAGCAGCTCGAAGCGCGCATGGGCCTGGGCCGCGCCGCCGACGTCAGCCTCCGCCGTCGACCAGACGTGGCCTCCCAGGACGATCGGCCACGCTTCCGGCGGCGTCACGCTGATGTGCGCGCCGCCACCGAAGCCCAGCCCAGGCAAGTAGCCGAGCGAGGAGGCGGCGCCCGCGTCGATCGCAACGCGCCACTGGGGCGGCTCGGCAGGAGCCGACACGGGCGGCGTCGCCGGGGCGAGGGCAGGTTCGGGCTCGGTGCGCACCTCCGGCACCGGCAGCTGCGCCGGATCGGGGTCGGCCGATTCTGCGCCGAACAGCGCGTGCAAGGCTTCCTGGGTCTGCCGATCGAGCGGAATGCCCGGGCCGGCGAGCTGCGAGTCGGGATACAGCGTCACCTCGATCACCAGGGCGAGCGGGCCGAAGAACTTCTGGGTGGTGAAGGGCGGGCCCCACGCGGGGCTTCGCAGCTTCATCGGCGCCGAGTCGGCAAGTGCGTGATGCACTTCGTCGAACGCCGCGTGCTGAGCGGCAGCTGACCGCGGGCACATCGCCATCGACGACCTGATCGCGCTCGTGCAGGCCGTCGGGCGGCTGACCCGCCGGCTCACTCCGCGTCTTCGCGCTCGCTCTGCTCCTCGAGCAGGCGGCGAGCCTCGGTGGCCTCCGGCTCGGTCAGGTCGGACAGCGCATCGATCACGTGCAAGGCGTCGTAGCCGCGACCGGCGAGGGCCGCGGTCAGGCCCTGCAGGTGTGCAGGGTCACGCGAGAGGCGGTAGAGGGCGGCCGCCGCGAAGGGCGCGAGGTCGTCACGCGCGCGCACCTTCTCGAGGGCCGCACGCGCCTGGGGCACGTCGAAGTGCTCGGCGAGGATCGAGTAGGCCGGTCGGCTGATGCACTTGCTGTCGGCGTGCTCGGCCAGCAGCAGCATGTCGCCTCCGATCGACTTCGCGCGGGCGCGCAGGGCGTCGAAGGCGAGGGTCTCGCTGGCGTCGTGGGGATGCCCCAGGACGTAGGCGGCGAGCAGCTTGGTGGAGGTCTCCGACGGATCGGCCGCCAGCGCCCGCAGCTCCTTCATCACGTCGACCTCGCCCTCGTGGTGACCGGAGAGCCGCGCCGCGGTGGCGGCCGCCTCGGGGCTGTATGGGGCCTGCAGGAACGGGGGCACGAAGCCGAGGAACCGCACGCGTGCAGCGGCCTGCTCGGCGGCGCCCTTCATCCCCTCGCCCTCGTAGAGCGCGACCAGTCCCTGCCAGGCCGGGCGCAGGTGCGGGTCGAGCTCGACCGTGCGCTCCAGTGCCGCGATCGCTTCACGCGGGCGCCCCAGAGGCGCAAGGCTACGCGCATGGTAGTAGAGGTACGCCACCTCGCGCGGGTGCGAGGCGACCAGCTTGCGAAAGAGCGGCTCGGCGTCCGCGTAGGCCCGGGGGCGGCTGGACAGGCTTCGCCGCCGGTGTGGTCGCACAGGCTCCGAGACCCAACAGCACGACCATATTCCACCAGCGCCCCACCTACCTGGAGACATTCGCAGGTCCGAGATGTTCCCGATTGGCCGCGTTTTTGGCTTGCCATGGCAGCTGCGTATGATCGCGCCCGTCAGGAGCACCCGTGGCCGCACCCAATCCTGCAAACCCAGCGCCGGAAACCGGCACGAGCCTCGTACCCACCGCCCCCTACAGCGACGTGCGCGCGCTGCGGAGGGAGGCACCGGAGGTCTCCTATCGCGACGACGCCCGCGCCAATTTCATGGACGGCGACGTGCTGTGCTTCCGCGGCAAGGGCCTGTCGAGCTTCGCCATCCGCACGGCCACGAGCAGCGACTACTCCCACTGCGGCCTCGCCTACCGCTTCGAGGATCGGGTCTACTGCCTGGAGGCGCTGGGCGCCCACGGCGTGCGCCTTGCGCTCATGAGCGTGCTGGTGGACCACTACAAGGGCGGCATCGATTACTTCCACCTGGAGGGTGCCACCGCCGCGGAGCGCAAGGCGGCGATCGGCTTTGCCTTCCAGCAGCTCGGCAAGGTCTACGACCACGCCGGAATCATGCGCTTCGCCCAGGCCATCCTCTTCAAGAAGAAGACCTTCGTGCTCGAGGATGAGGAGTGGTTCTGCTCCGAGCTGATCGCCGCCGCCTACGAGCACGCCGAGCGGCCCATCGTGAAACTGCAGGCCGCCTACACCTCCCCGGCAGATCTGGTGGCATCGCGCCAGCTCACGTTCCAGGCTTCGCTCAAGCCCTAGTCGTCGGACGATGTCCGACGACTAGGTCGCGGCCCTTCGGGCGCGGCGCACGCGACATGCGCCAACCGGAGCGCAGCGACGACGAGCGGAATCGATGGATGACGGTGCGCGGTACGAGGAGACCTCGAGCATCCTCAGACCGCGGCTGCCACTGACCGCGAGGCGGACCGGAGCTCACGAGTCACAATTTATCGAATATTGCATAATATTTATTATTTTATACATTGCCGGACGGACGCGAATCTCGGGTACGAGCACGAGCACAGTGGTGAGTGAACCGGGTAGGCCGCCCGCCGACTGGCGCGCCTGCGAGCCGCGGTTACGTGCCCTCCAGTTGCCATGCGCTCCACCCTGTCGGCCCTCCTCATCCTGGCTTTCGCGCTGACCGTTCCCGGATCGGCCAGTCCCGCGCGTGCTCGCAAGGCGGCAAACCAGATCCGCATCGCGACGCTCGCTCCACGGAATACGGAGCTGACCCGGGGGTTCGCCAAGATCGACCGCGAATTGAAGAAGGCGACCCAGGGGAAGTGGGGCGTGGACCTCTACGCGGCCGGCGTGGCCGGTGACGAGCGGGACGTGATCCGCAAGATGCGCGTGGGTCAGATGGACGCCTCGATCATCACGACGACTGGGCTGAGCCAGATCGTGCGTGAGGTGGCGGTGCTCGACGTGCCCGGCGTGATCAACAACTACAAGCAGCTGGACCGTGTGCTCAACGCGATGCTGGGCGAGTGGAACTCCTCCTTCGACAAGGCCGGATTCGAGCTGATCGAGTGGGGGGAGAGCGGGCAGTATCGCTTCTTCTCCAAGCGCCCGCTGCGCAGCCCGGGTGACCTGCGCAACATGCGGCCGTGGCTGTGGCCCGAGAGCCACGTGATGAAGGAGATGCTGCGCGCCCTGGGCGCCACCGGGGTGCCGCTGGGTGTGCCCGAGGTCTACGGCGGCTTGCAGACGAAGATGGTCGACGCGGTGATGGCTTCCTCGCTCGCCGTGGTCGCGCTGCAGTGGCACGCCAAGATGAACCATGTGACGACCGAGACCAGCGGCGTGCTGCTAGGCGCGATGATCGTGAGCGAGAAGAAGTGGAATAGCATCCCAGCCGACGTACGGCCGATCGTGGCGGAGGCCTTCAAGCGGCACACCCGTGGCGCTGCGCGCAACGTGCGCAAAGACGACTCAAAGGCCTTCAAGCGTCTGGTCGCCAAGCGCTACACCGCCACGACCTACAGCGAGGACGGCAAGCGGGAGTGGGCCAGGATGGTCAAGATGGTACAGAAGCGCCTGACCGGCCGCGCCTTCCCGAAGGTGCTGCTCGACAAGGTGCTGAAGGCCGCAGGCGGAGGCTGAACTCGACAGCGCCGGGCTGGACCCGCCGACGAGCACGATGCGGCGCGGCAGCGGAAGCCCGAGGTGCTGTGGATGTAGGCGATCATGGATACCCGACGCGATCGTTGCCAGCCTCGACACGATCCACGCCATCCACGCGCAGCTCGCGGCGGACGGCTGGCCGGCCAAGGCCGAGCGCTTCGAAGACCTGGCCGCCTTCCACGGCTCCTGGCAGGCCAGGGGAGCGCTGAGCGGGCGACGCCGTCAAGTAGAGGCCAGGTGGGTCAGTGTTCGGCGCGTGCACAGCGCGCGGTGCCATTGTCGAACACCGTCAAGCGTCACTCTTGGGGCATCGCGAGCGCCTCCAGGTACTGCTCGATGTTCTGCAGGCGGCCGACCATGCAACGCGCGCGACCGCGGCGCGCGCCTGTGCGCGGCTTGCACCGTCGCGTGACGTCCGCCACCGCATCGGCATACGGGGCCTTGCCCTCGGCTTTCTGCAGGAAGGCCTGGAAGTGCTCTCGCGCGCGTAACAGATCCTCGCGGCTGCTCTGCCTGAAGTCCTGGTAGAGCACGCCCAGATTGAAGTCGGGCTCGGGGCGCGCGCCATCCTTCGCCCGCGCCTCCGCGTAGCGCGCCTCGGCTGCATCGAGCTTGCCGAGCCCGCGCAGCGCGACGGCCAGGCCGACGAGCGCGTCGAAGCTTCCGGGCCGCAACGACAGGGCTCGCTCAAAGGCACCGTGGGCATCGTCGTAGGCGCGGTAGGACAGCGCGATACGGCCGTAGTTCATGTGCGCGGCATGCATCTTCGGGTCCAGGGTGAGGGCCTGGCGGAACTTGGCCGCCGCGCCCGTGATGTCGCCGCGCCGCAGATCGATCAGCCCCCAGGTGTTGTAGATCGGCGCGAAGTCGCGATCGATCTTCTGGGCCTGGCTGCACACCACCTCGGCGAGATCCAGCGTCTTGTCGTTTTCCTCGGCGCGCGCCAGGTAGAGCAGCGCGAGCTCGTTGAAGGCCGGGAGCATGCGTGCCTCGATCGCCAGCGCGCGCCGCACGTTGCGGGTCGCCTCCACGGCTTGGCCTGCCTTGCGCTGGAGCACGGCCAGGTTGAGGTACCCTTCGGCGCAGCGCGGATCGCGGGCCACCGCGGTCTCGAACTGCTGCCGCGCCTTCGCCCCTCGCCCCGCCCGCGCGTCGCGCAGGCCGAGCTGCAAGCGCGCCGCGCACAGCGCTGGCTGCCGCTTCAGCGCCTCACGGTAGCCCACAAGCGCCGCCTCCTGATCGCCGCAGCGCTGCGCCGACAGCCCGACCATGTAGGCGGCCTCGCCGCCCTCGAGCGCGCTGAAGTGCTCATCGAGGCGCTGGCAGTGGTCCTCGTCGAAGCCGGCCCGAGCGGCGCTCTGGAAGAGCTCCAGACCGTCCTCGTAGGCCTTGCGCTCGGCGGCTGTGTGCTCCTCACCCGGGGCACGCTCCCGCGCGCGATCGTCGGGCGACTGCGCACGCGGCGCGGTGCACGCAGCAAGCGTGATTAGGACCATCGACGTAACCGCTCGCTTCATGGGCCCACCTCCTCTTCGCCGTCGGTATCGGTGCGTAGGACCGCCAACGATGGCTCGGCCATGGCGGTGTGCGTCAGCGGGCGCGCCAGGCGCAGCTCGGCAGCCTTCGGGTAGCCGCGCGGATCGAGCGAGAAGAGCTCCTGCTCGCAGTGGCTCAGGTAGCGGTTGAACCAGCGCACGCGCGTCGCGGTCTCCAGGCAGAAGCGGTAGGCCTGCTTGGCCTGCTCCACCCAGGGCTGCGAGGCGGTGTCCAGCTCCTCGTGGTAGATGTCGATCAGCTCCTGGTCTCGTTCGAGCGCCGGCGGCACCGGCGCGTCGCGGAAGGCGTCGACGAACGCGAGGTACATGTCGCCCACACGCGCGGCCGCGGCGATGCTCCAGGGCGGAGCCTGGTGCGCGTCAACGGCCTCGTAGACCCCGCGAGCGTGCGCCAGGGCCTTGGCCTTGTCGGCGATCCAGCGCTTGAAGTCTTCATCGAGCCAGCGCTTGAACGCGGCCGAGCGGGCCGCGCGCCCGCCGGACGGCAGACGCAGGCGCGGAAAGGCGATCGCCTCGAAGGCGCGCCGTGACTCCTCGCCCTGGTGGAAGCTGGCCTCGGCCGCGGCCACGCGCGAAAGCGCGCCGAAGCGCGCCCGCTCGGGCTCGTCGAACCCCTCGAGCTTCGCCAGGCGCGGCGCACCGTCGGCGTGGACTTTCAGCACCGACGCGAAGGACGGCCGCGCACCCCGGTGGTCGCCGCGCGCCGTCAGCGCCAGGCCGACCTTGAGGTGGGCCTGGGCCAGCTCGTGGGGCAGGGCGTGGCGCCCATAGTCGCGCACAAAGGCGCGGTAGTGGCGCGCGACGCGCTCGTGATCCCCGTTGCGCTCGTAGATCGAGCCCAGCGCGAAGCGCACGCGCGAGGCGGCCCGGGGATCGCGACGCCGGTAGCTGCGCTCGAACAGGGCCGCGCTTTCCGCCGCCTTGCCCTCGTCGCCCAGCCCGAGCCGGAAGAAGATCGCGTTGGATAGCGCGCGGCTGGCGTCCGGGCACAGGTCCGCTTCCCGCTCCTGGGCGCTGCAGCCGTGCCCCCGATCGCGCGGATGCCGGCGGGCGAAGTCCTCGTAGTGGTCGGCGGCGCGCTCGTAGAAGGCCAGGGCGTGGTAGTTGCTGCCCAGCAGGTAGCGGGCGCGGGCCGTCCACTTGCTGTCGGGGTGCTGATCGATCAGCACCGTGCGTACCTTGATCGCGCGGCCGAGCAGGCGCGCGGCCTCGAAGTGGATGGCCGCGTTGTAGAGGACCTCGTCGCGCCCGTCGCAGCTGCCGTGGCGCCGCGCGATGCGCACGTAGGTCTCGGCGGCGGCGCGGTGGTCGCCCGCCGCCTGCTGCCCCTCGGCGCGCTTGCGCAACAGCTGACAGCGAAGGGTGCCGACCACCTCGCACAGGGCGCCGCTGTCCCCGTCACCTCCGGCCGCGCAGTGTAGCTTCGAGAGCGGGTCGAGGGCCCGCTCCATGGTCGCGTAGCAGGCGCGCTGGCGGCCCTCGTGAAGCACGCTCAGTACGTTGAGCGAGTCCAGGTAGAGGTTGGCCGCCACGCGGGCGAGCGCATCGCCCGAGCGATCGAAGGCGACCTGACGAAAGAGCTCGGCGGCCTGCTCGAAGTGGCGCGCGTCATAGTAGATGCGCGCCCTGCGATACTGGATGCGCAGGGCCTCCTCGCCCTCCGGCACGTAGCAGAGGTAGCGCTCGAAGGCGGCGAGCATCTCGCGCTCGAGCTTGGACAGGGCGCGCGGCGTCAGCTTCTCGGCGGCGTCCTCGGAGTCGAGACCCTTGCCCTCGATCGGCTTGTAACGCGCGCGGTAGACGCGGTCGTAGCAGAGCACGGCGCCGTAGGCCGCGTCCTCGGTCAGCGGACCGGCGGGATCGATCGCCAGCACGCGGTCGAAGGCGGGTCCGCAGGCCTCGTACTGTCCCATCTGCCAGGCCAGCTCCGCGCGGTAGTAGCCGAGCGAGTAGCGGGTGGGCCAGTCGCGCCGGTCCATGCGCGCGAACTCGATGCCGGCGAAGCTCTCGAAGGCCTCGAAGACCGCGTCGTAGAGGTCCGCCGCCAGTGCCATCGTCTTGCGGTCGCGGGTGCCAGGCTGGGTGTCGGTCCCGATGGCCTCGCGGTGCCACGCCACGGCCAGCTCGATGGCGGTGCTGGCCGCGGCCTCGCGGCAGATCCGGCGCTCCGCCTCGCGGTCCCTGCGATCCTGGTAGAGATCGATCAGTCGCTCGACCTCCGTCGCCTGGGCGCGCTTGTGGCCGGAGGCGAGCACCGTCTCCGTCACGCGCTGCTGCCACGGGCACATGCGCGAGCTGTCGGGGGCGTCGGCCATGAGCCCGTGGTAGACGGCACGCGCCTCGGGCCAGCGGCCGAGGTCGTAGTAGAGCTCGCCGAGCTGCTCGTAGATCTGGAGGGCCTGCTCGCGGTCCCTGGCGTAGCGCTCGAAGAAGGGCAGCGCCTTCTTCGGGTGGCCGACCTGGGCGTAGGGCAGCACCAGCTCGCGGCGCGCCTGCACCAGCAACGGCGACAGCTCGCGGTCCTCGGGCCGCGCCTGCGCCAGCTCGATCGTCTCGACCAGCAGCTTGAGCGCACCGCTGAAGTCATCCAGGTTGTAGCGGCACCAGGCCTGCTTGTAGAGCGCGTAGCCGTGGACCGGATTGCGCTCAGCCGGGATCTCCGTGACCTTTTCGTAGAAGCGCCGCGCCGCACCCATGTCGCCCAGATGGAAGTAGTGCTCGGCAAAGGAGAGGTAGGCGCGCGGGACGTGGGGGCTCTGGGGGTGCTGTCGGATCAGCCGGTGGTAAACCGTGCGCGCGCGGTCGCGCTGGTCCATCTCCTCGAGGGCGAAGCCGAGGGCGAAGAGCACCTCGTCCACCTTCGGGTAGCCGGGGTGGTCGCGCAGCAACACACCGAGGGCGCGGATGTTGCCGACGCGCGCCTTGTCGCGCGCCTCGAAGGCCGCCTTCTGGGCCTTGCGGGTGCGCTGACAGCGCGCGCGGTCACCCGCCTTGCGGCGACAGCTGTTGGCGATGGCGTCGTCGAGCTCGCGGCCGGCGTGCTCGCGCTCCTTGGAGAGCTCGAAGTAGAGCTGGGCCAGGCGCATCAGGACCTTGGCGGCGCGTGGGTCGCCGGGCCGGCCGCGCTTGGCGAGGCGCTCGACCAACACGATCTCGCGCGTCAGCAGCGCCCGCTTCCGCCGCTGGATGGCGGCGCGGCCGGCCCGGCGCTCCGGGTCCAGGGTGTATCCGGGCGCGTGGGAGCCCGGTGGAGAGGCCTCGGGGGTGTGGAGCTTGGCGCTGTCCGGCAGGCGCAGGGCAGGCGCGCTGGCCTTCGCGCGCGTGCGCGCACCCGGCTTGCGCGTGCACGCGGCAAGCTCCCCCTCGAGCTCGGGCGCGATGCAGACCGGGGCCTCGGGCGCGGTGGTGGGTGCCGCAGCCACCGGTGCAGCGGTCGCGAGCACAAACAGGGGAATCGGGTGATGGAAGCAGCGGACCACGACCATGGATGTCCACAGCCCCACCCACGCTTCACGAAAAGGGAGTGGATCTGAAACTGAGAGGGAATCGTCGAGGTTCGCCCAGGAGCGGCTTACGTCCTCGGGAAAATCCTCGACGTAGCGCTGCTACGCCTCCGGTGTTTCCCTGCGGGCGCGCTCGCTCCTGCACGAACCTCGACGATTCGAGTGGCGGGTAGCGGGTGGTGCTGCTCGCAGTGGTGCCACCCAGCGGCACGATGCCTGCCTGTTCCGGTGCCGCGCGCGACAGTGAACGATCCGACGACGGCGTCACGCTTCTGGCAGCGACCTTCCGTGAGATCACAGCACAATGTAGCCCGCTCCGGGGCGAACCTCGGCGATTCACTGTCCGCTAGATCCCTCTACAACTCCAGAAAGGCGAAGCGCTCGCGCATCTCGTCGGCGTAGTAGTCCTTGTGGGAGGCCTCGACGAAGCCGCGCGCACGGTCGAGGGCCTCCTCGAAGCGCCCGAGCCTGCGCAGGGCATCGACCTCCACCACGACGGTGGGCGCCGGGATCTCGCCTGCGGGATGCTGCTTGCGGAAGGCCTCGATCAGCGCGAGGGCCCGGGCCGGATCGCTGCCGACCTCGCCCGCCGCCCGCTCGAGCAGCTGGGCGTCGGGCTTGAGCACCTCGTCGACGATGGCGGCGATCCGTTCCCGGGAGCGTCGCTTCTGGTTGGCCCAGCGCTGCCGCCGCCAACGCTCCAACAGCACCTCCGAGGGCTGCTCGGCCGTGACCACAGGCGCCGCAACCGTGCTCGTGCTCGTACTCGTGCTCGTACTCGTGGCCGTACTCATACTCGTGGCCGTACTCATAC
>JAPPOT010000666.1 GCA_028817855.1 Myxococcales bacterium
ACCTTCCACCGCGCCCCACCCGCGCCGGCCCCGCTCGCCCCCCTGACCGCCGCGCGCTCGTGTCGAGCTCGAATTCCCCGAAGCGACACCGCATGCCCGCCCCCGTGGTCATGCACGGGGCCGGTCGGGTCCAGGCCCGCCGCCGAGCTCGCGCCAGAGGAAGGCGTAGGCGAGGGCGGACATGAAGGCCTGCTGGCGGTTGTCGGCGGCGCCGGCGTGCCCGCCTTCCATGTTCTCGTAGTAGTGCACGCGATGGCCGCGCTCGCGCATGAGGGCGGCCATCTTGCGGGCGTGGGCGGGGTGCACGCGGTCGTCGCGGGTGGAGGTGGTGAAGAGCACCGGCGGGTAGTCGGTGCCGTCGCGAAGGTTGTGGTAGGGCGAGAAGCCGCGGATGAAGGCCCACTGCTCCGGGTCGTCGGGGTCGCCGTACTCGGCCATCCAGGAGGCGCCCGCCAGCAGCGTGTGGTAGCGGCGCATGTCGAGCAGCGGCACCGAGCACACGATCGCGCCGAAGAGATCGGGGCGGCGCGTGAGCATGTTGCCGACCAGCAGCCCGCCATTGGAGCCGCCCATGCAGCCGAGCTGCGGTGGCCGCGTGACGCCGCGCGCAACCAGGTCCTCGGCGATGGCGATGAAGTCTTCGTAGGCGCGCGGGCGCTCGTCCTTGAGCGCGGCCCGATGCCATGCCGGGCCGAACTCGCCGCCGCCGCGGATGTTGGCGAGCACGTAGACGCCGCCGCGGCACAGCCACGCGAGCCCGACGCCGCCGCGGTAGTCCGGCAGCATCGGCACCTCGAAGCCGCCGTAGCCGCTCAGCAGCGTGGGGTGGGAGCCGTCGAGGGGCAGGTCGGTGGCGGAGACCTGGAAGTACGGGATGCGCGTGCCGTCGGCCGAGGCGACCTCGTGCTGGCTGACGCTCAGGCCCTCGCTGTCGAAGAAGGCAGGTAGCTCCTTGAGCTTCTCCGTCTCGTCCGCGAGGACGGCGCCGCGGTAGAGCGTGGTCGGCGTGAGGAAGTCGGTGACGCTGACGAAGTAGTCGTCGCTGCGCCACGGGTCGATGCCCCACACCCGGGCCTCGCCGAGGTCGGCCACGGCCCCCAGCGGACGGCGCGTGAACTCGCCGCCGTCGTCGGGCGTGCTCACGTGGACGCGATTGCGCACGTTGTCGAGCACGTTGAGCACCAGGTGATTGCGCAGCGGATTGCAGCTGACCAGCGATGCGCGCTCGCCGGGCTCGAAGAGCACCTGCACCTCGCGCTCGCCGCCCATCCATGCATCGAGCTCCGCGGCGGCCAGGGTTCCGGCGGAGAGGGCGCGGCCGGGCAGCGCCCAGTCGCGGCGACCGCGGAAGATGATGAACTGGCGCCACATGAAGGCGCGGACGTGGCCGGGCTTGTCCACCTTCGTGAGCTGGTCGTCGGTGAGCAGGTAGAGCTCGCTCGTGAAGAAGTCGACGCCGCGCGTCACGAAGTCGCGCTCGAAGCCGGGCGTGTGATCGCGGTAGGCGTGCACGGAGATGTCACTGGGGGCGCCCTCGAAGACGGTCTCGGCCCGCGACAGGGGCGTGGCGCGGCGCCAGAGCTTGGCGATGCGCGGGTAGCCGGAGTCGGTGCGTGAGCCCGGGCCGAAGTCCGTGCCCACGTAGAGGCTGTCGTGGTCGCGCCAGTGGAGGTTGTGCTTGCCCTCGGGCAGCGCGAAGCCGCCGTCCACGAAGCGCAGGGACTCGAGGTCGAATTCGCGCACGAGGGTCGCGTCGGAGCCGCCGCGCGACAGGGAGATCAGCGCTCGGGTGTCGTCGGGCGGGAGCTTGTGCGCCCCCGCCCAGGTCCAGCCCTCGCCCTCGGCGGCGGCCAGCGCGTCCAGGTCGAGCACCGTCTCCCATCGGGGTTGCTCCCGCGCGTACTGCGCCGGGCTCGTGCGCCGCCAGAGTCCGCGTGGGTGTTCGGCGTCCTGCCAGAAATTGTAGTAGAGCCCTGAGCCGCTGCGCGTGACGTAGGGGATGCGCGCGTCCGAGTCGAGCACTTCAAGGATTCGCGCCTGCAGCGCCTCGAACGCCTCACCGGTCGCGAGGTCGGTGCGTGTCTCGTCGTTGCGCGCGCGGACCCAGTCCAGCGCCCGCTCGCCCAGCACCTCCTCCAGCCACAGAAAGGCATCGGAGTCGTCCTTCATGGCGCGCAGCATAGCGTAGGCGCCGGCGGCACGGGGTAGGCTCGTGGGCACCGAGGGGGGCGAAAAGGATGACCGAAGAGCGACGCGAACCGCTGGATCTTGCGACCTGCACGCTGGCGCTCGACCGATTCCGTGACCGAGTCCGATTCCGAGGCCGATTCCGTCTGATTCCGTGACCGAGTCCGATTCCGCGCCCGATTCCGTGACCATGACCGTGACCGAAGACCGTGCCCGAGTCCGGGACGGAGTCTGGGATCGCTCCGCCACGTTCGCCGATGAACGCGCACCACGATGCCCAAGGGCACCCGTACCTGCAGCAGCACCCGTCAAAGGTCACTCGACGATTCCCTCCGCTATTCCGAATACTCTGGAGAGCCGGGGGCTCGGTAGCGGTGTAGGGGGCTGCGCTTGGCGTCGCTGCCGTAGTAGTGGCCGCTGCCGTGGAGCTTGCCGAGGAGCAGGTGGAGCGGGGCGCGCGCGCCGTCGTCGGGCGTCTTCATGCCGAGCTGGGCGGGGGTGGCGCCACGGGAGGTGGCGACGCCGCGGGTCATGTCGGTCTCGATGAAGCCCGGCGTGCAGGCGTTGACCAGGAGCTTTGGGTGGCGCCGCGCGAGCTGTAGCGTGTAGGTGTTCACGAGCGCCTTGGACAGCCCGTAGGGATTGCTGCCGAGCCCGCGCTCGGCGGCGGCCGCGGGATCGGCGAGGAACTCGTCCATCAGCGCCGACAGGTCCTCCCACTCGGTGCTGGCGTCGAGGAAGAAGCGCTGGCGCTCCTCGCTGCAGTCCGCGACGAAGTTGGGGCCGGCGGCCGAGCTGACGATCACGATGCGACCGCCGTCCGGCTCCAGCAGCGGGATGAAGGCCTCGCAGACGCGCTGAACGCCGCGGGTGTTGACCTCGAGCGCCTGGCGGGCGCCATCGGGTCCGAAGCCCGCGCCGGCGTTGTTGACGATGGCGTGGAGCTTCGCGCCGCCAAGGGCCTCGCGCACGGTCGAGAGTGCAGCGGACACCGAGGCGTCGCTCGCCACGTCGAGCTCCACGGCGCGCACCCGCTCGGCCAGCGCGGCGTCGTCCGCGGCCAGGGTCTCCATGGCGGCGGCTCCGCGGGCCGCGTCGCGCGACCCCAGCAGCAGCTGGGTGTCGTCGTGCTCGGTCAGGATCGCCTTCGCGATGGCGAAGCCGATCCCCTTGTTCGCTCCGGTGACGAGAATGTGTCGCATCGTGCCTCCGTCGCGAGCATAGTGCCGCGCCGGGCGCGAGCCAATGAGACGGTGGCGATCCCGAGCACGGCCCACCAGCCCAGGGTGCCGGGTCTGGACCAGAG
>JAPPOT010000862.1 GCA_028817855.1 Myxococcales bacterium
CACCGCCACCCGCAGGCGATGCTCGCCGCCCAGACGCTGGTAGATGTCGAAGCACGGCGACTTGTGCTCCGCCTCCTCGGCCGCGTGCCAGGCCCACAGGGCGCGCACGTTCGGGTCGGCGCCCTCTGCGAGGTGGGGGTCGGAGAGGTAGCGGTGCGCGAAGCCCGCGGTGAAGTGCTCGAGCGCCATCGTGACCGTGAGCATGCCCATCGGGCCGAGCCGCCGGCGCGCACGCCCGAGCACGCGAGCGAAGCGACGCTCGTAGCGCGCCACGTCGAAGCCCTGCTCGCCCACCATCTGGTTGAACTTGCGATGGTGGTAGGTGTGGTGTCCCTCCTGACGGCAGAACTCCGCGATCTCCTCGAGCAACTCCGGGTCGTCGATCTGATCGCGCACGCCGCGGGCGGAGTCGATGAAGAACTTCTCGCCCGGGGGGAAGGCGGTAGAGAGCGCGTCCCAGAAGAAGCTCTTGAACGGGCTGCCGCCGTGCCAGTACCTGGAAAAGCCCGTGCGCTCGAAGTCGAAGCGCATGCGCCGGTACTGCACCTTCACCTGCTCGGGTCGCTCGCCACCATCGGCCATCGCCGCACCTGCCTTTCCGCCGGACATCACATACGCACTCGTATGTGAGCACAGTGCCACGGTCGTCAAGGCAAGGGTTGATCGCACTCAACTCGCGTGTGCCGGTGGCAGGCCTACGGCTTCGGGAGCCTCACGATCGGCCCCGCTTCGGAGGCCAGCGGGCCGAGCGGCGCCAGGTAGAGGTCGTCGCCGTAGACGGCGACCACGGCCGAGATCAGTCCCGGTCCCTCGAGCAGGGTCTCGGTCGTGCCGCCCGCGGCCGCGGTGCGCAGCAGCGCCTCGTGCCCATCCTCGGCTTCGTAGATCCAGAACACGTGGCTCTCGTCCGCCACGTGACTGGACACGCCGACCCCATCCTCGACCCAGGCCAGGTCGAGCGCCCGATCGCCACCCGCAGCCAGACCCTGGATGCCGACGCGTTGCCCCATCACCTCCCAGTAGAGGCCCCCCTGGGAGGTAATCATGCCCTGGGACAGGTCGACGGTCCGCGTGATCAGCTCGTGCTCCGAGCCGTCCTTGAGCGAGCGCCCCAGCGACTCGTGGCTGAGCCAGTAGACGTGGGTGTCCATGAGCGAGATCGAGCCCACGAAGCGACTGGCATCCGTGGCGACCCGATCGTCGCCGGTCACGACCGGCTCGGGGGCTTGCTCCCCATCGAGGGTGAGACGAAAGACGGTGTCCTCGTCGGCGTAATAGAGATGGGTCTCGTCCACGTCGAAGTCGCCCGGCTCTCCCGACACCTCGATCCGGTGCCTGACCTCGCCGCCTCGAAGCGGCACGCTCTCGATGTCGAACTTGCCGTCCCCGACGCGCATCCAGAAGACGCTGCCGTTTGCGATCATCGGAGAGCCTGGGCTGGTCAGCCCATCGGCCAGCACCTGCAGCTCCCCATCGGGCAGGCCGAGCTTGGTGATGCGGCCCTCGAGCTCATCGACCCAGACGAGCACGGCGTCCGCCGCGGTCATCGCGTTCACCCGCTGCGCTTCTGCCACGGTCTCCAGGCACCGACTCCCGATGCAGGCCGAGCCGTCGCCGCACTCACCGCCGCAGGCCTGCTGAACCGGATCCATGGTGGGCGAGAGCACCGTGTCGGGCAGGCGCTGGCCCGCGGGCGCTCCCGCGGCTCCATCGTCGCCCGTCGCGTCGGGCGGCTCCTCCGCGTCTGCCGCCCGTGACGCGTCCCGCCCCTCCGAGGCCCCCTCGGGCTCGACGAGATCCTCTCCCGCACTCTGCTCGCTGGGCTCCCGTTGCTGCGCGCAGCCACCGAGCAACGCGCAGAGGACAAATACAACTCCCGCTCTCATCTGCTTCCTCCCCCGGCAAACGCGGGCGCGGCACTCCCTGCCCCACGTTGGCACGTGCAATCGATCCTGACAGCAGATCGGAGCACGCACCATGCCAATCCACGCGCTAGCGACGCCGGCGGAACCACAGGAGCAGGGCACCGACCACAACCGACCAGCCGACGCCAGGTAGGCCGCGCGCGCCCCCGGCATTGCGGCACCCGCAACCGGAAGCGGGCTGCGCATCCGCATCCTCGGACGCCGCGGGTGCCGCAGTCGGCGCGGCCGCGGGCACAGCGGGCACGGCCGGCGGTTCGTCATCGGGCACGTCCTCGGCGCCCGGCGCCGGCTGCTCGGGGGGCGCGGCCGCCGCGGCCTGTGCGATGGCGTCGACCAAGCGCACCGCGGCCCAGTCGTGCTTGCTCATCAGCTTCTCGTCGAAGACGGCGCTCGGCTCGAAGGGCGCGAAGGGAAAGCCGCGCACACGGTGCCCATCGGGACCGTAGAAGTAGCGGTTGAGGCCCGCATCCTTGAAGCGTCGACCACGCACCGCGAACAGCATGTTGCGGCAGATGCGCGCATCGCCGATGCCCTTCTGTCGGTAGCTCGCGATCAGCGCCGCATCCCCCTCGTGCTCGCCGTTGGCAAGCTCGTGCCCGGACTGCCACAGCTCGTTGAAGAGCGGGCAGCGCGCGCTCTCGGGCAAGCCCGCACGCGCCGGCGCCCCGGCGAAGTCCGGCAGCTCCACGTGGGGGGCGAGAAAGGTGCTGTAGCCAAAGTCGATGTCGCGCTTCGGTGTCCAGTCCTCCGCCTCGAGCGTGATCTCGCCGAAGCGCTCGCCCTCCACCTCGACCAGCGCGGTGCTCGCGCGCAGCCCCAGCCCCTGGGTGGGCAGGTAGAGCTCGTGGGCGTGCGCGGGCACGCGAATGCGGAAGCGCGCGCGCCCGATCGAACCCGCCCAGGTCGCCCCCGTGCGCGTGACGTAGTAGCCCAGCTTCGCGCCCGCGGAGTCGACGCCCTGCACCACGCGATAGCGGTGGTTGATCCTCACTTCCCTGCCGGCCGGAAAGCGCGCCCGGTAGAGCCAGACCGTGCCGAGCCGAGGCGCCCAGGGGTGCTTGCGGTCCAGCTGTCCCTGGGTGTGCTCGACCGCCGCGCCGTCGACCGTGGTCTTCATGCTCTCGAAGTCCAGCGGCCGCTCCGCCACGCAGTCGCCGAAGTCCTCCTCGCCCGGCACGGGCCCACAGCGATGCTCGGGAAAACCCACCTGCAGCTCCACGTCTTGCTGCGACCCGTTGAGAAAGACGTAGTCCGCGCTCACCTCCCAGTGGTCGCCGTCGACGCGGATCAGGATGTCCTCCGACACCATCCGCACCGCACTGCTCTGCAGCGGCACCAGATCCGTCGAGGTCCCGCCCATCGCCGTGTCGTTGGCCTGCACCCCGCCAACCCCCCACGACCCAACCATCAAACCGAGCACGAACACGAAGAACCGAAGCATGGCCCGAACCCTACAGCCGCACGGTCGCTTCCGCACCCACCCAAGAGACCGGGACACGGCCACCGTCTCAGCCGCGGTCACCCCGACGCCGCCTGAGCACCCCAAGCACGAGCACAGCCACCACC
>JAPPOT010000284.1 GCA_028817855.1 Myxococcales bacterium
GGCTCTTGAGGCCGTTGTCGTCGGGCAGCTGGTTGAGGTTGACGTCGGCGCAGTCGAAGTTGGGATCGTTGATGAAGTCGCCGCTGACCAGGTCGGCGACGATCTGGTCGCGCTCGTCGGTCATCGAGGCCGACTGGTCGACCAGGAAGTAGATGTCGGCGGCGTTGATGAAGAAGTCGAGATCGATCACGCCGGTGCCCGTCTCGCCCGGCGCGATGTCGAGGAAGATGCCGGGGTTGGCGATCGAGAAGGGCGGCTGCATCGGGAAGGGGTCGAACTCGTCCGGGATGCCGTCGCAGTCGAAGTCGGGGGCGGTGCCTGGCATGCAGTCGGGGGGATCGGGTGAGCCGGCGTCGGGCGGGTCCGACGTGCCGCCGTCGACGATCGCGCCGAGGGTCAGGCCGCCGCCCGGGACCCAGTCGATGCCCTGGGAGTTGTCGGAGCCCAGACCGCCGTCGACCGGATCGAGGTTGTCGGTGATGCGGAAGCAGTTGACGTTGCAGTCGTTGCACTGGACCGGGCCCGCGTCCGGATCGATCAGCGCACGGTTGTCGAGCACCTGGTCGAGCGGGTAGGCGTGCAGGTCCTCGCAGTCGGACCAGATCTCGTCACGGCAGAAGCGCGTGCCCTCGTGGCACATGACGGTGCCGTCCTCGGCCTCGGTCTTGTCGCCGAAGCAGGTGATCGGTGCGGTGCCGAGCTCGCAGGCGCAGCCGGTGTTCGGTGTGGCGCAGCGCAGGCAGCCGGAGGTGATGTGCGGATCCTGGTCGTCGCAGTCCGGCCCCGCCTCGCAGTGGTCGCCGTGATCGTCGCCATCGCGGTCGACGCACTCCCTGGGTTGGGAATCGAACAGTGACCCCGGGGTGCCGCCCCCGCTGTCACTGCTGCAGGCCACCATGACCGAAGCGGTCAGGAGGCAGAGGCGCCCAATTCTCGCCATAGCGTTATTTTACGATAACAACAAATCAGGGCAAGCTGAATGATCAGCAGCCAGAAACTCAGAAAAGTCGGAATCCCGCCATTGCCTGATTGGGTTCGGGTCCGTGGTCCACTATCATTAGTAGAGCTGCATTTTTCTGTTGGCATTGGCAGAGACCCGATCGGATGCGCGCTAGCTTCCTGCTAATATCGGCACTTGGCCTGCTCGGCTGCGGCGAGGACGCCTCGGCCCCGGGACGGGGGCCCAGCATCGCCAGCAGCGGCTCGGACGGGGCCGACGACGGCGACGGCAGCCCCTCCGACGCGGGGATCGCAATCGACGGCGGCAGCCCAGGTGGGTCGCACATGGACGGAAGCGGTCCCGGCGACGGTGATCTGGACCCCGGAGCCGGCCCCGGGGGTGACGGCGACGAGGCGAACGGGTCGCCCGGTGGCGACGGGGACGGCGCCGGGCCTGCGGGTGACGACCCGGCAGGCGGCGGCGATGGCGACGGCGACACCGGCAGCGGAGACGGCGACGGCGACGGCGACAGCGCGCCGACCGGTCCGATGGACGCCTTCTGCTTCGGCGACGGCGAGGCCGCGGTGCCCGAGCCCGGCGGGGGCAGCGGTGAGTGCGCCTCGCCGATCGTGATCGATCTGCGCGGCAAGCCCCTCGACACGACCGTCTACTACGAGACCGCCAGCGCCCCCACCGACGGCGAGCCCCTGCCCCTGGGCAAGTGCGGCGAGGACACGGCGCGCGACATCGTCTTCAACGTGCCCGTGCCGAGCGAGGCGGACCTGGAGGTGTCGGTCGACGCGACCGTCGACGCGGACCCGATCATCCTCGTGCAGGAGGGGCCCGACGACCTCTGCACGAAGAAGTCCGCCACCGAGTGCGTGGACGACGAGGGCGCGGGGCGGTGCGAGTACGTGCGCCTGCGCACGTCGGCCGGTGGCTACGACGACAACACGCCCCAGGTCGTGATCTCGGAGCAGAGCCCTTCGGGCAAGGCGCTCACCGTGCGCTTCCGCCTGATCGATCCACAGGGAGGATCCTGAAGTGACGCGTCCGTGCACGCTCGCTGCATCCCTCGTCGCGCTGGCGCTCGCCTGGCTGCCCGCGGTGGCGGTCGCGGCGCCCGACACCTTCCTCGCGGGTACCGGCCGCGACGGCTCGCGCGTGGTCGCCGGCGGCGATTCGGTCGTGAACGCCTACACGCGCGTCACCGCCGACGTCAGCAGCGGGGACACCGAGATCGCGGTGGCCGACGAGAGCATCGTCGCCGACGGGGACCTGGTGCTGATCTGGCAGACCGTGGGCCTGGCCGCGCAGGTACCTGGCGACCCGGGCCCGGTGGACCTGCGCCAGGCCAGTGTCGGCCGCTGGGAGCTGGCCCGTGTCAGCACCACCGCTGCCCTCTCGGTCACCCTCACCGCGCCGATGGTGCGCGGCTACGCGGCGGACATGACCCAGATGGTGCGCGTCCCCGAGTACACGACGGTCACGGTGCAGAACAGCGGCCGGATCATCGCCGCGCCCTGGGACCCGGCCACGAATACGGGCGGCATCGTGGCCTTCTTCGCCAACGGCGCCATCACGCTCACCGGCGACGTGGATGCGTCGGGCGCGGGCTTCCGCGGCGGCCTGGCGGTCAACGATGCCAGCGCGGCCAGCGGCTGCAGCACCGAGTCGGAGGCGGCGCCGGTCGGCGCCCAGCGGGGCGAGGGCCTCTCCAGCGAGTACGGCGCCTCCTCGACCGGACGCGGCAACCTGGGCAGCGGCGGTGGCGGCGGCGTGTGCGTGAACTCGGGCGGCGGTGGCGGCGGCAACGGAGGCATCGGCGGCGACGGCGGGCGGAGCGAGGATGGCGCCCGCCTGGTCGGTGGCCTGGGGGGTGCCGCGCTGATCGCGGGCACGGCGCTGGAGCGCATGACCCTCGGCGGTGGGGGCGGCGCGGGCCACATCGACGACGGCTGGACGAGCTCGATCGGGCACGGCGGCGGCGCGGTGCTGATCCGCGGCCAGACCCTGGGCGGCAGCGGGCGCATCCTGGCCGATGGTGAGGACGCGGGCGGCGCGGTCGCCGACGGGGCGGCGGGCGGCGGCGCGGGTGGCAGCGTGATCGTGCAGCTGACCTCCAGCGGAACCTGCGACGTGAGCGCCACCGGCGGCTCCGGCGGACCGGTGGACGATGACGCCGGCAGCGGCGGCGGTGGCGGCGGCGGGCGCGTCTTCCTGCAGGCCGACACCGGCAGCAGCTGCCCCACCGATGTCAGCGGCGGTGTCTCGGGCGAGAACCTGAGCGCCGATCCGCTGGGAGCCCAGAACGGCACCGACGGCGCGCTGGTGATCTCCGCGGCCGGCCCCCTGGGCCTGGACTCGGACGGCGACCTGGTGCCCGACTCGGCGGAGCTGGACGCCGACACCGATTCGGACGAGACGATGGACGTGTTCGACCCGGATGACGATGGCGACGGCATCCCGACCGGGGACGAGCAGCCCGCCCACGGCACCGGCGACGCGGCGGACTGGGATGGCGACGTGGTTCCGCACTAGGTGGACGA
>JAPPOT010000494.1 GCA_028817855.1 Myxococcales bacterium
CGTCGGCACCCGCCCCCGCGCCGGCACCGCCATCGGCGCTGGGCGGCGGCTCCGTGGGCGCCGTCCAGCCCGGCAGGATGGCAGCATCGCCGTCGTCCAGGGTCAGCAGGTACGCCACCAAGTCGTCGAGCTGCGCGGCGCCCAGGTCCGAGGTGACGCCGTGCTGATCCGTCGCGTTGCGCGGGCCCAGCACCTCGTGGAGCGTGGCGGCGCTGCCATCGTGGAAGTAGGGAGCGCCGTCCCAGACGCCGCGCAGGGTCGGGGTGTCGATGCCCTCCAGCTCGCCACCCAGGTGCCCGCCGCTGCCCGGACCCAGGGTGCCCACGTCGTGACGGACGAAGTCAGCCGGGTCCGCGGTGAGCACGCTGTCGGTGAAGCGCGGCGGCAGGTGACACTCGACGCACAGGCGCTGGGCCTCGAAGAAGATCGCCCGCCCGCGCAGCGCCGCCTCCCCCATGCTGCCGTCCGGCTGGCGGTGGGGGCTCGCTGGAAAGCTCGCGAGGGACGAGACGTAGAGCGCAAGCGCGTCGAGCTGTTCGCCGCGGCCCGCATTGCGCATGGCGTCCAGCGGCGGGTGTGCGGCCATCCCGTCCATGACCAGCCCCGTGCCGCCAAAGCCGCCGACGATGTCATTCTCGAAGTCCTGGATCTCGTCGAAGTTGGCGCTCCAGTGGACCGGCCCGTGGGACATGCCGGCGCGGCCGCGCAGGTCGATGGTGTTGCGCAGCCCCTCGCCCACCTGGGTGAAGTCCCAGGTGCGGCCGTCGTGTCCGCCCTCGGGATGGCACGACGCGCATGCGATGTAGCCCTGCTCGGAGAGCTCGGGCTCGCGGCTGCGGAAGAAGACCCGCTTGCCCCGCGAAACCGTCTCCGCCAGCGGCTCGTCGGTCAGCGCCACGGTGTCGAGCACGGCGGGCGCCTTCGGGTCCGACACATCGACAACCTGCAGGGCGCGCTCCAGATAGGCCATCACGTAGGCGCGGCTACCGTCCGCGCTCAAGACGATGCCCTGGGGCGCGTGCCCCAGATCCACACGCGCCTCGAAGGGCACGGTGTCGCCGTCGCTCGAATCGTGCAGGACGGCGGCCGACAGGTCGTACACCGACAGGCGCGCGATGCCCTGGTGCAGTAGGTAGGCATAGCGCCCGCGGGGCGAGAAGGCCGCACCGCTCACGCTGTCGGCGTCGTTGGTGTCGATGCGCCGGGGCAAGAGCTCCTCGCCGACACCGGTGTCTATCGGCGCAAAGAGGCCGCGCACGCGGTTGACCGGGACCAGCGGTCGGCTGTCCAGGTGCAGCCCCCGGTCGGTGTTGGACTTCAGCCCTCCCACCCACAGGCGCCGACCGTCCGGCGAGATGGCCGCCGTCGACAGCTGGTTGGGGTAGCCGCGCCCCGAGGTCGCGGTGTCGGGACCGGGGTCGAGAGCCAGCGCGATGGTGGTCACCGACAGGTCCGCCGGAGCGAGCGCACTCACCGTCGCGCTGTCACCGCGCGTCAGGAAGTGGGTGACGTAGACGCGGCTGCCGTCACCCATGATGGCGAGCGCCCGCGGCGTGCCACCGAGCGGGACCCGGTCGGTGACCGCGCTGCCGTCGGCGGACAGCCGCGCGATGGTGCCGTCGCCCTCGCAGGCCACCCACACGGCCCCATCGGCCGGTGACACCGCCACGCCCCGCGGCCGGCGCCCCACCGCCACCAGGTCGCAATCGCCGGGCGTGGTCGCGTCGAGCACACACAGGCTGCCGGCCTCGCGGCAGCTCACGAACACCCGCTGCCCGTCCGCGCTCAGCGCCACCGACTGGGGGGCCTCGCACGTCGGATGCTCGGTGGTGGTGAGCGTGAGCGTGTCGACGCGCGTGACGCTGGCCGAGTCCGGGTTGACCACCCAGAGGTCGCTGCCATCCGCGCTCAGCGCAACGCGATCGCTGCGGGCGGAGGCGACCGCGGTTGGCGCCACCAGCACCGCCACCGACACCTGGGCGACCGCGGTGGCCTGGCCGTCGTCGATGGTGAGTGTCGCGGGGTAGAAGCCCGGTGCGTCGAAGACGTGGCGGGGACTCGCCTCGTTCGATCCGCTGCCGTCACCGAAGTCCCAGGCGAAGGTCAGCGGGGATGGACCGTCGTCCGGGTCCTGGGAGCCCGCGCTGGAGAAAGCCACCACCTCCCCCGCCAACACCTCGAGAGGGTCTGCCGACGCGCGCGCAAGCGGCGGGAAGTTCGCCTGGGCGCCGCCGATCGCAGGCACCAGCAGCGCGGCCCAGACCAGCAGCGCGCCGATCGCGCGGACCGGCACGATGGCCCGGCTCGACGCCCGACAGCAGCGGCATTGAACGCGAGCCGCCCCCCGCCTGTGCACCACGCCTGCGCCCTGCCGCTGCATCCCAGCCGACCTCCGATGGCGGAATGCAGAGCGTACCCAAGATCGGTTCTGCGACATACCACCGCGAACACTGGGAAGGTGGTGCGGCCACCTGCGCCAGCGCGGCCTCACGGTCCCGTGGGCGATGGCTGCTGGCCTCGCGAGCATTGGGCGGGTCCTCGGGCTCCCAGTGCGCCGGCACCCCCGAGCGCACGTCGATGTGCACCATGCGGCGCGCTGGGCCCGCACCAGCAACGCCCCGAGCTGGCCGCGCTCATGGAGGAGGCTCAGAAGGGCCAGCCCGGAATCGCGAGCCCGACGGCGTAGAGCGCGCTGGGCCCGGTGATGTAGAGGGTGAGCCGGTCTGCGCCACCGAAGGCCACGTTCGTGGTCCCGTCCGCGCCGCCCGGGAGCGTGATGGCGCCGAGCGCTTGCCCGTCGGGCGCAAAGACACGCACCTCGCCGCCGGTGGTGATGTAGAGGTTGCCGGCGCAATCGACCGCCATGCCGTCCGAGCCGGAGGAGACGAAGCTCGCGGAAGTGCCGGTCGCGCCGTCATCCGCCAGGTCGTAGACGCGCACGCTGCCCTGATCGCTCACGTACAGGCGGGTCTCGTCCGGCGAGAGGGTGATGCCGTTGGCCCGCGGGATGTCGTCGATCACGTGCACAGTGCCGGAGGGGTCGCGGCGATAGGCGCGCTGGGGCAAGAGCTCCGGGCGATCGCCCACCTGCCAGGCCGGATCCGTGAAGTAGAGGTTGCCGTCGCTGCGCATGGTGACGTCGTTGGGCGAGCTGAAGGCGGTGCCGTCCAGGTCCGAGACGAGCACCTCGAGCTCGCCGCTCGCCGGGTCGAGCGCGCTGACGGTCTGGTCGTCGTGTCGACACGCCAGCACGCGACCGTCGCTGTGCAGCCCCAGCCCATTGGAGCCGAAGTCGTCGAGGAAGGTGGTGCAGCCGCCGCGGGGCACGTACTCGACGATGCGCCCGGTGAAGTTGAGGTCCGCGCGCCCGATCTGGAAGTCGGAGAAGAAGAGCGAGCCCCGGGCGTCGACCCAGACCGGGCCCTCCGCGAAGGTGAGCCCGGAGCAGACCTCCACCGCCTCGATGCTGTCGCCCTCGAAG
>JAPPOT010000563.1 GCA_028817855.1 Myxococcales bacterium
CAACCCCGACGGCGGCCCGGCCCACTGGCCGGCCCCCCCCGCGATGCTGCGGGGCGCCCCCGGCTCCGCGCTCGGCTTGGGCGCCGGCGCGGAGCCGGAGGCGCCCAGCCCGTGCGCGATGGCCGCCCCCCAGACGATCGAGATCGAGGCGGGGGTGGTGAAGGAGACGCCGTGGGGGCTGACGCTGACGTACGCGATCGACGAGGACAAGAAGCGAGGGCCCGGCTACATGTTCCTGCTCAAGCACGGCAGTCGGCGCTGGGAGACCCGGCGCGACGACAGCAACTGGACGGCGGAGCTCACCTGGCGCGGCTTCTGCTGGAAGGGCGGGCCGCGGCCCGAGAAGCGCGCTTCACGGCTCGCGATCCACATGGGGCCGGTGTGCAAGGATGGCAAGCTGGTGGAGATGGGCGGATGCGGCGACACCCTGGCTCACCTGAAGTGATGCGCATCGGCCACAGACGTAGCACCGCTGTGACAGCGGTGTTCACGGCCTGCGCGCTCCTGTAGGCTCCCCGGCCACGGTCCCCATGGCGGTTAAGCGGCGAAGTCTCTCGCGAACCCTGCGCTACTACTACCACCGGCTGTTCCCGCGCCACGAACGCGCCGCGCCGGTGGCGGTCTCGGTCTTCCTCGGCGTCTGGATCGGGCTGATGCCGACGCTCGGCGTCGCGCTGATCCTCACGGCGATCGCCGCGCAGATCGCGCGCGTGCCCAAGGGGCCCGGACTGCTGGCGTCGTTCATCGCGATCCCGCCGACGCTCTTCCTCTTCTTCTACCCGGTCGGCTACGGCATCGGGCTGTGGTTGGTGCAGCCTAGCGGCGTCGACTTCGACTTCCTCGGGCAGGTCCAGAAGCTGAACCTGATGAACGCCGGCGACGTGGCCGCCGAGCTGTGGACGGTCGCGAGCGGGCACGTGATCGCGTTTGTGGTGGGGATGGTCGTGGTGGCGACGGGCACGGGGCTGCTGGCCTTCGCGGGGACGTACGTGATCATGGAGCGCAAGCGCCGCCTGCGGCTCGAGCGCCGGCGGCAGCGACGCCTGGAGCGCGAGGCCGCCGCGGACCTCTGAGATCCGCGTGCACGACACGCTGTCGGCCGGCGGCTGCAGCAGCCCGGGCGAGGACCCGGGGGGCGGCACGCGATCACGCCGAGCTGCGAGGCTAGCGATCTCGGGCTCGGCAGCACCGTGGCCACGGGGACGCGTGGGGCCGTCGCGGAGCCCGACGCGGCGGGTCGGCGGCGAGCCCAACACTCGCCGCCGACCGCGCGCGCCCGACCTCCACTCACCCCGACCCGACGGGAACTGCCGCGCGGAACCCGCAACGGCCGCGCCGCGCGCCCTCTCCAGCGCACGACGCTTGCCTTCAATGTGCCGCAGCCGGCAGACCTCGGGCGGCTTTTTTGAGCGGCCGCTCCAACATTGGCCATTCGGGTGAATTGCCCCGACGGGCCCGCAAAGGGCCGAGCCCCTACCCAAATGCCCCAAAGCGGGGCAGTCCGCTGCAGTTCCCTGCGTCAATCCGGCGGGAAAGTGCTACAAAGGCCACGGTTCGCGGAGAAACCGCATGCGAACGGTGACTTGGCTTTGGATCTGGGGGCTCCTGTGCTGCGCGTTGGCATCGACCGCGACGGCCCAGGAAGACGGCGCGCGCGAGCACTTCCGCCGTGGCGAGGCCGCGTATCAAAAGGGAAACTACGCGCTGGCGATCAGCGAGTGGGAGACGGCCTACAGCCAGGACCCGCGCCCGCGCATCCAGTTCAACATCTACCAGGCCCACGAGCGCCTGGGTCAGCTCCCGCAGGCCGTGGAAGCGCTGCAGAAGTACCTGAGCAGCGCCGACCCGGATGACCCCTACTACGCCGATGCCACCGCCCGGATGGCGGCCCTGCAGCAGCGCCTGCAGGCGACCGGCATCCGGCTGATGGGCGGCATCGACGGCGCCTCGATCTCGATCAGCGGCCACAACTGGGGCCGACTGCCGCGCCCCGACAAGGTGCCGGTGCAGCCGGGCAACCACCGCGTGGTGATCCAGCTCGACGGCTACCAGGACTTCGTCGCGAACGTGGTCGTGCCGGCCGGCCAGGTGGTCGAGGTGGCGGTCGCGCTGGTGGCCCTGGAGGGCGATGCGCCGGAGTCAACCGGCATCCCTGCCAGCGGCTCGGTGCAGATCGACACGGGGGGCAGCGGCGACGGCACACCCTTCTACGTGGCGGCCGCCGTGCTCGGGGCGGGCGCCCTGGGTTCCGGCATCTGGGCGCTGAACCGCTCGTCGGAGCTGGACGGCTGCGACGACCCGGACTTCTTCTGCACCGAGGAGAGCGCGGTCGAGACCCAGCGCAACATCGGCTTCGCCCTCACCGGCGTGCTGGCGGCCGGCGCGCTGGGCTCGCTGATCTACGGCATCATCGTCGACGGCGACTCCGGGGAGGCGGCCTCCGCCATGTGCGCGCCGGTGGGCCTCGGCGCCAACTGCCAGGTGCGCTTCTGATGGACCGCATGCACCGCATCAAGACCAGCGCGCTGGCAAGCCTTGGGTTTCTGCTGTTGGCGGCGGCCTGCACCGACGCCGGCAAATGCGAGCGCGGGCAACCCGGCTGCGCCTGCACGCTCGACGACGTCTGCGACGACGGCGCGGTCTGCGTCGAGGGCATGTGCGAGGAGGATCCCGACTCCGACCCGCCCGACATGGACGGTGGGCGGCCGCCGGAAGAGGACGCCTCGATGCCCGAGGAGGACGCCTCGATGCCGGACCCGGTCGCCTGCACCGGGGAGACGTTGGAGCAGGCCTGCGCGAGCTTCTGCGAGGCGCTGTGCCAGAACCAGGAGCGGCACTGCCTCGACTCCCAGTGCGAGCCGAACGACTGCGAGGCGGGCGACGGCAGCGTCACGACGGTCTACGACGTCTGCATCGACCAGTGCGAGGGCAGCGACGACCCGGCCGCCTGCGCGCGCAGCCGCTGCCGCATGCAGCGCGACCAGAGCTGCCCCGACTTCGGCTTCGACAGCGGCGACGTCTTCGTGTCCGGATGCTTCGCGAACGACCCGGTGTGCTCCCAGGCCCCGGACTCGGGCTGCACCGACGTGTGCGGCACGAACTCGAACGAGACCGGGGGCGACTTGGCCGACAACGGCATCTGCGAGGACGGCGGCCCGGGATCCGATGCCTCCGAGTGCGGGCGCGGCACCGACTGCACGGACTGCGGCGTACGCATGTGCGCGGCATCGGGTGCGCGCTGTGCGAGCAACGGCGACTGCTGCGGATTCTTCGGTGAGGGCGCCTTCTGCGTCGAGGTCCCGAGCCTGGGCCCGACGTGCCTGCTCAACTGCAGCCAGTCGCGCGAGTGCCCGATGCCGTTCGAGTGCCTGCCGATCGACGACAACGAGAACTTCGTCTGCGCTCCGCCTCAGTAGTCGGGCCCGGAGGGCCCGACCCGGGGAAGGGTCACGCGACCCTTCCCCCCCGCCCGCCCA
>JAPPOT010000593.1:0-1129 GCA_028817855.1 Myxococcales bacterium
GTGTGAGAAATGTGCGCAGATCGCTGTTGACTTGTGGGTACCTGTAGATAAGATGGCGCAATGCTCTTAGCTGCGCGTCGAAGAAACCACGGTTAATAGTTGAAATTACTAGGGTATCGACGCTCCTGAGAATTTCCCTGCGATGACGGTCGCAGGACGGATCGATAGAAAGCTCGCAAAGCAAAACGAAGAGGCCGCAGGGTCAAAGGGAACTGACGGCCACACGGAGGAGACACTCGTATGTCAACGATCGCACACCACTTTGAGGAAGGCGGATGGGGCATGTACCTCATCCTGTTCTGGCAGATCATTGCCATCGGCGTCATCATCGAGCGCGCGATCTACCTCTACAAGGCCTCCATCAACCGCGAGGTCTTCCTCGCCACCATGCAGAAGTGCATCCTGGCGGGCGACATCGGCCGCGCGATCAAGCTCTGCTCGGCCGCCGACGCGCCCCTGGCGCGCATCGTCAAGAACGGCCTGCTGAAGGTGAACCGTCCCGACGCCGAGGTTCAGGCGGCGATGGACGAGGCTGCCCTGATCGAGCTGCCCAAGATCGAACAACGCACCCCGCTGCTGGCCCTGTTCGCCAACCTGGCGATGCTCTCGGGTCTGCTCGGCACGGTCGTCGGCCTGATCGTCGCGTTCGGCGCGGTGGCCAACGCGGACGCGTCGTCGAAGGCGACGATGCTCGCGAAGGGCATCTCCGAGGCGATGAACTGCACCGCCTTTGGCCTGATGGCGGCCATCATCGCGCTGATCGGCTTCGCGACGCACAACAACAAGACGCAGAAGCTGCTCGACGACATCAACGCTGCGACCGTCCAGGTGGTGAACCTGGTCGTGAACAACCGCTCCAAGATCCAGCTCGACGAGAGCGCTGCGGCCTGAGGCGGCAACTGGAGCCCGCCTGTCCCTGGACGGGTCGATGGGCGGGCTCCGCTTTGCGATTCCTCACCACACTGAGTTCGGACGAAAGGTGAATCATGGGTGGCATTAGCGTTGGCGGTGGACACGGCGGCAAGAAGGCCGTCGACTCCGAGATTCCGCTGATCCCGTTCATCGACCTGCTGCTGTGTTGCGTCATGTTCCTGCTGGTCACCGCCGTGTGGAACCAGCTGGCGCGCAT
>JAPPOT010000593.1:1139-3462 GCA_028817855.1 Myxococcales bacterium
CATCGACGCCAACCAGCAGCAGCCCGGCCAGCAGGCTCCTGATGAGCCGCCGCCAGAAGAGAAGATCAAGGTCGTGCTGCAGGTGCAGAGCAGCGGCTACGTGATCTCCTCGACCGCTGGCGACCGCATCGAGATCCCGAAGGTCGGCGATGACTACGACAACGAAGCCCTCCGCGAGAAGCTCCAGGAGCGCAAGCGCCTCGAGCCCAACCGCCGCGATCTGGTGGTCGCGCCCGAGGACGGCGTGATCTACGAGCACGTGGTCGCCGCCATGGACATGGTGGTGGGCGAAGGTTTCCCGGACATGTCCCTGTCAGACGGCGCAACCCTCTAAGGAGTTGAAACGATGCCAATCAAGAGGCCAAGCAAGGTTCTGCTCCGGGACGTCCCCCTGAAGTTCGTCTCGAAGAAGGTGAGCGGCGGGGGCTCCAAGTCCGTCAATCAGGAAATCCCGCTGATCCCGTTCATCGATTTCCTCATCGTGCTGGTCGTCTTCTTGCTGATCTCATTCAGCGCCAGCGGCGAGCTTCTGGCCCAGAAGCCGAACCTCACGATGCCGAAAGCGTCGAACGTCGCCGATCTGGAGATCGCGCCCGTCATCGCGATCGACCCGATTGTCGTCACGCTGGATGGCCGCCGTATGGCGGACACCGCGAGCCTGGCCTCGACCCCGAAGGTCGAGCGCATCGAGCAGCTGATCCAGGACCTGGAGACGCTCAAGCGCAACTGGAGCATCCTGCACCCGCAGGAGCCGTTCCCGGGCCAGGTGGTGATTCAGGCCGATGTCTCCATCGACTACCGCGTGATCAAGAAGATGATGTTCTCGGCCGCACAGGCCGGCTACAGCAACGTCAGCTTCGCGGTGAACCGAATCAGCCAGGAATAGGCGAGAGCCTGCGTACGGAGAGGCCGGGCGCCGGCACCGCGAGGTGCCCGCCCGGTTTTTTCTTGCCCGCTTACAAGAACTCCAGCGCGGAAATTCTGTCTAGAATGCCGTGCACCTGATCATGACCGACGAACCGAGCAAGCCACCGCCTCGCCTGCGCGCGGCCCGACCCCAGGTCGAGGACGAAGAGGCCGACTACATGCCCCGCCTGCCCTGGCGATGGATCGTCCTGGGTACGCTCGGCATCACCACGCTGACGGCAGGCTACATCCTGAAGGAGCAGCAGAAGGCGGACAGCCTGCGCTCCGCGGTCGTCCAGGTCCACGAGGAGGAGCTCGCCGAGCCGGCCCGGCGCTACCGGGAGTTCCGCGGCAAGCTCGAGAGCCTGATCCTCGAGGCCGCCAAGGACGAGCCCGAGACCTACGCCGACAAGCGCCTGAACCTCTCGGGCCTGCGCTCCGGCAAGGGCCTCTATCTGCGTCTGTCGGCCGACGAGGCCAAGGACGCCGAGTCGATCGCCGAGGCGATGGACAAGGTCGACCCGGACGTGATCCCGGCCTGCCTGGGCCTCTCGCCGACGTCGGCCCGCGGCCTGTGGGAGAAGGGTCAGTTCCTGATGCCCGACTGGGTGGAGGAGCAGCGCAAGCAGGACGGCGTGATGGAGCTGCGCGTGGCCGACGAGATGCTCGCGCGCCACATCCGCGCCGATCTCCCCGCCGTGCTGAACATGCTCCGCAGCGACTGGTTCATGCTCGTGATCCAACACGGCGAGAACCGCCGCGAGCACCCGGTCGACGCCTTCCTCTGGGACCTGCGCCGCGATCAGAACCTGCTCAAGGCCCGCGTCCAGAGCTCCGGGGTCCTGCTGCCCGTGCGCATCCGCAGCCAGGGCAAGCTCATCGCCGGCCCGGGCGCCCAACACCAGCGCACCACCCAGGGCAGCGCCAACGACTGCTCGATCGCCTCCCAGCTCAAGGCCCTCACCGGCCGCGACCTGGCCACGGTGGAGCACCTGCCGGCAGCGGACGCGGGCATGGCGGAGGCGAAGGCGGAAGCCAAGGCCGAGCCGGCGGAGTGAGCGGCCCGGGCGTCGGACGCGAGCGCGGTGACGGGCTCGGATTCGGTCAGCGTCACGGTCACGGACTCGGACTCGGTTACGGACCCGGACTCGGACTCGGACCCGGACTCGGACCCGGACCCGGACCCGGAACCTGTGCGGGGCTGATCGGCTGTGGGGCGGGTCGCGCGCTGCACGGTCGTGCTGAGCTGAACGGCCGTGTGGCGGGGGGGGCCCTCGCGGGGGGCTCTGCGCGTGCCAAGTCCCTTTCACCACGGCTAGACTTGGCGCGTGCAGCGAGGGTGGCTTGCGCGGCGCACCCACGGCGCACACGACCCGTCGCCACCGCCGCACCTGCAAGCCACCCGTCCCCCCGCGAG
>JAPPOT010000895.1 GCA_028817855.1 Myxococcales bacterium
CCCGGCCACCCGGGTGGGGGCGAGGGCGGGGCTTGGGGATGGTCAGCCCTAGAAGAACTTCTGCTCCTTGAGGGCGGCGACCTTGCCCAGCTCCTTGATCAGGCGGCCCTGGATCTCGGTGGTCCGGGTCATGATGCCCTGGACCTCCATCAGGTCGCCACGCAGCCCGCCGAACAGATTGGCGGAGATCCCGAGCAGACCCATGCTGCGCTGCTTGTTCACCGGGATCACGTAGTTGCCGTACTTCTCGCCGAAGTCCTCCTGCCCCATGTAGAGCGCGCGCTCCACCTCGCGGCCGCCCTCGCGGGAGGCCACCAGCATCATCGGCGGTGCGCCTTCCTCGGGCTCGACGCCCGGCTCCGGCGGCTTGGGCTTCATCAGCACCATGCCGGCCCCGAACAGATCGCCGGTCTTGAAGATGACGAGGCCGTACTGCTTCGCCATCAGGTTGTCCGCAGCGGCCGCCGACTTGTCGAGCGCCTCGCGCTTGGTCTTGCCGGCCGTCTTCGCGCCCAGGCCGGTGAACTTGTCCCAGAGCAGGTTGACGTTGTTGTAGTACTCGAAGAGGTCGTCAACGACCGCAGTCGGGAAGGCTAGGTAGCGTCGACGCGAGAACTCCGCGGCGCCGAAGGGCCGCTCCATCGCCACCAGCGCCTCGATCGACTTGTAGTCCACCGAGGCCTTCTTGCCGGCGCCACCCTGGGAAGTGTCCACCGCCTTCTTGACGTGACCCTTGGCGGAATCGAGGACCTTCGAGACCTCCTGGATCTTGGCGTAGATGTCCTTACCGTCCGCGACGGCCATGTTGTATTGGTCGCGGGTTGCCCCGGTGCTGCCGATGCCAAAGCCGACGGCTGCGCCGACCAGGATGCCCATGCCGACGAGGATGAAGTTGCGGCTCCTCGCCTGGCGGCCGATCTCGTCGTCCTTCACGGCCGAGTCGTCGATGACCAGGGTCACCTTCTTCTCGGCCGTCGCCGCCGGGGATGCGGCAGCGAACGGGCTCGCTGCGGGCGCTGCGGCTGGGGCGGGTGCCGCGGCCGGGGCTGCCGGCCGTGCCGACGGTGCCGGCCTCGGCGCGGGCGAACCCGACGGCGTGGGCGCCGGCAGCGGCTGGCCAAAGGGGGTGGCCGCTGCCGGGCGCTGACTCGGCGTCGCGCCGGGAACCGCAGGTGCCGGGACAGAGCCTCCGACGGCGGGCGGCGGCACAGAGGCCGCTGGCGCCGGCGGGCCGGATAGGGGCGACTGCCCCGGCGTCACGGTGCGGCCCAGCCGGGCCTTCAGATTCTTGATATCGCGGGGTTTCTTGGACGGTGTTGCCATGCCTGTTGGCCTTGCCTCGATCGTGTCCGTGGCAGCTGGGAAGCCTGGCGAGCAAACGCTCCCGAACTGGTCTACCACCGGGTCGTGTGTAGGTTTGGCAAGGTATCCGTGCCCGCTCGACAGTGTCAAGCGCGGCGCAGGGCGCCTAAAGAACTTCTGTAATTTCAGATACTTGCGAAGGCTAGCACAGCACGAATTTGTCGGCAAGTGTGCAAACAGTGTGCAGCTGTGGGTGCGACACCCCCATGGTCGTGCTTTGCGCAATTTGGCCGCGCATCCTCCAACGCGTAGAGTCGCGGCCGATGAAGCTCCCGGAGGGCGAGGCGCGGACGGCATCGGGCGCCGATGGTGAGGTGCCCTACTGGGCGTTCGGCGAGGGGCCCGCGATCCTCTTCGCCGGCGGGCTGGGCGCCGGCCGGCCGGCTTTCTATCCCCAGGTCGCCCACCTTGCAGCTCGCTACCGCTGCCTGCTGTGGGACTACCGCGGTCTATACAAGGATGCGCCCGGCGCCGGCGCCGTCCGTCCCGTTGCCGAGCATGCGCGCGATGCGCTCGCGATCCTGGAGGCCGAGGGCACCGCGCGCGCGGCGATGGTGGGCTGGTCCTACGGGGTGCCGGTAGCGCTGAGCTTGTTCGACCAGGCACCCGACCGGGCGTCCATGCTGGTGCTCATCAGTGGTGGTGCTCGACCCTCGTGGGGGGCCTCGCCCGAGGCGGGCCGCGTGCGCAGGCTCTACCCGCGCGTCTTCGACATGCTGGCGCGCTCTCCGCGGTTGCTGGAGTCGCTGGTGCGCGCGGGCGGCACTGCTCCGGAGGCCTACACCTGGGTGCGCCGCGTCGGCCTGCTCGGCGGCGAGCTCGACCACGAGGCCTTCGCGGAGGTGGTCCGCAACCTGGCGCGCATCGACGCGGATGCCTGGCTCCGCATGGCGCAGTCGATGGCCGAGGAGGATCTGAGCTTCGTGCTTCCGCGGGTCGATGTTCCGGCGCTCGTGATCGGCGGCGACCGCGATCCCTTCACCAGCCGGGCAGCCCTCGAGCGCCTCGTCAACAACATCGCGGGCTCCGAGTACCTGCTGTTGCCGGGCGCGACCCACTACGCGCTGCTCGACCACGCACAGCACGTCAATCTGCGCATCGAGAAGTTCTTCAGCGAGCGTGGCTATACGAACCAGGCTGCCTAGGAACGGGCCTCAGGGCCCATGCTTGCGCCACCTGGGAAAACTTGCATGATTGAGCGCCCGATGATCGTGGTCGTCGACAACTACGACTCCTTTACCTACAACCTGGTCCAGTACCTCGGGGAGCTCGGAGCGGTGGTCGAGGTCTACCGCAACGACGCGATCGACGTCGCGGGCATCGAGCGTCTCGCGCCGGAGGGCATCCTGATCTCGCCCGGTCCCGGAACGCCGGACGATGCCGGCATCACGCTGGAGCTGATCTCGGCCCTCGATGGTCGGGTGCCGCTGCTCGGAGTGTGCCTGGGCCATCAGAGCATCGCCCAGGCCTACGGCGGCAAGGTCGTGCGCGCGGGCCGGCTGATGCATGGTCGGACCTCGCCGATCGAGCACGATGGCCAGGGACTGTTCGCCGGCCTGCCCAGCCCTCTAACCGCGACGCGCTACCACTCGCTGATCGTCGAGCGCGACAGCGTGCCGGGGGAGTTCGTCATCACGGCCCAGACCGCGGAGGGCGAGATCATGGGACTGCGCCACCGGCAGCAGCCGATCGAGGGTGTGCAGTTTCACCCGGAGTCCTTCCTGACTGAGCACGGTCACGGCATGCTGCAGAACTTCCTTTCGCAGCTGCCGGACAGGGGCGCGCGCAAGCGCGAGGAGGCAGCATGATCAAGGAGCTGATCGCTCGAGTCGTCGATGGCCGCGACCTGGATCGGGCTGCCATGGAAGGCGCGATGGATGCGATCCTCGGTGGCGAGGCCACCCCAGCGCAGATCGCCGCGCTGCTCGTCGGTCTGCGCGTCAAGGGGGAGACGGCGGACGAGATCGCCGCGGCGGCCCGCTCCATGCGGCGCCACGCCGTGCCGGTGAAGCTGCAAGCCTCCGCGCCCATCGTCGACACCTGCGGGACGGGCGGTGACGGCTCGGGGAGCTTCAACATCTCGACAGTCTCCGCGATCGTGCTGGCGGCCTGCGATGTGACGGTGGCCAAGCACGGCAATCGGGCTGCCTCCTCCAAGTCAGGCAGCGCGGACGTGCTCGAAGCGCTCGGCATCCGGCTCGATCTGACGCCCGAGGAGGTTGCCCGGTCGATCGACGAGGTGGGCATCGGCTTCATGTTCGCCCGCGCCCATCACCCCGCGATGAAGCACGCCGCGCCGGTCCGCGGCGAGCTCGGGATCCGCACCATGTTCAACTTCCTCGGTCCGCTCACGAACCCCGCGGGCGCCACCCACCAGCTGCTCGGCGTGGGCGACGGCTCGCGCCTGGAGCTGATGGCGGAGGTGCTCGGCCAGTTGGGTTCGAGCGGTGCGTGGGTGGTGCACGGCGACGGTGGGTTGGACGAGGTCTCCCTGTCCGGGCCCACCCGAGTGGCGGCGCTGCGCGGCAAGGAGGTCAGCTGCTTTCAGGTGGAGCCGGAAGACTTCGGTGTCGAGCGCGCCCCCGCGGATGCGATCGCCGGTGGTGACGCCCAAGAGAATGCCGAGATCGCCCGTGCGATTCTCGCGGGCGAGAAGGGGCCGAAGCGCGACGCCGTGGTTATCAATGCCGGCGCCGCGCTGTGCGCCGCGGGCATCACGGGCTCACCGCGGGACGGCGCGCAGCGCGCGGCCACGGCGCTGGAAAGCGGCGCTGCGCAGGCCAAGCTGGAGCGCTGGGCCGGCTTCGGCAACTGAGATGGGTTCCAGCGACATTCTCTCTGCGATCGTCGAGCGCAAGCGACGCGAGAACGAGCGGCGCCAGCGGCACGTGGCGGCCCGGGGCCTGGAGCTCGTCACCGGACGGCCGGAGGCGCGCGGCGCGCTCGCAGCGGAGCGCTTGCGCCGCGCAGGCTCCGACTTGCCCCGGGTGATCGCCGAGATCAAGCTACGCAGCCCCAGCGCGGGAGAGATTCGCGCGCGTCGTCCGGGGGCGGTGGCGGAGATCGCGGCCGGCTACGTTGCGGGTGGTGCGGCGGCGGTGAGCGTGCTCTGCGACGGTCCGGGCTTCGGCGGCACGCCCCTCGACCTGCGTCGCGCCTCGCGCGCAACCGAGGCGCCGTTGCTCTTCAAGGAGTTCGTGCTGTGTCCGTTGCAGGTCGAGCTCGCCCGCGCGATGGGTGCCCACATGGTGCTGCTGCTGGTACGCGTCCTCTCTCACGATGAGCTCACCACGCTGGTCGACGCGGTGTTGGAGCACGGCATGGCGCCCGTGGTGGAGGCGGCCGACGACGCAGAGCTCGATGTGGCTCTGGCCACGCGTGCGACCATCGTGGGCGTCAACGCTCGCGACCTGCGCACCTTTCAGGTCGACCCGGAGCGAGCCGCGCGCGCGATCGAGCGCATCCCGGGCGATCGCATCGCGGTGCACATGAGTGGCATCAAGAGTGCCGCGGCCCTCGTCGAGGTCGGCCGCGGGCGCGCTGACGCGGCGCTGGTGGGCGAAGGCCTGATGCGCGCGGACGATCCCGGCGCGCGCCTGCGCTCTTGGCTCGGTGAGGCGTCAGGCGGGTAGGGAGGCCGGGTCGCTACCCGAACCGCGACGCTCGCCCTCGTCCTCGTCGTCACGCGAGTGCTCGCTGCCACGCGGCAGGGTGACGATGAACGTCGCGCCCGCGTTCTCCTCGCTCTCGATCTCGATCGTGCCACCATGGGCATCGACGATCTGACGCACCAGCGCGAGGCCGATACCTGCGCCGTGGGTGCGCTCCGAGTAGAACATGTTGTAGACCTTCTCCTGCTGCGCGGCGTCCAGCCCCTCACCCTGGTCTTGCACGCGCAGTACGGCGGAGCCGTCGGCGCTCGTCTCCGCGCTGACCCAAACCGTCGCCCCCTCGGGCGAGGCCTGGAGCGCATTCTTCACCAGGTTCCACATCACCTGGCGCACCTGATCGCCATCGACGAAGGCGATGACCGGGTGGTCGGGCACCTGGCGCTCGATCGTGACGTCCTTGGTCTCGGCGGGCCCGCGCCGTGCCATCTCCACCACGGTCTCCACGGTGGCGCGCAGATCCTCGTCGCGGCGCTGGGGCTCGTGGGGCTTGCCGACCGAGAGCATGGTGGAGACCAGGTCGTTGAGTCGGTCGACCTCGTTGAGCACGATACCGAGTAGGTCCCGGTCCTCGCCTTCGAGCTCCTTCGACTCGCGCACGAGCTGCACCGATCCGGAGATCGAGCCGAGAGGGTTGCGGATCTCGTGCGCCAGGCCCGCCGAGAGCCGCCCGAGCACCGCGAGGCGCTCCTGCCGCGCGGCACGGTCGCGCAGGCGCGTGATTTCGCTCAGGTCCTGAAACATCACGAGCGCGCCGATCGCAGCACCGTCGATGTTGACCAGCTGGTTCATCGAGTAGCCGATCGGGAAGCGCTCGCCGTTCGGACGTCGCGCGGTGCTCTCTGCGCGCGCGATGGTGATGGTCTGGTCGGCACCTGTCGGCATCAGCATGGGGGCCACGTCGATGTCGAGGAGCTTGTCGACGGGTACGCCGATGAAGCGGTCCGCGTCCAGGCCGAACATCTCCACGCCGGCCGGATTGATGGTGCGAATGCGGCCCTCGAGGTCGGTCGTGAGCACGCCCGAGGACAGGGAGCGCACGATGTCGTCGTTCAGGCGGGCAAGGGTGGCAGCGCTCGCCTCCGCCAGTCGCAGCTGCCCGCCCGTCGTGAGCAGGCGCGCGGAGAGGTTGCCGGCCAGCACGGTCACCAGCAGTAGGCCCAGGACGTTGAGCAGGCCCGCGTAGGCCAGCTCGCCCAGCGAGAGCAGGTAGGCCTCGGCGGGCTGGTCGGCGGGCGGCGGCACCCAGCCCTGGGCCAGGCTCACCGAGAGCAGCCCGTAGAGCGTGATCGCGGTCGCGCCGGTCACCCGGGCCGACAGCGGGCCGACCACCATGGCGGCCATCAGCACGGCGACACCGTAGAGGAAGGTGAAGCCGCTGCCCGAGCCGCCGGTGACGTAGACCAGCCCCGTGGTGACGACGAGGTCTGTGCCGACTTGGGCGAGCGCGACCCGGTCGCGCTGCGTCGAGCCGAGCAGCCAGACCGCGAAGATCAGCGAGGCCCCGTAGATCGCGGCGATCAGGCTGACGAGGAACTGCGGCGTGAAGCTGTCGAACCCGCGGGAGTCCTCCAGCGTGATCAGCAGGGTGCCGCCGAGCAGCAGGGTGGCCACACCGAGCCGAGTGCCCATGAAGAGCTGCAGGCGAGTGACGGCCCGGCGCTCGTCCTCGGGGGAGGGGGAGGTGGGGAGCAGGGAGTTGGCCGGCTCCAGCGTGGCGGGCAGTGAGCTGGCGGCGGCGATCGGCTGTGAGCTCAGGCGTTCCACGATGCTGCTTCCGCACGCGGGCGCACCGGTGCGCTCGTGCGGCCGGGGCTATTCCGCCTTGACCGCGCCCGCGATGTCGAAGATCGGCATGTACATGGCGATCAGCATGAAGCCGACCATACCGCCGATGCCGACCATCATGATCGGCTCCATCATGGCGGTGAGCGCGCCCACCGCCACGTCGACTTCTTCCTCGTAGAAGTCGGCGATCTTGTTGAGCATTTGGTCGAGCGCACCGGTCTGCTCACCGACGCCGATCATCTGTACCACCATGGACGGGAAGATCTTGCTCTCGGCGAGCGGCTCGACCATCGTCTGGCCCTCGCTGATGCGGTCGGCGACGTTGAGCAATGCGGACTCGATGATCACGTTGCCCGCGGTCTTGGCGACGATCTGGAGCGCATCGAGGATCGGCACGCCGGACGCGAGCAGCGTGCCCATCGTGCGCGTGAAGCGCGCGACGGCGATCTTTCGCATCGTCGGTCCTATCGCCGGGAAATTGAGCATCAGCCAGTGCCAGAAGCGTTTGCCGCGCGTCGTGCGATAGGAATAGGTGATCGAGAAGAAGGCGGTCGCCAGCGAGGTGATGATGATCGGCAGTCGATCCATCACGCCGTGCGACATGCCGATGACGAACTGCGTGAGCGGCGGCAGCGAGTCGGTGCCGCCGAAGTCCGCGAACATCTTCTCGAAGGTCGGGACGACGACGGTCAGCAGCACGCCGAGCACGATGGCGGCGATGCAGAAGACCGCGATCGGATAGACCAGGGCGCCCTTGACCTGACGCTGCAGCTTGACGCGCTTCTCGATGTACACGCCGAGGCGATTGAGAATCGTGTCGAGAATGCCGCCCATCTCGCCGGCGGCGATCAGGTTCACGAAGAGGTCATCGAAGACCTTGGGGTGACGCTTGAGCGAGTCCGAGAACGTCGCACCACCCTCGACGGTGTTCTTGATGTCCTTGAGGATGTTGTTGAAGGCCTTGTTCTCGCCCTGGCTCGAGAGGATGTCGAGGCACTGGACGAGGGGCAGGCCGGCGTCGATCATCGTCGCGAACTGGCGGATGAAGCCCACCAGCTCGGCGCTCGTCACCGGCGAGCCGAAGGCCAGGTTGATGTTCCCGCCCTTCTTTCGAATCTTGACCGGATTGAGGTTCTGAGCCTTCAGCCGCTCGTCGACCGTGGCCTTGTCCTCGGCGTCCATGACGCCCTTTCGAATCTCACCGGTGCGCGCGCGCGCTTCCCAAGCCCACTCAGCCATGGTCCTCCGAACAGCCTACCGGCAATAGTTTAACGGATTGAGATCCGCGGGGTCAAAGCAACGGCAGACGAACCCACAGGTCCGGGGCTGTGCGCCCCTGTGCGCCACCACGATTCAAGTCGCTTGGGAGCGGCGCTTGCCCTTGCGCCGGCCCCTGCCCCTGCGCGGGTGGACAGGCTCGCTCTCGATCGCCGGACGCCTCGCCGACGGGCCCGAACAAGTGCGCTCGGGCATCGGCAAGGGCACGCGCAGGGGCAAGTTTCCGTATCGCCACGCTCTAGTTGCGATACGGATTGAGCAGCAGGTCGTCCGCCTTCTTCCTCTTCTTCTTGGGACGCGCCTGGCCCGTGCGGGTGCGTGGCCGCTTGGCCTTGCCGGCCGAGGCGGAGGGCTCCTTGGCCTCCTGCGGCTCTGGCGTCCGCGAGGCCTCTGCCGGGGTGCCTTCCTCGGTCGGCGGCTGCTCGGCGGTGGCCTCGGGATCGGCGGGCTGCCCGGTCGGATCCGGCTTGGGCTCTGGTTCGGCGGCGGCCGCCGGCTGCGCGTTCTCCAGCGGGGAGCTGGTCATCTGCGGCTCCTCGCCCTGCATCAGCAGTGCGGCCACCCCGAGGCCGATTGCGAGCAGTGCGAGCACGCCCAGCGCGAGCATGCCCACGTTGCGCCCACCGGTCGCCGGCGGTGGCGCCGCGATCGGCGGCGCTGCCTCGGGCGCGGCCACCGGTGCAGCGGCCGCAGCTGCCACGCGGGCCGTGCCTGCGGGCGCAGGCGGCGCAGAGACGTCCGGCTGCGGCGAGGCACCGAGCTCGGCGGTTGCGGTGCGGATCAGCTCCAGGTCGCGGCTGATCTTCTCGGCGGCGAGCTCGCGCACGAGCTTGGAGACATCGCGCTGGCTCGACAGGCCGCCAATGCTGCTCGCCGCCGACTCGATCGCCTCGGCGAACTCCTCGGCGGACTGAAAACGATCCTCGAGGTCACGGGCCAGCGCCTTCTCGAGCACGTGGTCGAAGGGCGCGAGCGCGTCGTCCACCGATGATGGCATCGGGATCGGCTCGATGCAGATCTTGTTCAGGGTGGCGGCGTGGTTCTCGGCGCGGAAGAGGCGCCTGCCGGTCAGGCACTCCCACAGGATGATGCCCATCGAGAACAGGTCGGAGCGCTGGTCGGCCTCGCCATTGGAGGCGTGCTCCGGCGCCATGTACGCGAGCTTGCCCTTGAACTGCCCCTCCTGCGTGGTGCTGAGCCGGACCTCGGCCTTCGCCACGCCGAAGTCGGTCAGGCGCGCGATGCCGTCGGTGCTCACCATGATGTTGTGCGGCGAGACATCGCGATGGACGAGGTTGATCTTGCGTCCCGCCTCGTCGGTCAGCGCATGGGCCGCGCCGAGGCCGTCGAGCGCGTCCACCACCACGCGCAGCGTCACGCCCGAGGGAAGACGCGTCCCGCGCTTGTAAGCGGACTGCAGCAGGGCGCCCAGGTGGTCGCCCTCGATGTAGTCCATCACCAGGAAGTAGCCGGCGTCCTGGGTGTCGCTGATGTCGATCGTGGGCACCACGTTGGGGTGTCGGATGCGCGCCGCCAGCCGCGCCTCGTCGAGGAACATCGTGATGAACTCCTCTTCGTGGGCCAGGTGGGGGTGCAGCACCTTGATCGCGAAGAGCCGCTCGAAGCCGGCCACGCCCAGCGCGCGAGCCACGTAGACGCCCGCCATGCCGCCGGACGCCAGGCGGGCGAGCACCTCGTAGCGACCCAGCCGGCGCCCGGCCAGGGTGCTGGTAAATGGATCAGGCGCGGTGGCGACGTCGCTCAAAAGCGCCCCTCGAGCAGCGCGAAGCCGCCCCCACGCTGCGGATCGGGAGCCAGGCGCAGACGCACGCTCTGGTCATCTTCGCCGCCCGACCAGTCGGTGAAGAGCAGGGCGATCGCGAGAGTGCCCGCCGCGGCGGCGCCCGTCGCCACCCACAGCACGGTCGTCACCGTCTCCTTGCCCTCGCCGTCTTCGAGGAGCTGTTCGGCTTCCTCGAGCAGTGGGTCGCAGTTGGTCTCGCACTCGTTCCAGGCCATCGCGGCCTCTTCGAACTCGTCGGCGCTCGAGTTCGTGTCCATCGTCATCACGATGCTGCCAACCAGCAGCGCGCCGGTGAGACCGGCGCCGACGTACGAGAAAACGGGGGCGAGGGTCTCGGAGCTGGTGTGGACCAGCACGCGCGCCGGCCGCTCGTCGATCTCGTCGTCGTCGATCGTCGGCTCCGGGACCTCTTGCGGTGGCGGCGCGCTGAACTCCAGTGTCTTGACCTCGCCCGCGCTGCCGCTCACGTCCGACGCGCGCTCCCCCGTCTCGAACCCTGCGACCACGGTGTGCATGGTGTCGGGCTCCAGGAAAAAGGAGTGGAACTCTTGCAGGGTTCCATCCAGGTCCAGGCTGCACTCCTCGCAGATCACGTCCACGCGCACGAGGGTCGCGGCGTACTGGTCGATGATGCCCTGTCCGATCGGCGCGGCCTGATCGTCCGGGTAATCCACGGTCAGCCGCAGCCCGAGGGTGGTGGCACGCGGCAGGTTGCCCGCCTTCTCGTGAGAGCGCGCCGCCTGGATGAGCGCGGCCGGGGCCGGCGCCAGTCGGTGGGCCGTCTCGAACCACTCGGCGGCCTTCTGGAAGTCGCTGGAGAGGTAGGCGGCGGTGCCCTGATCATAGGCTTCGGCCGCAGCCTGGCGCTGGCGCGCGTCCGACTGGGCGCGTGCATCATTCGATACGGCGCCTATGTACAGGGCGCACGCGAGTGCGGTCAGCGGAAGCAGTCGCATCGTCTCGGACACCAGTTGCCCCAACTCAGGCCCGTGGACCCTACCACAGACCGCCTATAACATATCGAATTCCCAGCTCATTTGTCAGGCCCCGGGCTCGCCTCGCCGAAGTGGCCAGCGCGCTCGGGCCTATCATGGGCAAGTATTCGAAATCAGGGGGCTCACGCCCGAGAAGCGGGACTCATGCTGTCGGCACAGCCGTCCCTGCCTTCGGACGTCAGCGGCCGCGGGCGGAGGCCTGCTGGAGCATCGCCTCGAGTTCTTCCCGCTCCTGGGAGCGGTTGAGGGCGTCGTCGCGCGAGATCAGCCGGCGCATGTACAGGTTCACCAGGGACTGGTTCATCGTCTGCATGCCCGAGGTGGACTGGCCGGTCTGCATCGAGGAGTAGATCTGGTGGATCTTGTCCTCGCGGATCAGGTTTCGGATGGCCGGCGTCGGGACCAGGATCTCGAGCGCCAGGCTGCGTCCGGGGCCGTCCACGTTCGGCACCAGCGTTTGGGTCACCACCCCCTGGAGCACGAAGGAGAGCTGGGCACGGATCTGGGCCTGGTGGTGGGGCGGGAAGGCGTCGACGATACGGTTGATCGACTGCGCCGCGCTGTTGGTGTGCAGGGTTGCGAGCACCAGGTGGCCGGTCTCCGAGATGGTGAGGGCCGCCTCGATCGTCTCCTGGTCACGCAGCTCGCCGACCAGCACCACGTCCGGGTCCTGACGCAGCACGTAGCGCAGGGCCTCCTTGAAGCCCTCGGTGTCGGTGCCGATCTCACGCTGATTGACGATCGAGAGCTTGTTCGGGTGGAGGAACTCGATCGGGTCCTCGATCGTGAGGATGTGGCAGCGACGCTCGCTGTTGATCTTGTCGATCATGGCCGCGAGCGTGGTCGTCTTGCCCGAGCCGGTCTGGCCTGTGATCAGGGTCAGCCCAGCCTGCATGTTCGACAGGTGACCGATCACGGCCGGCAGCCCGAGGTCTTCGAAGGACATGATCTTGAACGGGATCTGCCGGAACACCCCGGCGACCGCTCCTCGCTGGATGAAGAGGTTGCCGCGGAAGCGTGCGAGCCCCTTCACGCCGAAGGAGAGATCGATCTCGTTCTCGCGCTCGAAGGCCACTTTCTGCTCTTCGGTGAGCACGGAGTAGCAAATCTGCTTGGTGTCGACCGGCGTCAGCGGCGCCGTCTTCAGTGGCAAGAGGCCGCCGTCGATGCGTAGCTGTGGGGGCGTGCCGGTCGTGACGTGAAGGTCGGATGCGCCTTTCTCGACGACGGCGCGCAGGAGCTGGTGCAGATTGATCTGGGAGGGCGCGTTCATGGGACGGGCGTCAGCGCGTGCTGCGTACGCCTCTCCAAGTTTACCGCCTCCGGCCAAGCCTCAGGTGACCAAACGCATCGCCGCGTGAATCGACGGTCGCTAGATCTCCACCTTTGTCCACAATCGCCCACGCATCCATTCCTTGGACCTGTCGCCGCGCGTCACCGTGCGCGCAGCGGACAGGGCCGTGAGCAGCTGCCCCTCCAGACCCAGGCCCGGTGCGACCTCGGCGCTGCACAGCAGCAGGCCGCGCAGCGGGGTCCGCACCGGCATCGCGCACAGGCTCAGGGCGCGACTCACGGGATAGCCGTGAATGGTCGGCATGGTCTGGGCGCCGCGGCGACTGTCGCGCTCGAGCTCCAGCTTGGTGTCGTCGTCGCGGGCCCACGGGGCGCGACCATCGTGAGGCGAGTCGAGCAGTTGCAGGTGCTCACCGATGAACGGCACGAGCTCGCCGATGGCGTCCATCAGGCGCTCGCGCATGTCCTCGAGGTAGCCGTCGCGGCTCTCGACGCGTCGCACGGGGAGCAGCGCCTCCACGCACAGCAGCTGTGCGCCGTCGTCGAGCTGGCTCGACTGGGCGTGGAGCAGGTTGTCTTCGCACAGCGGTAAGCTCTGATCGCGCACGTAGTAGACATCGCGCGCCATGCCCGCAGGTACCGCCTCCGCGCTCATCACGGCGTTGAGGGTGTAGCGGTAGTAGCGCGGCTGGGGCTCGCCCACGCGCTCGAAGAGGCGCTCGAAAGCCGTGCGGTCCGACAGCAGGCGCTGCACGCCGGTGACGCCCTGCCCGGCGATCACCACGCGGCCGCCGACGCGCTCGTCCGAGCCGAAGAGCCGCACCCCGGCGACCCCGGAGCGGCGCACGAGGATTTCCTGGGCGCGCTCGGCGAGCTGCACCTCGCCGCTGTGCGCGCGGACCTTCTCGAGCAAGAGGTCGATGACCGCCTGCAGCCCGCCCTCGAGGTGGGTGGCCCCCAGGTAGCGTCCGGCGTAGAGGCGGGTCAGCTGTAGCTGCGACAGGGTCTCGGCATCCAGGCTGGAGTCGAAGCAGGCCGGTGCGATGGCCGCCGTACGAAAGGGGTGTGCCTCCGGCAGCTCACCGAGCACGTCGCGGCCGCGCCCGAGCTTGTTGAAGGGCAGCCGGGCGGCGGCACGCGAGAGCTCGCGCCGTTCGAAGAAGGTCTCCGGTGGCCAGCTCAGGTCCTGCTGGAAGAGCGCATCGCTCGCCTCCGTGTGGGCTGCGACCTGCTGATGAAAGTCGAGGATCGGTCGCTTGACCTCGGGCAGCTCGCGCTCGACCTCGCGCTCCAGCAGCGTGGCCTCCTGGCGGATGTCGAAGCGATGGCCAGGGATGGCGACCTGGAAGGCCGGATCGAGCGCATGCGCGAGGCGCCGCAGGTTCTGGTTGAGGCCGAGCTCGCCGAAGACGCGGGTCGTGAGCGGCGAGCGGGCGGCGGTAAAGGTGAAGGGGTGGCGCGGCAGGCGCCGGGCGCCCACGCGGTAGTCCGGAGCGACGTCGTCCTGGCCCAGCACCAGCACGCGAAAGCCACGCTTTGCCAGCAGCGCGCCGCACGCCAGCGGGGCCACGTCGAGGCCGAGGATGACGGCGTCGTAGTAGCGGGAGTTCACTGCGGAGCCGGGTAGAGCAGCTCGGCGTCGGCGCCGGGTGCGTCGCGCCAGCGCGGTGGGTCGGAGAGCTCGAGCGCACCCGAGGCCACGGCGTGCACCACGCCCGGCAGCAGCCGGTGCTCGAGGCGCTGGATGCGCGCGTGCAGCGCATCGCGGTCGTCGCCCGGTAGGACCGGCACGGCGGCCTGCGCGAGGATCGGCCCGGTGTCGACACCGGCGTCGACGACGTGCACCGTGCAGCCGCTCACCCGGACGCCCGCCGCGACGGCATCGCCCGGGCCATCGGTGCCGGGGAAGGACGGAAGCAACGCGGGGTGCACGTTGACGATGCGAGAGGGGAAGGCGGCGATCATGGCGGGTCCAACGATCTTCATGAAGCCGGCCAGCACGACCAGCCCCGGATCGAAGGACGCCACGCGCTCCGCCAGCGCTGCGTCCCACGCGCCGCGATCCTCGTACGCCTTGAGCCGAACCACCTCGGTTGGAATGCGGCGCTCGCGCGCCAGCTCGAGCCCCTTGGCCTTGCTGCGGTCGCTGAGCACGGCCGCGACGCGGGCGTCGCAGCGGCCCGCCTCGATCGCCTGCAGGATCGCCTTGAGGTTCGAGCCGGTGCCAGAGATCAGGACCGCGATGGGCAGGCTCATGCTCAGGCTCCCAGGAGCGTGACCCGTGCTTCGCCGCTGGCGTCGCCACTGTCGATCACGCGGCCGACCTCGGCCGCGCGCTCACCCTCGGCCGCGAGGCACTCGAGCAGCGTGGAGGCGCATTGCGGCTCCGCCACCAAGACGAAGCCGAGCCCCATGTTGAAGGTGCGGTACATCTCCGCGCTGGCGACCCCGCCGCGACTCGCGATCAGGTCGAAGATCGCGGGTCGCTCCCAGCGCTCGGGGTCGAGCTCGATCCCGAGACCGTCCGGCAGGACGCGCGGCAGGTTGTTCGGCAGGCCGCCGCCGGTGACGTGGCACATGGCCTTGACTCCGCCGGCCGCCACGGCCGCAAGCGCCTGCTTGCAGTAGATGCGGGTCGGGCGAATCATCGCCTCGACCAGGGGTTCGCCGAGCTCGTCGACCTGGGCATCCAGTGCGAGCCCGGCGTCTTCGAGCAGCACCTTGCGCGCGAGGGAGTAGCCGTTGGAGTGCAGCCCGTCGGAGGCCACGCCGATCACCGCGTCGCCCACCGCCACGTCGCGTCGCGGCAGCAGCTCCGAGCGCTCGGCCACGCCGACCACGAATCCCGCCAGGTCGTACTCCGAGTCGGCATAGAGTCCGGGCATCTCGGCGGTCTCGCCACCCAAGAGCGCGCACCCCGCCTGCTGGCAGCCGTCCGCGATGCCCTCGATCACGGCGGCCGCGCGGTCCACGTCCAGCCGCCCGGTCGCGAAGTAGTCCAGGAAGAACAAGGGGCGCGCGGAGGTGGTCACGACGTCGTTGGCGCACATGGCGACGAGGTCGATCCCGACAGTGCGGTGACGGTCCGCCGCGAACGCGACCTTCAGCTTCGTTCCGACGCCGTCCGTGCCCGACACCAGCACGGGCTCGCGCATGCCGGCCGGCAGACCACAGACGCCGGCGAAGCCGCCGAGGTTGCCGAGCAACTCGGGGATGCCCGTGCGGGCAGCCAGGGGCTTGATGCGGTCGACGAGGCGCTCGCCCGCCTCGATGTCCACACCCGCGTCGCGATAGGTCACGCTCGGCACGCGCGGCAAGCTAGCCCACGTCCCAGGAC
>JAPPOT010000263.1 GCA_028817855.1 Myxococcales bacterium
GCCGACGGGGCGGGAGGGTCGCGTGACCCTCCCGCGGGTCGGGCGCAGCCCGACGGTCAGCAAGCCGCTCCTGGGCGAACCTCGGCCGATCGCTATCCTAGAACCCTCTCTACTTCAGCGACGTCGTCGGCGCTTCCGATGTATAGCGGGACGCGCTGGTGCAGCTCGGTGGGCGTGATGTCGAGGATCTTCTGCGTGCCGGTGCTGGCGTCGCCGCCGGCGGCCTTGGCGATCATCGCCATCGGGGCGCCCTCGTAGAGCAGGCGCAGCTTGCCGTTGGGGTTCTTGTTGTCGGCCGGATAGCCGAAGATGCCGCCCTTGAGCAGTGTGCGGTGGAAGTCCGCGACGAGCGTGCCGATGTAGCGGCCGCTGTAGGGGCGCCCGCGATCCTCGTCGCTGATCTTGAAGTCGTCGACCCAGGCGCGCACGTCGTCGCTCCACTTGGCGGCGTTGCCCTCGTTGACCGAGTAGATCTTGCCCCGCTTCGGCATCTGGATGTTCGGGTGGGAGAGGAAGAACTCGCCGACCGTCGGGTCGAGCGTGAAGCCGTGCACGCTCTGTCCGGTCGTGTAGACGAACATGGTCGACGAGCCGTAGATGATGTAGCCCGCCGCCACCTGCTTGTAGCCAGGCTGCAGGCAGTCGGACAGTGCGGGCTCCGCGTCCGAGTCGGTGACGCGCTGGTGCACGCTGAAGATCGTGCCGATCGAGATGTTGACGTCGATGTTGCTGGAGCCGTCGAGCGGGTCGAACATCAGCACATACTTGCCGCGCGGGAACTTGGTCGGGATCGGGATCGGATCCTCCACCTCCTCGCTCGCCATCAGGCAGACCTGCCCGCCGGCCTCGAGCACGCGGATCAGCGCCTGGTTCGCGAACTCGTCCAGCTTCTGGACCTGCTCGCCCTGCACGTTGGTCTCGCCCGTCACGCCCAGCACGTCGACCAGCCCGGCCTGGTTGACCCGACTGGCGATGATCTTGCCCGCCAGGGCCAGCTGCTGGAAGAGCTTGGTGAACTCACCGGTGGCGCCCTCCACCGTGCGCTGCTGCTCGAGGATGTGACGCTCCAGCGTCCAGCCGTAGATTTCTGCCAGGGTCGACTCGCTCATCGCCAGCGGGTCTAGCAGAGTTCAATCGCTCAGAAAACCGGCGCGATGCTCGGTCGGCTTGAAGCCGCGCTCGTAGCGATAGAGGCCGCGCAGGTCGAGCTTGCTGCCGTCGCCACCGCGCACCTGGTCGATGCTCACCACCCGTCGTGCGCCGTCCGGGGCCGCCGTGATCTGCACGATCAGCTCGAAGGCCCGCGCTAGCACCGGCGCGAGCGCGAGCTCGGCCTGGCCCAGCGCGAGCTGGGCGTGAAGCTCCAGCTGCTCGAGCGCTGCCACCGGCGAAGGTGCGTGCAAGCCCACGAGCACCCCGCGCTGCGTCGCTGCGTGCATCAGCACGCGGAGGGCATCGCGTCCACGCAGATCGTCGATGACGAGGCGATCCGGTCGCAGCCGGCCCACGTGTTCGAGCAACTCCGCCACGCCGGCCCCCGGCATGGCGGCCGCGTCGAGGGAGAGCACCTGGGGGTGATCGATCGCAAGCGAGGGTGAGTCCTGCAACGCCACGATGCGCTCGTGGTCCTGGCTCTGGGACGACAGCGCGCTCAGCAGCGTGCTGACACCACCCGAGGCCGGGCCGACCACCAGCACGTTGAGCCGTCGCTTCATCGCGGCGCGTAGCAACGAGAGCATGTCGGTAGAGAGCACGCCCTCGGTCACGAGGCCATCCGCCGACGCCGGCATCTGGGGCGGGCAGCGCACACTGATCAGCGGTCCCTGCGGGGACAGGGGCGGCATCAGCACCTGGACCTGGGTCCCGCCCGGCAGCTGGGCGCGCTGCACGGCCTCCTCGCCGAGCTCCATGTCGGCGCGCGCGAGCAGCCGACGCGCCACGATGCGCACGGCGTCGCGCGACGAGAAGAAGCTCGAGACCGCCGAAAGGCCGCCGCCGAGGTCGGCCAGGATGCGCGAGGGCGTGTCCACCACCACCTCGCGTACGGAGCGGTTGTTGAGCAGGCGGTCGAGCGGTCCCAGGCCCACGGCTTCGCTGATCGCGGCCTCCGTGAGGAAGCGCCGGTCGAGGTCGGGTCCGATCACACCGTCGTTCTCGAGCTCGTCGATCAAGGCCTCGAGCGTGCGCTGGTGCTCCGAGGGGAACGCTTGCTCCTTCGCGAGGGTCACGTCCATCGCGGTCGCGAGGCGCTCCATCAGCGTGTGGAGCGCGCCCTGCAAGCGCACCGACGGTGCGAGCACGGCCGGCGAGGTGGCAGGGCCTGCACCCGACTCGGGATCTTCCACGCGCGGGGGCATGCTCGCGCGCCGCCCCGGCGCTGGGCTCGGTCGCGGCGGTGGCGAGCTCGGTCGAGCGGGGCGGGTCTGGGCCGGGGGCATCTTGTCGAAGGTCGCGCGCGGCGGTGCCACCGACGCCGGCGGCGGCTTCGAGATCGTCTTGGTGCGCGGCTCGGGCGGCGGTGGCCGTTCGGTCGGCAGTGCCTCCTGGGCCGCCGAAGGCACCGGCGGCGGTGCCGGTGCGCTCGGCCGGTCGAAGCCTCCCCCCGGCGCGCCCAGCCCCGGCTCGTCGAGGGGCTCGCGCTCGGGCGGCCGCGCCGAAGCCACGCTCTTGGTCACCCTGGGCTGCGGGGGCACGCGGCGGGGCGCCTCCGTCAGCGCGAGAATGAAGTCGCCGATGTAGATCTTGTCGCTCGGCGACACCACCATCGGCGCCGAGATCTTGCGACCGTTCACATAGGTGCCGTTGGTGCTCTTGAGATCGATCAGGATGTAGCGATCGTCCTTGAGCACCACGCGCGCGTGTCGCTTGGAGACGTTGTTCTTGGGCAGGACGATGTCGTTGCCCTCGACGCGCCCGATGGTGATCTCGTTGTCGTCGAAGCCCAGCGTACGCTGCGCGCCGCCGCGCTCGGTAATCACGATCGAGAACACGAGCAGCACTCTAGTGTGGCCGAGCCGCGCATATCAACTTCGAGATCGCACACGGCGGTGCGATCTTCGCTAGACTGGATCCGTGGCGAGCAAGAGGAAGCAGAAGCGCGCGGTCCGCCCATCCGCGGCACCGAGCGCGCCCGAGGTGGGCACGGGTATGGGCGAGTTGCTCGAGCGGGCGGGCCTGTCCAGCCTCTCACCGCCTGACGAGCACCCGCAGCCGGCGTCGCCGCCGCCGCCGGCCGAGGATCCGGAGCCGGTGACCATGCCGCCGCCCGGGCCGCGTCCTCCCAGCCGCCTGCCACCCTCGCCCGAGTCCGAGCCGCCGGGCAGCGCGCCGGAGCCCTTCACGCCTCGCTCGGCGGGCGATCTCGCCGCGTGGAACGAGGCCTACCGCGGTGTGCGTCCGTTGCAGGCGGCACGGCGCGGCGCGGACCGCGCACGCAC
>JAPPOT010000347.1:0-9883 GCA_028817855.1 Myxococcales bacterium
ACGCCGGGCTGCTCGAGCCCACGATCCGGCGACTCCTGAACGACGGACAGACGGCCCTGGCGCTCCGCCTGGCGCGTGCGCTGCCCGACACCCCCCGCACGACGGAGCTGCGCCTGTCGGCCCTGCTGGCGGCCGGCAGGGCGGCGGAGGCCGAGGCGCTGCTGGCCCTGACCCCGCCGGACGTCATGGGCGGCCCCGTAGCCCTGGCCGAGGCCTATTTGGCCGTGCAGCGGCCGGATCGCGCCCTATCCCTGATCGGGGATGCTGGCGGGGTACTCGAGCCCGGAGAGCGGCACCGGGTGGCGCTGGTCCGGGGCGAGGCCCTGCTGCGGGCCGGGCAGGCTGCCCACGCCGCGCGGGTGCTGGGCCAGGTGCCACGGGGCTCACGCTTCAGCGCCCGCGCACGCGAGCTGCTGGCCGAGGCGGCTGCCGCGCTGGGCCGTCCCGCCCTCGCGCGTGAGCTGGCCGAGCAGGCTCAGTAGTCGCCGAAGAGATCTTGAATGCGCACGTCCAGGGCGGACGCGATCTTGTAGAGCGAGCTGATCGACGCGCTCGACTCGGCGCGCTCGATCTGGCTGAGCAGCGAGACCGACAGGCCGGTGCGGCGCGCCATCTGCTTGAGCGTGAGGTTGGCTTCCTTCCGGAGGTTGCGCACGGTCTCGCCGATCACGCGGTGGAGGTTCTCCTCCGGTGAGCGCAACAGGCCTTTCTTGCGCATCACGCGGCTGACCACCTCGCGGAACTCGTCGGGGTCGAACGGCTTCTTCAGATAGTCGACCGCGTCGAGCTTCATCGACTGCACGGCCGTCTCGAGCGACGGGTAGCCGGTGAAGATCACCACCGCGACGTCCGAGTCGACCTTGCGGATGCGCTGCAGCACCTCGACGCCGTCCATGCCCGGCATCATCAGGTCGAGCACGACCATGTGGTACCCGCCGGTCTTGACCTCCTCGGCCACCCCCTCCGGCGCAGACATGGTCTTCACCTCGATCCCATCCTTCGTCAGGAAGGTCTCCATGTAGTCGCAGATCTCGCGGTCATCATCGACCACCAGCACGCGCATGGGCGAAACGGCTTTGCTCATGAGTTCCTCATCACGTCAGCCACCCCCCCGGGTAAAGAGGGTCGGGGCGAGAGGATTTGAACCTCCGACCTCACGGTCCCGAACCGTGCGCGCTACCAGACTGCGCTACGCCCCGTGTAAAATTGCGCCGCGGAACATATGGCTGGCCCCGTGGCGTGTCAAGCGAACCTTTCAGCGTCACGGTTGAGACGGGATCACCCTTCGCGCACCCAAGAAACCAGCTGATAGGCGTCCGGAGCACCCCAGGCGCCGTCCCCAAGCCAGGGTCCGAGGCGCAGAATTCCGTCCCGATCCGCCGGGATTTTCGTGCGTGCAGCGGGCCCGTCGGGCGATCGGGTGAAGGCTCCATGGAGCCGCTCGAAGCGCTCCGCGACGAGTGCACCTTCGTCCCGGGTCGGCGAACAGACGGAGTACGCGAGCACCCCTCCGGGGCGCACGAGCGAGGCGGCGTGCTCCAGGATCCGCAGCTGCAGCTCCCCGAGCCGCGGCAGGTCGTCCGGCGTAAGACGCAAGAGGATCTCGGGGCGTCGGTGGAGCGTACCGAGGCCCGCACAGGGCGCGTCGACGAGCACGCGATCGAAGCTGGCGGGTGCAAGCTCGCCGATGCCCACGCCCAGGTCCACGGCCGCCGTAGGCACGCGCACGTCCGACCGCCCGAGGCGCGCGAGCTCGGGCGCAATGCGCTCCAGCTTGCGCTCGTCCACGTCGACCGCAGTGATGGAACCGCGGGGACCCACGCGCTCGGCCAACAGCGTGGTCTTGCCACCGTGGCCGGCGCACAGGTCCGCCACCGTCTCCCCTGGCTCCGCACCGAGCGCCAGCGCCAATAGCTGCGACCCCTCCTCCTGGACCGAAAGGTCCCCCTCGGCGTAGCCCGGCAGCCCGCGGGGATCGCCTGCGCGCCGCACCCGCAGCGCCCTGGGCGCGAGACCGCGCGCCAGCTCCGCATCGGGCCGGGCCGCAGCGATCGCAGTGGCGATCGCATCGATGTCCCGACCGGCGCTCACCCGCAGCCCGATCGGGGGCGACGACGGGCGCTGATCGAGCAGCGCCGCGGTGCGCTCGGGACCGAGACCGGCCTCGAGGCTCGCGCGCACCCAGGGCTCGACCAGGACGTGCTCGGGCGGTGCCGGATGCTCGGGCCGCTGCCGGGCGAGCCCGCGCAGCACGGCGTTGACGAAGCCACCCAGGCGCGGGCTGCGGGCGCCGCGCACCACGCGCACGCTCTCGTCGACCACGGCGTGGGCCGGCACGCGCGACAGGTGCATCAGCTGGTAGCAGCCGGCGCGCAGGGCTGCGCGGGCCAGACCGTCGAGCTTGCCCCCCTGCTTCAGCTGGGCAGCGATGCGCGCGTCGAGCGCCGGCAGCGCGCGCAGGGTCCCGTAGACGATCTCGGTGGCGAGAGCAGCATCGGTGGCCGACAGCCGGGCCCGCTTCAGCTCGGCGTCGAGGGCCGCGCTGGCGTAGGCACCCCGGTCAGCGACGCGGTGCAAGACCGTGATCGCGACGCTCCTGGCGGTCGCGGGAGCCTTCATCCGCGACCGAGCACTTCCACGATCTGGGGCCACTGGCGCTCCAGGTCGTTCTTGAAGGCGACCACCATGATGGCGAGCAGCACGACCAGCCCCGCAATGTGGGCGTACTCGCGCACGCGCACGCTGACGGGCCGGCGCGCGACCGCCTCGTAGCCGAAGAAGAGCAGGTGGCCGCCGTCGAGCAGCGGGATGGGCAGGAGGTTGATCAGCCCCAGGTTGATGCTGATGAAGGCCATCAGGGTGAGGTAGTTGAGCGCGCCTTCCTTCGCCGCCGTGCCCGCCACCTCGAAGATCGTGAGCGGGCCGCCGAGGGACTTCACCGACAGCCGGCCCTGAAGCAGGCGCACGACGGAGAAGACCGTCAGCTCCACGGCATGGGTGGTGGCGCGCAGGGACTCTCGAAACGCGTACGCGATGAGGCTCGGGTTTTCGACCGGTGGGTCGGCGCGCGCCGGGACCCAGTTGCGGACCGCGATGACGTAGCGATCGAGCTTCTGTCCATCCTCGTCTTCCAGGCGCACGTGGCGCGGCGCAAACCTCGCCTTCAGCTCCTGGTCGCCGCGGGCGACGCGAAGCTCGTGGGTCTTGCCACGCCCGGCCTTCATGTCCTCCACGAAGGTGGCCCACATGCGCACCGGCCGCCCGTCGAGCTCGAGCAGGCGGTCACCTGGAAGCAAGCCGGCGTGGTGCTCGGGCGAGCCGGCGTTCACGTGGCTGATGTAGAGATCCGCGCTGTCGATGCCCGCGCGCGTGGGGCCGTCGCCGCGGCCCGGCTCGGGCGTGAGGGTGGCCACGCGCGGCGTGTAGACGTCGAGGTCGACGAGACCGCCGAGCGCGTCGGGCACCGGCTCGGGGCGCAGGTACGTCAGCGGCAAGAGCGCACCGCGATTGCGGTCGAGCATCCGTTCGAGCTCGTGGTAGCGCTCGATCGGGCGACCGCCCGCGGCCACCACCGTGTCGAAGGTGCGCAGGCCAGCCGCGCCGGCAGGCGAGGCGGGAGAGCGAACACCGATCACCGGGACGGGGTGAAGCGGCTTGAAACCGATCCGTCCCACCTCCTCGCGCATGTCCAGGGGTAGCTCGTTGTACTCCTTGACCGGCGTGATCGTGCGCTGCAGAGGCTCGCCATCTCGCACGAGCTCCAGGCGCAGCTCCCGCCCGGCGCTCTGGGCGATCACCCGATTGAGCTCGTAGTGGGTCGTGATCTCCTCACCATCGACCGCGGTCACCAGGTCGCCCGGCTCGAGCTGACCGTTGGCGGGCCGGTTGGGGTAGACGATGCCGATCGTCGAGGGGGTCAGCTCGGTGTCGCCGAGGAAGACCACGAAGTAGAGCAGGATCGGAAAGATCAGGTTCATCATCGGCCCGGCCGCCACGATGATGAAGCGGCGCAGGATCGACTGGTCTGCGAAGGACTTGCCCCGGTCGCGTGGACCCACGACATCGCGGGGGTTCTCCCCCAACATGCGCACGTAGCCGCCCAGGGGCAGCGCCGAGAGGACGTACTCGGTATCGCCGCGGCGGAAGCCCGCAATGCGTGGGCCGAAGCCCAGGCTGAAGCGCAGCACGCGCACGCCAAAGGTCTTGGCCCACACGAAGTGACCTAGCTCGTGCACGAAGACGAGCACGCCGACCATGACGATGAAGTAGACGAAGGGCATCGCCGCGGCGCGAGAGCCTAGCAGACCGGCCCGGGCCGGTCTGCTAGTGGGGTCGGGCAGGTGGCGTCCGGCTATCCGGCCTGCGATTTACCCTGCTTGAGCTGAATGTCCGCGAGCTCGGTGACCCGCACGGAGGCCACCGCCAGGCGCCAGAGGGCCTCGCCGTCGGCGGCCTTGCGCTTGGGATAGGAGACCGATCCGATGCCGACCACGGGCAGGGGCTCGGCGCCGTCCTCGAAGAGCGCGGGGCCGGTCATGGACTCGAGACGGTCGACGACGATGCGGCATCCACGCGAGTCGGTCTCGGGCAGCAGGATGGTGAATTCGTTGGGCGCGGAGCGGAACAGGTGGTCGACCCCGCGGATGCCGCCTCGCAGGGCGGTCGCGAGCTCCACCAGGACGCGCTGGGCGTCGCCGCCTCCGATCGCAGCGGCGATGGCGCCGTAGTTGCCGCAGCGGACGACCACGCAGCTGAGGGGGTGCTCGTAGCGGACCGCGCGGGTGAACTCGTAGTCGAGGCTGATGTGCAGCTGGCTGGTGGTGCCCGCCCCGGTCAGCGGATCGACGATGTCCAGCGTGTCGCGCACGCCGGGCTCGCTGGCGGTCTGGGCAGCCTGGAAGCGCAGCACGTTGCGCAAGCGCTGCTGAATCTCGAAGGTGCGATAGGGCTTGGTGACGTAGTCCTCGGCGCCCATCTCCACCGCACGACGGCGAGCCTCCTCATCGCCCTCGGCGGTGACCAGCAGCACCGGCACACCGGCCAGGTTCTGATCCGCCTTGAGAATCCGCAGCACCTGAAAGCCGTCCAGCTCGGGCAGCGAGACGTCCATCAGGATCAGGTTGGGACGCTGGCGCGCGGCCGCATCGAGGACGGAGCCACCGTCGCCCGCCGTGACCACGTCGTAGCCGAGCGTGCTGCACAGCTCGGAGAGCAGTCCGAGGTTGAAGGGGTCCGACTCTGCGACGAGTACCAGTGAGCTCATCCGAAAGGGTCCGGAGAAAGGATCTTTGCCCAGGACGACCCGCCTAGGCAACGACGATGGACAGAAGTCGTGCGAGCCAGGCGACCAACGCAGCCGCCGACAACAGCAGCAAGCCCTGCGACACCCGCATCCGCTCGATCGTTGTTACGACCGGCACACCGCGAACGCAAGCCACAATCGCGAACGGGATCGCAACGCAGGTAAGCATGAAGAGAGGTATGCCCAGAGGATGTGCGCTCGCAGCAGATGTGATCTGCAATCGCGCCATGTGCGCGAACGAGGTCGTCAACCCACAACCCGGGCACGGCAGCGTCGTCATGTAGAGGAAGCCGCAAGGCGGCAGGCCGAGCTGCTCGTGTGTGCCCATGCCGGAAGGGTCCGGCTGTAGCGCCCACGCAAGCACCAGCACGACCGCCGCTGTTGACGCGATCAGGAGCCACGCAATGCGCTGCGCCGATGCGGCTGCGCCGGCAGTGGCGCGCGGCAGGCTGCGGGGGGCGGCTTTCGGGCTGTCCATCGAGCTGTGAAGCACGGCCCATCGAGCGCCCGCCGTCAAGCCGACGCAACCCACATTCGCCGACCGGGACGCAGGGACCCCGCCATGGCGGGTCAGGTGGCGGGAGGGCTACGCCCCAGAAAATGGGAGTGAGTGCCGAAGCCAATTCTGTTACATAATTTGCTCATGCGGCCGCGCAACGTGGTCGTGTGGTCTACGGTCGCCACGGCGCCCGTCGCTTAGAGGTCCTGAACCGATGAGTCGCGGTCCCTCCCCTCTGCTGGGCTACAACACGAACGTTCGGCACAAGGGCAAGCTCTACCACATCCAGACCGAGGACTCGGGGGTCAACCACCCCCACATCATCACCCACCTCTTCGCGGATGGCGGGCGCATCATCGCGTCCAAGAAGACCACCTACGAGGAGCACCTGGGCGCCGAGGATCTGCAGGCGACCGTCAAGAAGCTCATGCAGAACCAGCACAAGGCGATGTTCATCGACCTTCGTGACTGCGTGTATGACGAGGACGAGGCGGCCCCCGATGCCGCAAAGACGAACGGGGAGGCCGAGGGTGCGCCTGCGGAGCCCGCGCCGCCAGTTGCCGCGCCCGAGCCGGTGCTCGACGTGGAAGCCCTCGAGCGCGCGGCTGAAGCGAAGATCGCGGAGTCGGCGGCTGCGCGCGTGCAGGCCGGTGGACGCCGGGCCGGGCGGTACCAGCAAACCGTCGCTGCACGGGCGAGCAGTCGGGCCGAGACCTCCATGCCACACCCGGATGCCTCGATCTTCAGCGGGCAGGTGCTGCGTGGGAAGTCCCTCGACGACGTGATTCTTTCCTACCTCTCCGACGACGCCGACGAGGAGTAGTAGGTGGATTGCGAGACGGACAGGGAATCGCCGAGGTTCGCCCAGGAGCGGCTTGCTGACCGTCGGGCTACGCCCGACGATTCGAGTGGCGGGCGGCGGGTGGTGCGGCTCATGGTGCTGCCACCGGTGGCGCCGCGCTTGCGGCTCGGGTGCCACACACGGCGGTGACGGTGCTGGCACGGGGGCCGATGGTGGTTTGACCGGGGGGGATCTCGCGGATAGCGTGCGACTGAGGTGACCCGACGTGGGCTTGAAGCAGCTTCTGATGGAACAGGCCTTTCGGGTCATGGAGGACCCGCGCGTGATGCAGGCCGTGCGCGATCCGCGCGTGGTGCAGGCACTGATGGGCGCGATCCAGCTGCGCGCCAAGGTGCAGCGCGAGCTGGAGGAGCAGGTCCAGCGCGTGGCCCGGCAGCTCAACCTCGCCACCGAGGCCGAGGTCCGGGAGCTGCGGCGGATGGTGCGTCGGCTGGAGCAGGAGCTCGAGGCCGCGCACGCCCGCGCGGACGAACGCTCGGCCGACGCGGACGCGCGCTGACACGGGCGCTGGGGCTCGCGCTGCTGGTGCTTGCGCTGGGGCCGGGCGCCCCCGCCGCAGCCCAGGGCTCGACCAAAAAGGCGGGCAGCTCGAGCGCCGCCAGCGCCAAGCGGCTCTTCGAGCGCGGGCTGGACGCCTACGGCCGCGGCAAGCTCGACGAGGCCCTGCGCCACTTCGAGCGCGCCCATGCCCTCGCGCCCTCGGGCGAGCTCCTCTTCAACCTGGCACGCGTGCACGAGCGCATGGGCAACGCCCGCCGCAGCATCGAGCTCTACCGCCGCTACCTGCGTCGTTCCGGCATTGAGCCCGCCGAACGACAGGACATCGAGGCGCGCATCGAGCGACTGCAAGCACTGACGGCGCGACAGCAGGTCGCCACGATCAAGCCGCCGGCCGATGGTGCGGCGCTGACGGCGGAGGCGCGGCGCTTCTTCGACCGGGGGCGCAAGCTCTACGCTGCGGGCAAGTATCGCGGCGCCTACGAGGCCTTCGCCGCCGCGCAGCGCTTCGCGCGCCTGCCCGAGCTCTCCTACAACCTCGCGCGCACATGCGAGAAGCTCGACCGCAAGCGCGACGCGGTCGACCACTACCGCGCCTATCTGCGCGAGGTGCCCGAGGCTGCCGACGCGAGGGCCGTCCGGGCCCGCATCCGCGCCCTGTCGGGCTCGTGAGCTCTAGGGGGTGTCCCTAGCCCGGATCGGTGAAATAGCCGGGCCAGGTCACTGACGCTGACCGCGTGAGCTACTGGTAGCGCACGCTGACCCGCGTGAGCTACTGGTAGCTCGCGCTGACCCGCGTGAGCTACTGGTAGCTCGCGCTGAACAGAACCGCACCCGCAGGGAAGAAGACGTTGGCATCACTCTCGGCCGCCATCGCGGAGAACCAGCCACGCAGCACGACGCCCATCGCGGCGTTGTCCGAGAACCACCACTCCTTGCCCAGGTCGAGATTGAAGGCCCAGCCCATGTCGGTCTTGGTCTCGCGAAACTGGTCCACCTCCATGCTCGCCACGCCGAGACCGATCGCCAGCGTCGCGAAGGCGTTGAGGGGCATCAGATAGTAGGTCGCGGACGCGGCGAGCATCGAGGCCGTCACGCTGGGCTCCTCGCCCGCGCCGACCTGCTCGCCGCCCAACTTGGCGGTGCCGATGATCAGGTTCACGAGCGCGTAGCGGCCATGGACGGTGAGCTCGGGCGACAGCGCGTAGCCCATGTCCAGGCTGAAGGCCGCACCGAGCCCGTCGACCTTCATCTCCGGCGCGCTCCGCAGCGTCGCGCTGCCGAGCACGGGCCCCAGCTGCGCCCGCAGCATGAAGCCATCGTGGGTCTCCGGCATCCCGTGGTGCTTCTCGCGCTTCCCCGGCTTGCCCGACGGCGGCGGATCCGAGTAGGCCTCGGACGAGTCGATCGGCGCGGCCTTCCCATCGCCCTCGTCGTCGTCCAGGGTCTGGATCTTGGGTGGCGGCGGGGGTGCTTCACCGTCGTCCTGTGCGCGCGCCGTGCTCACGTTGCCACACAGCGCGATGGCAGCGAGCGGCCCCAAAAGCGACTGCCGGCGGGGTACCGCTGATGTGATCAGGTGCGGAACGGGCATGGTCTCGACGCGATTCTGCACTACGCTATTAAGACCGAGGGGGAAGAGCAATGCGAGTAAGTGCCCTACTGACATGTGCGTGTTTGCTGCTCGGCGGCTGCCTACTCGGCGATGCCGATGGGGAGGCGCCGCCACCGGCGTCGTCGGCCCAGGCGGCCGCGGCGGGAATCAACTTCAACCCAGCCGCGACCGCGGAGACCGGCAACCGCAGCAATGGCCCTCTGCTGCTCCCACGCGAGCTACTCGAACCGCCCCCCGAGGACGAGATCACCCCCGACTATGTGTTCGACGACGACGCCTTCGTGTCGCGCGACATCGACATCCAGGCGGGCACGATCGACGGGACGCTCGGTGAGCGCGAGTTCGCAGGTCCCACCGAGCAAAACTTCGGCTGGTACACCAGCTGGAACTTCGACGGCGAGATCCAGAGCTACCTCACCCTCGAGGTGGCCACGGAGGGACGCGCCGGCGCGGGAATGCTGATCGTGAGCTTCGAGGGCGACCTGGGCCCGCTGCGCGATCAGATGTCGACCGCCTCCACCGTGCCGCAGGAGATCCCGGAGACGATCGAGACATGGGTCGTCGCCTGCTACGGCGCCTCCATGTACAACTGGGACGCGGACGTGCCCGCGATGGCGGCCGACGTGCGCGTCTCCGCGGATCCGGATGACCCGGAGGGCGTCGTCTTCGACGTCGAGGCGACCTTCGACGAGGAGCAGGACGAGCCGGTCCACGGCGCCATCTGGACCACACGCGGCGACCTGGAAGCCATCCTCGACTACAGGCCCGAGGACTAGAGATACCTCGGCCCCACTTGCCGCTGCCCGCACGGCGCGGCGCACGTGCTCACGTCGGGCAGGGGCAGGCTGGGCCCCGGCCGCTTGCAGCTAGAGATCGACGGCGCGGACGTCGAGGCCTTCGAGACTGCGACCCAGGAAGCGCGCGGCGACTTCGCTGAAGCGCTTGGGCATGTCGGTCACCAGCAGGGTGAGCTGGCCGGGCGCGCTGCGCGAGGTGGCCTGAGCGCGCGCGGCCAGCAGCTCGGCCAGCTCGGCCGCCGTCGCGGCCGCGCGATCGATCACCGGCACCGGCCGCTCGCTGCGCTCCGCGAGCCCGCGCTCGAGGGTG
>JAPPOT010000347.1:9893-15524 GCA_028817855.1 Myxococcales bacterium
GCGACTTCGCTGAAGCGCTTGGGCATGTCGGTCACCAGCAGGGTGAGCTGGCCGCGCTATCGATCACCGGCACCGGCCGCTCGCTGAGCTCCGCGAGCACGCGCTCGAGGGTGGCCTGCAGCAGCGGGTAGTGCGTGCAGCCCAGCACGAGGCTGTCGATGCGCGCCGCCACCAGCGGCTCCAGGTAGCGCCGCGCAACCAGCGCCGGCACCTCGCCGTCGGTCCAGCCTTCCTCGGCGAGCGGCACGAGCAGCGGGGCTGGCTCCATGATCGCCTCGGCGCGGCTGTCCTCGACGCCGATCGCGCGGGCGTAGGCGCCAGAGTCCACCGTGCCCGCAGTCGCCACCACGCCGATGCGCCCGCCGGGGCTCGCGCGGATGCCGGCCCGCGCGCCCGGCCCGATCACCCCGAGCACCGGAATGTCGAGCTCCACCGCGAGCATGTCGAGCGCCACCGCGCTGACGGTGTTGCAGGCGACGACCAGCAGCTTGATGTCGTGCTGGCGCAGCCGCGCGGCGCAGCTGCGAGCGTAGGCCAGCACCGTCCGGGGGCTGCGCGTACCGTAGGGCACGCGGGCGTTGTCGCCCAGGTAGACCAGGTTTTCGGCCGGTAGCCGCTCAAGCACCGCGCGCAGCACGGTCACTCCACCCAGCCCCGAGTCGAAGATCCCGCCCGGTGCATCCCGGTCGCCGGCTGACGCAGCGCGCTCCATCGGCCGCGTACTAGCACAAGACGCGGAGCCGCGGGCCTGGCAAAGCGCGCACAGTGCCGCCGACTTCCAGACAACCGCCTACAGTCCCAGGGGGCCCGCGGCTGTGCCTCGGCGCCTGACCCAAAGCACAGCAAATACGCTAGGCTGGTAGGCACCGTGGAGCCGCCCACCTCCCAGGTGCTGCTCGAGCTCACTCGCACCCTGGTCTCCTCGCTCGACTTTCAGGAGATCCTCTACACCCTGGTCAGCCGCGTGGCCGAGGTGGTCGACGTGGACCGCGTCTCGATCGTGCTGGTCCCCGACGATGGCGAGGTGGGCTTCGTGGTCGCCGCCAGCGACGACGCCAAGCTCTCCAACCTCAGGCTCGATCTCCAGAAGTACCCGGAGATTCGCCACACCCTCAAGACGCGCGCCCCGCTGACCATCAACGATGTGGAGCACCATCCGCTGCTCGACGAGGTGCGGCGCAACGTCAAGGGCACGGGTCTCACCGCGCTGACGCTGGTTCCGATCGTCTGGGAGGACGACGCGATGGGTGTGATCTTCGTGCGCGCCAAGACCGCGCGCGGCGCCCTGGAGGAGCAACAGCTGCAGTTCTGCGAGGTGCTGGCAAATGCGACCGCGATCGCACTGCGCAACGCGCGCATCCTGCAGTCGCTGCGCGACGAGAACCAGCGTGACCTCTACGCCCGCATCGAGGCCGAGAAGCGGCTGGCCTCCCTGAAGCGCTACGCCAACCTGCTGGCCTCGGCAGCCGATGGTCTGGCCGCCTTCGACTCGGACGGCTGCCTGCTCTTCTCCAACCCGAGCGCCAACGAGGTTCTCGGCTACGACCCGGACTCCTACCTGGGCAAGCCGATGTGGGACCTGGTGCCCCAGAGCGGACGCAAGTCGATGATCGAGCTGCGCAAGCGCCTCGGCGACGGCGAGTACCCACACGATGTGGACGTCCCCGTGATGCGCGACGACGGCAAGGAGATCGTGATCAACGGCTCCTTTGCGCCCCTGGCGGGCACGGAGGGCGCGGTGCTGCTCTCGTTCCGCGACGTCACCGAGGACCGGCAGACCCGCGACGAGCTGGTCAACATGCGCAACTTCCTCCAGAGCCTGATCGAGGCCAGCGTGGATGCGATCGTCGCCTCCGATACGCGCGGCACGATCCTGTTGTTCAACAAGGGTGCCCAGCGGCTCTACGGATACCGGGCCGAGGACGCGATCGGCAAGATGAACGCCAGGGCGCTCTACCCGGGCGACGGAGCGCGCGAGGTCGGCAGGATGCTGCGCTCGAAGGGCCACGGCGGCCAGGGGCGCCTGGAGCCCGTGCGGATCGAGGCGATCGATGCGAGTGGACAGATCTTCCCGATCTCGCTCACGGCGGCCACGATCTATGAGGACGGTCGCGCGACCGCCACCTTCGGCATCTTCACCGACCTGCGCGAGCGCGTGCGCGTGGAGGAACAGCTAGCCCAGGCGCAGGAGAAGCTGGCGGTGAGCGAGAAGCAGGCGCTGGTGGCCGAGCTGGCCGGCGCCACCGCCCACGAGCTCAACCAACCCCTGACCAGCGTGATGGGCTACTCCGAGCTGCTGCTGCGCAAGCTCGATGGCGAGTCACCGATGCACCGCGCGGCCGACGTGATCCACCGCGAGACCCAGCGCATGGCCGAGATCGTGAAGAAGATCGGCCGGCTCACGCGCTACGAAACGAAGAGTTACGTGGGCGATCAGAAGATCCTGGACCTGGACCGCGCATCCAGGGACGATCCCGACGGGACGGAGGACGGGACGTGAGTGGAGCGGCGAGGCGCAACGGCAGCAACGGCAACGGCAAGGACGCCGATCGCCGGAGCGAGGTCGCGCTCGCGGCGCCCGGTCCCGACGACGTGCTCGCGACGGTGCTCGAGCTGAGCCGGGCGATCACGGTCGACATGCACGCCGACGAGGTCGTCCACAGCTACATCGACCGCTTCAAGCAGCTGCTGCCGGAGCGCAGCTTCTGCGTGCACCTCTTCCACCCGCAGACCGGCGAGCTGACGAGCGTCTACGCCACCGGCAGGCTCTCACCCGGGCGGCGCGAGCGCGTCGAGATCACGCGTCAGGCGCTGGAGCGACACGGCGTCACGATCCCGGCGGACTCGACGGGCCCGATCGACGTCGTGGACCACTACGAGCCGATGTTCGTGGGCAGCGGCCAGGGCTTCGACGTGCCGATGATGGATGGCGAGCGCATCGCGGGCCTGCTGGCGGTGGAGTACGCCCCGGGGATGGCACCGCCCGTGGACGACCAGACCCTGATCGTCCAGCTCGCGCTGCAGCTCGGCAGCGCCCTGCGCAACTCACGCCTACACCGCGAGTCGGTCTACCTGCGCGACTACCTGAGCAAGCTGCTCGACAATGCCAACGCGCCGATCACGGTGCTCGGACGGGATGGTGAGATCTCCTTCGTCAATCGGGCGTTCCTGGCGCTGACCAGCTTCCGGCGCGACGAGCTGATGGGCGAGGACTGGCTGAGCTTGCTGCCCGACGGCGAGCGCCGCCGGCTGCTGCCTGTCTACATCAACGCCCTGCGCGGTGAGCCGAGCACCAACGTGGAGGTCCGCCTGCCGCGCCGCGACGGCAGCGTGGCCCAGGTGGCCGTCAACACGGCGTCGATCTTGAGCCCGGACGGTGACGTCGAGGGCGTGATCTACATCTTCCGCGACGTCACCGAGCTTCGTGAGCTGGAGGAGCAGGTGATCCACGCCGAGAAGCTCGCCACCCTCGGCCAGCTCGCCGCCGGCGTGGTGCACGAGCTGAACAACCCGCTCACCAGCATCTCGGTCTACGGCGACTACCTGCTCAAGAAGAGCGAGGCCGACGAGGGCGACGAGCGCGACATCGAGAAGCTGCGCCGGATCGTCTCGAGCGCCGAGCGCATCCTCAAGTTCACCCGCGACCTGGTCACCTACGCGCGGCCCTCGACCGAGCGGCCGGTGCCGGTCGACGTGCACGAGCTGGTCGAGCAGGCCGTGGTCTTCTGCGAGCACCTGATCGACGAAACCGGCGCGCGCGTCGAGCGCAACTACGACGAGAGCCTGCCGCCTGTCTACGGCGTGAAGGGACAGCTGGTGCAGGTCTTCGTCAACCTGGTGACCAACGCGTGCCATGCGATGCCGCTGGGCGCCGGCGTGCTGACCCTCGAGACGGTGCCGCGCCACGATGGCCGGCTCGCGGTGCGCGTGCGCGACAGCGGCAAGGGCATCACCGAGGACAACCTCGAGCGCATCTTCGAGCCCTTCTACACGACCAAGGGCGAGGGCAAGGGGACCGGCCTTGGGCTCTCGATCGTGAAGAACATCGTCGAGCAACACCGGGGCTCGATCGACGTCAGCAGCGAGGTGGGCACCGGCACCACCTTCGAGGTGGTGCTGACCTGCCGCGCCGATCCGCGTGACCCCGCCGGTTGAGTATCATGCCATCGGACATTCTTCTCGGGCGCGGGCCCATCTACGAGATCGTCGAGCGCGGCCGCACCGCGCGCTGCACGGTCGTGAACGCACCTGACGTCAGTGGGGCGGAGGGCGCTCGCTGCGCCAGCGAGATGCACGCAGTGCTGACCGGTCGCGTGCTGGTCAGGCGCTCCTTCTATCGGGGGCTCGTCTTCGACGTCCGCTGCGGCCCCGCTGCGTTCGGCCCAAAGACGCGGGTCTCGCTCGAGCAGATCTTCGACGCCGCGGTCCGCGCCGACAAGCACCTGGCCGTGCTGGTTGGGGAGAGCCCGACCCAGCTCATGCAGTTCACCAACCTCGCGCGCGAGCACGCGCCACAGCACGCGCGCGTGCTGCACGACGATGGGGAAGCCGAAGCCTGGGCGGACGGCAGCGCTGCTGCGTCGCGCCTCAGCGACCGATCGTGATGGGAGGGATCGCCGCGGCGGGATCGGGCAAGGGCAGGGGTGGCTGAGCTTCCTCAGTGACCGATCGTGATGTGGAGGGTCTGGCCCTCGGCGTGCACGCGGTAGTCGGGGCGCTTGCCGTCGGCGAAGCGGATCGTCAGCTCGGAGCGGGTGCCCTTGTTGAGGATCATCGAGCGGCGCACGCTCTTGTGGGCGGCGCTGATCGGGCCAGCGCGGTCGAGTGAGAGGCTGCCGGGGATGATCACCGTGAAGCCACCCTTGTCCGGGATGCCCTCGAGCTTGCGGACGGGCGCGCTCATGCGCAGCTTGAAGGTCCGGCCGTTGTCGACCTCGGGGGCGCCGAAGCTGGGCTTGCGCCCGGTGGCGGGAGCCCGCGCCGCTGCGACGCGCTTGCCGCCCTCGCGCACATCCACCGCGAATGGCGATGCGGCAGGCACCTCCTTGGCGCTCGGAACCGGCGCCTCGTCCCGCTTGGCTGGAAGCTTCGGACCCGGCAGCTCGCTGACCTCGGAGCTCTCGCCCGCGCTGGTCTTGATGTCGCGATGGAGCTCGAGGCGCTCGTCGGCCTGCTCGGGTGCGAGCGCGTAGACCCCGAGCCCGATCGCCGCCGCGCCCAGCGCGCCGAGCGCGAGGGTGCGCGGCGGCCCGGGGGCGCGCCGGTTGCGGGAGGATCCCGGGGAGGCGGTGGTGCGACGACGGCGGCGCGAGAGGCGCTCGGCGACGAGCCGACGCGCGGTGCCGAGGGTCGGCGTGAGGTGACGACGCCAAGCCCCGCCCAACGTGCCACGCAGGCTGACCCACGCCCCGCGCAGCTGCGGCGCGGCCTTCCCGGCCAGCGGCCCGAGCGCCGAAAGCGCCGCGCCCGATGCCGCCACGAGCTTGGTGCGCGCGGACTGCAGCCAGAGCCCCGCTCTGTCGGCGAGGGTCGGTGGCGCAAAGGGGTCGGGCCCCGGGGGCTCGGAGTCCTCCCTCCGGAGCCCGTAGGGCGCCGGCGCGGGCGCGGGCTCGGGCTCGGGCGCGGGCTCGG
>JAPPOT010000083.1 GCA_028817855.1 Myxococcales bacterium
GCGTGGGGGGTTGTTGCTGATGAACCACGTCGGTGGTGGTGGGGGCGGGCGCTCGCTGATCCACGCGCACTGGTGCGCGCGGATCCGCAAATCCCGGTGAAGTCTTCTTGCCGTGACGCCCCTTCGCCAATGAGACGGTGATGGTACATCGATTCGCCCTGCGCCGGATCTGCTCGGATGTGCGACCCCCGAGCAGACTGTGCGGATGCTCGACTACAATTTTTGTGTGACACTGTTCTGAGCTGTTGAGGGACGGCTCGAGCGAGGAGACCGATGCGCATTCGAACGCTATGCCTGATCGTGATGCTGAGCGGCTGGGGCTGCGGGGGCGACGACGGTGGAGGCACGGAGACCTTTGCCGTGCCCAGCGACGGAGGCGCCGGCGCGCGATACGAGTGAGACGACGATGACGGCGCCTGGTACGGCATGTACTGCGATAACGTTCGCGACTGCGACGACAACGACCCGGACGTGACCGACCTCTGCTATCGCTGCCGCGAGAACAATCCGGGCTGCCCGTGTGAGAAGGGCACCAGGCCCGAGTTCTGCGACCCCGACGACATCCAGACCACGATGAACGGCGTGACCGGAACGCTGGTCTGCAGCGAGGGCACGCGCTACTGCCGCGAGGAGATGTGGAGCGACTGCGAGATCCTGTTGGAGTACGCCACGTTCATCCCGGACTGATCGGCCTGGCTGCGCGGCTCACTTCACCAGGTGCAAGCGCCCGCCGGCCTCGGCGAATACCGTGAGGCCACCGAGTCGCGGCAAGAAGCCCCGCGGCGGTGGGCTCTGGCGCGTGCCCTTGAGCAGGTGGAGCGTGACCCGTGACTTCTTGAAGTCGTACTCGGCGCGGTAGCTCGCGTCGCCCAGGTCCACGCGCAGCGGGAAGCGCTCGTCGAGCGCCGCCTGCACGTCCGGGGGCAGTGGCTCGATCGTCAGGTCCGCTTCGGACAGGAGCTTGGCGTCCTCGCCGCTCTCCACGCCGAGCGCCTCCAGCCGCTCGAGCGTCCAGGCCTCGAGCTCGATCGCCGGCGGCAGCGCGTCCACCGGCATGCCGAGCCGGCCGCGCCGCGCCACCTCGCGCGCCAGGGTGCGTGCCTCCAGACGCAGGCGCGTCTCGACCAGCGCCCCCGTCAGCAAGCGACCCTGTTGGAAGAGCGTCGCGATCGTCTCCCGCGCCAAGCGCCCCTCCGGGACGCGCTGCTCGCTCGCCAGCACGCGCTTCGCGTAGACCCGCTCGACGGTGGCGAGGGCCACGCCGCGCTCGAGGCCCGCTGCGCCCACCCGCTCGCGCCCGAGCTCGGCCTCGACCAGCTGACTCGGCGACAGCGGCATCGCCGCCGTGCACAGCAGGTGACGCTGACCCCGCGCGTCCGTGATCGCGCGCACGCCGAGCACGGCGATGGCCTCGGGCAGCTTGCCCAGGTGCAGCGCGCTCTCGCGCGCCAGCTCGAGCTCGGTGCCGCCATTGCTGAACGCCACCCGACGCTTGCGCACCCGGGCGACGTGGGCGCTGCGGCTGTCGGCGGCCAGCACCGTCGCCGCCAGGGCGCGCCGGTCGACTGTCGCATCCGCGTCCGCGCGCTCCACCCCGAGCGCCTCGCGCAGGCGCTTCGCGGTGCGACGGGCCTCCGAGAGCACCACCCCGCCCAGCCCGTGCTTGCGCGGCTCGCCCCGGCGTAGCGCCGTGATGGCCGCGCAGGCGTCGCAGCCCACCTCGCGCAGGTCGTCGCCCACTCTGGCTTCCGGGCTGGGCGCACGCAGGAAGAGCGGCCGTCCCGTGCCGAGCGCGGCGACCAGATCGATCGCGTCCTGTAGGGTTCCGCGCTCGCGCGCCTCCACCAGCAGCCGCCCCAGACCCGGGTCGATCGGGAGCCCGAAGAGCTCCTCGCCGAGCGTGCTGATGCCGTCCCCGGGCGTGAGCGCGCCGAGGGCCCGCAGCTCGGTGCGGGCGTCCTCCACCGCGTGCGCCTTGGGGGCATCGAGGAAGGGGAGCTCCTCGACGCGCGCGCCGGCCGCAGCGGTGGCGAGCAGCAGCGGGCCCAGGGCCTCCCGGTGCACCTCGGGTGGTGTGGTCGCCTCCAGTACGGCCGCCCGATCCCACAGGCGAATGCACACGCCCGGTCCGGTGCGACCCGCCCGCCCCGCGCGTTGCTCGGCGCTGTCGCGCGCGATCGGAGTGAGCGTCAGGTAGCTGCGCCCGTAGTGGTAGCGGGTGCGGCGTACGAGGCCGCTGTCGACTACGACGCCGATGCCGGGCACCGTCACCGAGGTCTCAGCCACGTTGGTCGCGAGCACGACCTTCCGTCTGCGGCTCGGCGCGAAAGCGCGGCGCTGGGCTTCCAGGCTCAGCCCGCCATGCAGCTCGACCAGCTCCAGCTCCGCCAGGGAGGAGAGCGCGTCGGCGGCGCGCGCGATCTCGCCCTTGCCGGGCAGGAAGACCAGCACGTCGCCGGGAAGCGCTGCGCTCTGCTTCACCGCCTGCGCCACGCGCTGTTCGAGATCGCGGCCGTCCGGCAGCAGCACCCCGCCCGGGCTGTGCCGCACCTCCACCGGGTGCACTCGCCCGTCCACCTCGACCAGCTCGCCGCCGACAGCTGCCTTCACGCGCTGTGTCTCGAGCGTCGCCGACATCACGATCAGCCCCCGGTGGCTGCGCGCCACGAGCAATGCAAAGAGCAGGTCGGTCTCGAGCCCGCGCTCGTGAAACTCGTCCAGGATCACCACGTCGCGATCAAGCAGGTGGCGTGCGCGCAGCACCATGCCGGGAGTGGCGAAGAGCACCCGGGTGTCGTCGCCCATGCGGCGGTCGTCCCGCACCCAGTAGCCCACCGCCTCACCGAGGGGGCTGCCGGCCTCCTCGGCGACGCGCTCCGCCAGCGTCATGCAAGCCACCCGGCGGGGCTCCACGACCAGCACTGTGCCGGGGCAAAAGCGCGGTACGCGCGTGGACTTGCCCGAGCCGGTGGGCGAGGCGATCACCAGCGGGCCCGCCTCGAGGGCCGCCAGGATCCGCTCGCGGGCGCCGTCGATCGGGAGGGGGGGAAGCCGGGTCTCGGAGACGGGGGTGGAGGTCACGCTTTTGCTTGGGTCGGGACAGCGGGTAGGCTACTCCTCCATCGAGCCATGAAGGAAGGCAGCAAGAAAGCCGTCGTCGCCGCCCTGATCGCCAACGCCGGCATCGCCGTCGCGAAGTTCATCGGCTTCGCCATCACTGGCGCGAGCTCCATGCTGGCCGAGGGGGTGCACTCGGTCGCGGACAGCGGCAACCAGGCGCTGCTGCTGCTCGGCAGCGCGCGTGGCGCCAGGAAGGCCACGCCCGAGCATCCCTTCGGCTACGGCCCGGAGCGCTACTTCTGGGCCTTCATCGTCGCGCTGGTGATCTTCATGCTCGGGGGCGTCTTCGCGATCTACGAGGGCGTGCACAAGCTCTCCGATCCGCATCCGCTCCAGTCGCCCCTGATCGCGATCGGCATCCTGTCGGTCGGCATCCTGCTCGAGGGGTGGTCCTTCTGGACCGCGATCAAGGAGGCCCAGCGGTATCGCGGCCAGGCCAGCTGGTGGGAGTTCATCCGTCGCACGAAGCACGCGGAGCTGCCCGTCGTGCTGCTCGAGGATCTGGGCGCGCTCGTCGGCCTGGTGTTGGCGGTGGTCGGCATCAGCTTGGTCATGGTGACCGGCGACCCGCGCTGGGATGCGATCGGCAGCATCTCGATTGGCGTTCTGCTCACCCTGATCGCCGTGGTGCTCTCGATCGAGATGCGCAGCCTGCTGATCGGCGAGGCCGCCTCGCCCAAGCGCATCGCCGCCATCGGCGAGGTGATCAAGAGCCAGCCGCAGGTGCGCGCCCTGATCCACATGAAGACCATGCACCTGGGACCCGATCAGCTGCTGGTCGGGGCCAAGGCGGAGTTCGACTCCGGGCTCTCCTTCCAGGAGCTGGCGGACGCGGTGAACGCGACCGAGCGCGCCATCCGTGAGGCGGTGCCCGAGGCCACGGTGATCTACTTGGAGCCCGACGTGAAGCGCGAGGCGGCGGACGACGCCGCGAGCTGATGGCGGCCTGCTACCAGTTGGTCTTCTGCGTGGGGCCGCGCTGCTGCACGCGCGGGTGCCCGGGCGATCTGATCGACCAAGCCGCGCGCGTCCGCGACGCTGACCCCGCGCTGCGCGGCCGCGTGCACCTCGGCACCTTCGACTGCCTGGCGCGCTGCCCGGCCGGGCCCAATGTGATCGTGCGGGCCCTGGGCAAGGATGCGCTCGACCCCGGCGAACCTGGCATGCGCGACCTGGACGGGCGGCACTACTGGTCCGTGGATGAGCCCATGTTGGAGCGCATCCTGCGCGAGGACTGTCGCGACGGACGCCCCATCGAGGGCCGCCACCAGCGCTATTGACGGGCCGGATCGCGATCGTTGGCGGCCTCCCCACCGGGACGGCGCCCGGCCTGATATGATTGCCCAGTGCTGCCCCCGCGTCGAACCCGGAAAACCGTCGCGCTGGTCCTGCTACTGGCCGTGTTCCCGCTGGTCGCTTGTGACTGCGGTGACGGTGAGCCCACGGACGAAGACTTGATCGAGAAGTTCATCGAGGACGTCACCGGTGACGTGGACGCCGGCTACGTCGCGCGCTGCCTCGCCTACGTGGACTTCGAGCGCTACCCGATCGACGTGCGCGTGCCCCACCACGCCGGCGTCTACAACGCCGACCGCAGCGACGAGATCCTCGGCCGCTTCCGCCAGGTGATAAAGCGCCGCTTCATGGGCAGCGAGCTCAAGCGCCGCAGCAGCAACTTCGAGATCGACGGCGACAAGGCCGAGGTCAAGCTGGCACTGCTCAGCGCGGTCGGTCCCTTGCGCGCAGAGATCACGCTCGAGAAACCCGCTCCCGGCACCTGGCTGGTCTCGAGGGTCCACATCGAACCACGCTTCTAGTCCCCAAGCCCCGCCCCAGCCCGAGCGCCCTGGCGCGTCCGGGCTAAAGCCCGAACTGGTCCCGGTGGGCGTCCATGTACTCGACGTAGTACGCCGAGTCCCGGTGTGCCTCGATCGCGCCGGCCTCCACCTGCGCCTCGAGCGCGCGCTTGAGGTCGCCGATGCGACGCGAGGGCGGCAGACCGAAGTGCTTCATGATCGCGTCGCCCACACCCTTGGGTAGGGGGGGCACCACCGCGTCCTCCGCTGCCAGCTTCTCGATCCGGCTCGCCAGCTCGCTGATCTGGCGCAGGCCGCGCTTGCGCCGCTCGGGGCGCTTGGTCGTGATGTCGGCGCGGCTCAGGTCGAGCAGATCCTTGAGGCCCTCGCCCATGTCGCGCGCGAAGCGGCGCACGGCCGAGTCCGTCCAGCCGCGGTCGTACTGGCTCGCGCGCAGGTGGTAGAGGATCAGGTAGTGCACACGGTCGTAGAGCGCGCCCTCGAAGCCGAGCCGCTTGGCGACGCGCTTGCGGAACATGGCGGCGCCCACCTCGCTGTGGCCGAAGAAGTGCACCTGCCCGTTGGGTTCGATCTTCCGCGTCTTGACCTTGCCGATGTCGTGCAGCAATGCGCCCCAGCGCACCTCGAGGCGCGGGACGGACTGCCACACCACCTGCTTGGTGTGCTTCCAGACGTCCTTGTGCCGCCACTCGCCATCGCCGAAGCCGACCAGCGCCTTGATCTCGGGCAGCCAGACGTCAAGGGCACCGCAGACCAGCAGCGCGTCCAGCCCGTCCTGGGTGTGCTTGCCGAGGAGCAGCTTGTCGAGCTGCCCGCGAACCTCGGACAGGTCGAGCGCGAGCAGCTCCTCGCGGGTCGGGGTCTCGGGTGGTGCATCCAGGGCCGCGGGGTCGCACGTGCCCACGCGGGCGGCCCAGCGCAGCGCGCCCAGGGCTCGCTCACGGCCCTCATTCGCATCGGGCGTGGTGGCTTGTTCCAGCATCGTCGGTCTCGGATCCGCGCAGGGGGCGGCACGCGGGGTCGCGAATCTATAGTGCAATTTTCGCGGGTGTAAATGCCAGGGGCCGCGGAATCCCGCGATTTCAGGGTATGATCCGCGACCACCGCGATGGCCGCGAGCTCCCACGACAAGGGTCGCATCTGGCTGCTCCCCTTCTCGATTCTGGCGGGCGTTGCCCTGAGCGTGTTCGTCCTGACGCACCTGGTGGACGCCTCGGGCAGCGCCGACCCGTGGCGCGTGCTGGATCTGATCATCCACCCGAACCCCCAGGCCGCCGCCTCCACCCTCGCGAATGCGGGCGAGATCGTGGCGGCGGTGCTGGCCATCGCCCTGACCGTCGTTGCGATCATCGTGGAGCTGGCGAGCAACCGCTACACCCACCGCGTGACCGAGCTGTTCGTGAGCGAGCCGGTGAACTTCGCGGTCATGGGGCTGTTCGTGGTCACGGCCCTGCAGGGTGTGTGGGTCACCATGACGTTCGACTACACACCCGGCGCCGGTGGCTTCGTCCCCTACGCCGGCATCGGCGTCTCGATGGGGCTGCTCACGCTCTGCCTGCTCGTCCTGATCCCGTACTTCAACTTCGTCTTCGCCTACCTGAACCCGATCCGCATCGTCGAGCGCATCTCGAGCCACACCCTCGGTGGCATCGCGGGCCAGGGGCGTGGCGACGCCGCCGCAAGTCAGCGCGAGGCGGTGCGCGGCGTCGAGCAGCTGGCCGACGTGGCCCTCAACGCGATGCAAAACCGCGACAAGGGCGTCTCGATGGCCGCGGTCGACGCGCTGGCCGATCTGATGCGCGACTACCAGCAAGGGGTCGGCGGTTTGCCGGATGCCTGGTTTCGTGTGGAGGGGGAGCTCGCCCACAACCCGGACTTCGTCTCGATGGATCCCGCCATCCTCGCCCAGATCGGGGAGCGCCGGATCTGGTTCGAGATGAAGATCCTGCGGCAGTATCAGATGGTCTATGGCGAGGCCCTCAACCGGATGCGGGACATCAACTACCTGATCGCGATCAACACGCGGTTGCTGGCCGAGGACGCAGCAGCAGAGCGGCGCCGCGAGCAGCTCCACCTGCTGATGAAGTTCTTCAACACCTACCTGCGCGCCGCGATCAACGCCAAGGACGTGCGCACTCTCTACAACGTCTGCCACCAGTACCGCATGCTCGCCCAGGCGCTGGTCGAGCACCGCGACGGCGCCTACGCCGTCGAGATCGCGCGCTACTTCAAGTACTACGGGCTGCTCGCCTACAACGCGCACCTGCCCTTCATTCTCGAGACGGTGGCCTACGATCTCTGCACGCTCTGCGAGTACGCCCACGGCAAGCGCAAGGAGGTGCTCGACGAGCTACTCAAGATCCTGCTGGCTGTCGACCGCACGAGCGAGGGATCCGTCCAGGAGGCGAGCCTGCGCGGTGTGCGCAAGGCCCAGGTGAAGCTGGCGACGTACTTTCTGGCCGCCGACGACGAGGGGCTCGCCCGCACCATCCACGAGGACATGGCGGGCGAGGATCCACAGCGGATGGCCTCGATTCGGGACGAGCTCTTCAGCATCAAGTCGCCCGAGTACTGGGAGGTGATCGACCGCGGCGCCAACTTTGACTACCTGGAACCCGAGCGGCGCGCCACGTTGCAGCGCTTCTTCGGCTGGTTCCCCGAGCTGCCGACGGCGCAGGCCACGCTGGTCAGCCACATCCCCGCCGCCCCCGGCGAGGAAGCTGGCTGACGCGCGCCGGCACTGTGCTATGTGAGAAACGGTGACACGCGCCAAGCTCACGGCACTGCTCGGTGTGTGCATGCTCTTGCTCGCGTCCGGTCGCGCCCGCGCTGACGGCATCGACCTGTGGCCCGACACCGGCCGCGGCGCGTTGGCCGGCCGCGTGGGCTACTACGAGGGCGAGCAGCTCTCCGTCGTGCAGCGCGTGGTCGTGCCGGTCTTTGCGGGGCACCACGCGTTCAGTGAGCGCTGGTCGATCTCGGCCGAGGGCGGCTTCGTGTTCGTGCACAGCGACCCGGAGCAGGGCGACAGCGACCACGCCTTCGGGGTCGCCAATCCGGCCGGCCTGGCCTTCTTCACCCCCTGGCCGCAGGCGCGTCACCAGCTGCGCTTCGGGCTGGGCGGGAGCCTGCCCATGTCCCTGATCGCGCGCGGTCCCCGCGGCCGGCTGCAGCGGGCGGGCATCTCCAACGCCGCCGGGATGGAGGGCCTGGGGCGTATGGAGCTTTGGTCCCCCTCGCGCGGCGCCTTCCTCGGCACAGTCCAGCTGCGCGGGCCGATCTCGGACCTGAGCCAGTACGAGCTGCAGCTGCGGCCCGCGTTGCCGCTCGCGATCGTGCGCCGGGTGGACGAGAACCGCACGGACCTCTTCGTCCCGATCGTGGCGGGCGTCCGCTCACGCAACGCCCGGCTGGAGGGCGGTATTCGCATGATCGCGGTGCTGACACCGACCAGCAACGTCGATGCGCTGCAACTATCCCTCTCCCCGCACGTACGTCTTCACGAGGGCGATGGTTGGCTGGGCCTGCGCGTCGTGGCGCCGCTCGACGAGCCCCTCTCGGGGCGGCGCGGGCCGCGGCTGTGGGGGCTCTTCCTGGAGTCTGGAGGTAGCCTGTGAGGATGTCACCCGGGATGGCGCTGGCGCTCGCGTTGCTCATTGCGGGCACGCTCGGCTGCGGGCGTGTGGATTCGCTCGAAGCCTGCGACATCCTCAAGGCCGAGTGCCAGGAGGATGCCTACTACGCGGTCGTGCGCATGCGCGGTGACGGCTTCGATCCCTTCGGTGGGGTCCCACCCATCCGCACGATCAGCCTGGAAGAGTACCGCGCCTCCCTCGAGGACGACGAGCCCGAGGCACCGGAACCGGAGGAGCCAGACGACGAAGAGCCGGAGGAACCGGCAGACACGCGCAGCCCACGCTCGCGCGCCTTCGACACCGCACTGTCCATGCTCGGCCTGCTGTCGCCCACGACGACCAGCTCGCAGGCGGCGGTCGACGACGCGGTGGGGAACGTGGTCGCGTACTACAGCGGCAGCACGGGGGCCGTCACGGTCATCGATCGGGGGGGCGAGCGCCGTTTCGAGCGGGAGTGCTCGACCCTCGTGCACGAGCTGATCCACGCCTTCCAGTCGCGCGAGCCGCCGATCGGCTACACGGACGGAACCGTCGACGACACCTTCGCGCGGCGGGGCTTGATCGAGGGCGAGGCCGAGCTCTACGAGCAGCTGTCGATCTCCGAGATGCGCGACGTCGCACCGGTGAAGCTCAAGTGGGACGAGTTCTACGAGGACTGGCTGGCCGGCTCCCGGCGCCGCCTCGGCAACGCGCGCCAGCCCTACTTCAGCGTCAGCCGTGGGTTCGCCTATCCGCTGGGGGGGCATCGCCTGGTCGGCGCCTGGCTCGAGGGCGGCAATGCCCTGGTCCGCTCTCTCTTCGACGATCGTCCGCGCACCTCGCACTTCTTCATGTCGCTCGGCACCGGCGTGGAGCGTCGCGAGGCCGTACCGACCTCCTGTCCCTCCGACCCGCCCAACGGGGACATGCAGTCCCTGATCCTCGACCGATTCGGCGCGGCCCAGCTCTACGCCTTCCTCACGGTGCAGCTCGAGGACGACCCGCTCGCCTGGGAGCAGGCCCTGGGCTGGCGCGGCGACGCCCTGCGCATCTACGGCGACGAAGACGCCGAGCAGGTGGCGCTGAGCTGGCGCGTGCTGCTCGACGATGCCGACAAGGCGAGTTTGCTGGAAGACGTGCTCGAGCAGGCCCAGCAGGAGGCCACTGCCGAAGCCGAGATGGCGGAGGACGAAGGCGACGACGATCCTCCGTTGAAGCTGGGCATCTACAAGGCCACGGCCGAGGGCGAGTACTTGGTGATCCAGGCCGCCACTGAGGCTGAGCTGCTGGACGGCTGGCGCGACGGCTTCGGCTGCAACTAGCTAGGACGCATCCCTAGATGGGTCCTAGCGCGGCGCGCCCTCGCGCAGGTGACGCGGCATCGCCATCTCCTCCTCCCGCTCCCGCTCCTGCTTTGCCGAGGGTCCGCGGCTGTCCGCGTCCTCGTCGGCCACGCCGGCCTCGGTCAGGTCGCTGTCGTAGAGCGCCATGTAGTCGGAGATCACCTCCTCGGGCAGCAGCTCGCCCTCGGGAGCGCCCACCTTGATCACGTGCTTGCCCGAGACCCACAGGGCCCAGCGCTCGTCGTCGCCTCCGCTCAGCACCCACACGTAGCCGCCGCCGATCTCGCGTGTGCTCATCGTGTAGGTGTCCATCGCCTTGACCCGCTCGCGTACTTCCGCCGTGAGCGAGCGCGCCTTGGAGTAGACCGTGACGAAGGCGCTGGTGAAGGCCACCACGTTGCCGCGCGCGCGCCGCACGTAGGTGGCGGTGTGGCCCACCGCCGGATTGCCCTTCACCACGAATTCCACGTCGAGCGTCTTCTGGTAGCGCCTGTAGATGAAGTCGCCGCTGTCGCGCTCGATCACGTAACGCTTGGGGAGCGAGCTGCCGCAGCCCGCGAGACTGGCGATGAGGAGGAGCGAGGCGAGGCGGAAGGAGGGGGGCGTCATGGTTCGAACGAAAGGATACCGCGCTCCGCGTCCACCACCGCCACCGTTCCGAGCGGGAGCTCCAGGTTGTCGTCTCCGTGGCCCGCCGGTACGCCCGCCAGCACCGGCACGCCGACGTCAGCGAGCCGCTCCCGCAGCACGTGCTCGATCTCGACGCCGTCGGGGCCCGCGCTGGCATCGGTGAAGGCGCCGAGCACGATCGCGGCCGGGCGCGCGAGCCACCCCGCCTGGGCCATCGTGGTGAGCATGCGGTCGACGCGGTAGGGCCGCTCGCCCACGTCCTCCAGGAAGAGCACACAGCCGTCGAGCGGGGGCGCGTGGGGCGTGCCGACCAGGGCCGCCAGGACCGCGAGGTTGCCGCCCAGGAGCGGTCCGCGCGCGTCGCCGGGCGCCACCGTCGACAGCCCACCGACCGGTTCCATCGCCTCGCCCTCCACCGCGCGGACCCAGCGGTCGAACATGCCGTCGTCGCCGCGCCCGAGCGCCGCGACCATCGGGCCGTGCACGGCGCCGAGTCCCGCCCGTGCCCACAGGGCGTGCAGCGCGGTGATGTCGCTGAAGCCGACCAGCAGCTTGGGGTGGTCGCGCACCGCCTGGACCTCGAGTCGGTCGAGCAGCCGCGTGGCCCCGTATCCCCCACGCGCCGCCACGATCCCGCGCACGCTCGAGTCCTCGAGCGCGGCCACGAGCTCGCCGAGGCGGCGCTCGTCGTCGCCGGCCAGGTAGCCCGCCCGCTCTGTGATGCTCGCGTCGTGCACCACGTCGTAGCGCGTCGCCAGCCGCGCGACCCCGCGCTCGAAGTCCTCCACGGGGAACGGGCCGGACGGTGCGACCACCTGGATGCGGTCGCCAGCCCGCAGCCAGCGTGTGTCGAAGCGCGCCGTCATGTCAGCGTCGGTGGATCCAGGTAATCGACCAGTGTGCCGCGGTGCGTGCGCAGGGTGGTGACCCCGCCCTCCCGCGCGACGATGTAGTCGGGCCCGATCGGCACCTTGCCATGGCCGCCCGGGGTATCGACGATCAGCTTTGGTAGGGCGATCCCGCTTACGCGTCCCTGCAGCGCGGCCATGAGCTCGATGCCGCGCCCCAGTGGCGTACGCAGGTGCGCGCTGCCGCGCACCGGATCGGTCTGCAGCAGGTAGTAGGGACGCACCCTGTTGCGTACCAGCCCGCGGAAGAGGGCCTCGAGGGTCTCGGCGTCGTCGTTCACGCCGCGCAGTAGGACGCTCTGGTTCATCACCGGCACGCCTCCGTCGGCTAGCAGCGCGAGCGCGCGTCGCGACTCCGCGGTGAGCTCGCGCGGGTGATTGAAGTGCGTCATCAGCCAGGTCGCCGGGTGGATCCGCAGCGCCCGCACCAGCTCGGGTGTGATGCGCTGTGGCAGGGTCACCGGCGTGCGGCTCGCCACGCGCACGTAGTGCACGCTCTCGATCGCGGCGAGCTCGCCGAGCAGCAGGGCGACGCGCCCATCGCTCATCACCAGCGGGTCGCCGCCGCTGATGATCACGTCGACCACCTCCGGACAGCTGCGGATGTGGTCGAGCGCCGGCTGCAGATGGGCCAGGGGCTGGACGCCTCCGCCGGCGCCCACCATGCGCGAGCGGGTGCAGAAGCGGCAGTAGACCGAGCAGCGATCGGTCGCGAGCAGCAGCACCCGGTCCGGGTAGCGCTGCACCAGGTGCGGCGCCGCCATGTGGTCCTCCTCACCCAGAGGGTCGCGCAGGTCGCCTGCCGCCTCTTGCGCCTCCTCGATTCGCGGCACGCACTGGCGCCGGATCGGGCACGTCGGGTCCCGCCTGTCGCACAGGGCGAGGTAGTAGGGCGTGATCGACATGGGGAAACCCGCCTCGAGCGCGCGGAGCGCGCCGGCGCGCTCCGCGGGGCTGAGCTCCAGCGCGCCTTCCAGGCCCGCCAGATCAGTCACCGCCGAGCGCACCTGAGCGCCCCAAGGCTCGGTCGTCGTAAGCCGCCTGCCGGAGGGGTCGCGGGCAGCCGAAATCGGGGCCGACATGGCACGCAGCATAATGGTCGCGTTTTCACAGTAAAAGTGCTGGCGGCCCGCGAATTCAGTGGGGAAAGGCGGGAAAATGCGGTGGCGGCGAGCAGTCTGATCGTGTATCTCCCTCGCCAGCCGGAGGGTTGTTTCTTATGTCCGCTGGAAGCTTGGACCCGCGTCCATTCGAGGTCCGCTACATCGATAATCCGAGCCAGGCCGAGCTGCGCAAGCTCGCCCTCGCGCGCACGCCGTACGTGCTCGAGACGGCCGTCGGAAGCGTCAACAAGATCTCGCGCAACAAGGCGCGAATGGCCAAATTTACGTACATCGTCGCGGACGACAGCAGCAAGGACCGCTGGAACGCGAACACGATCGACCCGGCCAAGGGCCGCGAGCTAATCGAGCGCCAGCAGGCGTACATCGCCGAACAGGGCGAGCTGATCGCGATCGACGGCTACCTCGGCGTGGGGCCCAAGGCCCTGGGCTCGACCTGGCTCTACACCCCGGAGGGCGCCAACATCGCGGGGATGCAGCAGATCCTGACGTTCCCCCGCGCCGACGTGGAGAGCGCGGAGCAGCTCGGCCAGCCCTTCCAGCCCACCTTCCGCCTCATCTACACGCCCGACCTGATGCTCGACGACATGCCCGGCCGCCAGGCCATCATCGTCGACATGGACAACTGGACCACCCACGTGATGGGTGCGGACTATTTCGGCGAGTCCAAGAAGGGCGTGCTGCGCATGCTCAACGAGTACGTCTACCAGCAGGGTGGGCTCGTGCTCCACGCTGGCGCCAAGGCCGTCACACGCAAGGACGGCAGGCGCGTCACGATGACAGTGATGGGCCTGTCGGGCACCGGCAAGACCACCACCACGTTCTCGAAGCAGGGCGAGCTGGCCGAGCCGATTCAGGACGACATGGTCGCCCTGTGGCCCAACGGCGAGATCTCCATCACCGAGAACGGCTGCTTTGCCAAGACCGAGCGCCTCTCGGCCGAGGCCGAGCCGGTCATCCACGCCGGTACCGTCAGCGCCGACGCCTGGGTGGAGAACGCCTACCTCGACGAGGACGGCACGTTCGACTTCTTCAAGCTGGAGCTGTCGCCGCAGGAGGTGAAGCGCTACCGCGACACGCTGATCGGCACCGGCGCGCCCGCGGAGAACGTCGACAAGTACATCAGCGGCGAGGTGAAGTTCGACGAGGTTGTCGAGAACGAGATCCCCGAGGACGGCTGGGACTTCGTGATCTGGAGCCAGAACGGCCGCTCGATCATCCCGATGAGCGCGATCCCCGGCGCCGCCGATCTGAAGACCATCCCCGCGGTGCAGTCGATGGGCATCCTGAACCGTGACGAGGGTCCGGACGCCGCCACGCCCGGTATCGTGCGCTTCACGTCGCCCGAGCAGGCCGCCGGATTCTTCATGCTCGGCGAGACCTCCAAGACGAGCGCCGCCGGCAAGGACCGCGGCAAGACCCGCTCGCCCTTTACCCAGCCCTTCTACCCCGGGCAGCACGGCCAGCAGGCCAAGCGCTTCAGCGAGCTGGCCGCGACCATGGGTGGCGTGACCATGTGGCTGATGAACACCGGCTACATCGGCGGCGACGGCGCCGATGTGAAGGACGGCAAGGCCCTCAAAGTCAAGATCGCCCACTCCAGCGCCATGCTCGAGGGTTTGCTTGGCGAGAACATCAAGTGGGCCCGCGATCCGGACTTCGGCTACGAGGTCGTGGACGTGGACGCTTCCGAGAACGCGGACCTGGTGAAGGTCGTGCCGGTCGAGATCCTCCAGCCCCGGCGCTACTACGAGGCCAACGGCCGCAGCGACGAGTACCGCGCCTGGGTCGACAAGATGATGACCGAGCGCCGCGCCTTCCTCGAGAAGTACGAGGTCGACCCGGCGATCATCTCGGCAACCGCGCCGAAGTGATCAAGTACATCGGCTCCAAGCGCCTGTTGGTCGAGCAGATCTCGACCATCATCGGGCGCCTGGCCGACGTACGCACCGTCCTAGACCTCTTCAGCGGTACCGCCCGCGTGGGGCACGCGCTCAAGCAGCGCGGCTACCACGTGACCGCCAACGACCACACGACCTACGCGCACCGGTTGGCCCAGTGCTACGTGCAGGCCGACCGGGCGCACTGGCATGCACAGGCCAGCGCGCTGATCGCCGAGCTGGGCCAGGTGCCCGCGCAGGCGGGCTACTTCACCCAGACCTTCTGCGTCGACTCGCGCTACTTCCAGCCCCAAAACGGCGCGCGCGTGGACGCCATTCGCGAGCGCATCGCGGAGCTCGCCCTGCCGGAAGAACTCGAGGCGGTCGCGCTGGTCTCGCTGATGGAGGCCGCCGACCGGGTGGACTCCACGGTGGGGTTGCAGATGGCCTACCTGAAGAAGTGGGCTCCGCGCGCGTTCAACGAGCTCGAGCTGCGCGTGCCGGAGCTCGTGGGCGGCCCGGGGCAGGCGCTGCAGCTGGATGCGCTCGAGTGCTTTCGCGCGGGCAGCTACGACGTGGTCTACCTGGATCCGCCCTACAACCAGCACAAGTACATGAACAACTACCACGTGTGGGAGTCGCTCATGCGCTGGGACAAGCCCGCGACCTACGGCGTCGCCAACAAGCGCGTCGACTGCCGCGAGTACGACAGCCCCTTCAACTCCAAGCCGCGCATCGCGCCGGCCTTCGCGGAGCTGATCGAGGCGGTGCGCGCGCGCTACCTCTTGGTCTCCTTCAACAACGAGGGCTACCTGGCCGAAGAGCAGCTGCGCGAGATGCTCTCGGCCCGCGGACAGGTGCAGGTGCTCAGCGTCGCCTTCAAGCGCTACGTCGGCGCCCAGATCGGCATCTACAACCCGAACGGCGAGAAGACCGGCAAGGTGAGCCACCTGGACAACAAGGAGCTGCTCTACCTGGTCGACTGCGAGGGCGCGGGCATGCCGGAGCTCGGCGGCTGAGGATTTGGGCATTGATCCCAGACGGTTACGCCCCACCGCCCGGGGACTGGCGGATCGCGTCGGGATGACCCAACAATTCCCGAAGTGATCGACTCGATGCCAATCGGCGAGCGCGAGCCGCGCAACACACCCAGCTCGGGCTTCACGCGGGAGCGCCTGGAGTGGCTGATCCAGCTGCGCTGGCTCGCCCTGCTCGGGATCGTGATCGCGGCGCTGATGACGGTCCTGGGGGCGTTCCCCGGCGTGAACTGGCAGGTGCTGGTCGGCACCGCAGCCGGCGTCGCGGTCTACAACTTCATCATGTGGCGCGAGCTGCGCGGTGGGCAGGTCGCCACCGACCAGCGCTCGGCGATGTACCAGGCGGTGATCGACTTCCTGACGCTCACCATCGTCCTGTGGGCCGCCGGCGGCCTCGAGTCCCCGTTCATCAGCTTCTACGTCTTCCATGTCGCGCTCGTCGGCATCCTCTCCGGTCCGCGCGCGACCCTGGTGGCGGGTGGGTTGGCGCTCGCCTGTGCCGGCATGCTGTGGCTGACCGAGATGGTGCCTGCCTTGCGCATCGGTGAGTGGCGACCGGCGGGCTACTGGGACCCCTTCGCCAACGCCGTCGCCTTCGTCGCGACCGTGGGCGCGGTCGCCTATCTCGTGCTGCACGCCGTGGGCGAGCTGCGCGACCGCGAGCGCGCCGTCGAGGAGGCGCGCGATCGTGCCGAGCTCGAGTACGAGCTGCTCAGCAACACTCTCGACGAGCTCGACGCGGGCCTCGAGGTGCTCGACGCCGACCACAAGCTGGTGTGGCGCAACCGCCTGGCCAAGCGCCTGGTGCCGCGCATCGACAGCGGCGAGCAGTGGCGCTGCCCGGGCTGGGACAAGCCGTGCGAGCGCGATGCCTCCGGGCTGTGTCCAATCAACCGCTCCTTCCGGCTCGGCGAGGCCGGCCGCTGCCGCTTCGCGATGGATGACGGCGGACCAGAGCGCGTCTACGAGCTCCTATCCTTCCCACTCTCGAGCGACCAGGGCGGCAACGCGCGCGTCATGAACCTCTACCTGGACCGCACCGGCGCCACCCTGGCGGAGCGCCAGCTGGTGCTGGCCGAGCGCCTGGCGAGCCTGGGCCGCGTCGCCCAGGGGGTCGCTCACGAGCTCAACACGCCGCTGGCCACCATCCGCACGCTGGCCGCCGACATGGGGGTGGCACTGCAGGGGTTGGAGGCGCAGGCCGCTGGCGACGGAGCGGCCCTGGCCAAGGACGTGAGCGAGTCCGCCTCGCTCATCAAGGACGAGACCGCGCGGCTGGGGCGCATCACCCAGGCCCTGCTTGCGGGCGGCGACCTGGTGCGCCTGCGCATCGTCGGTGCCGTGCCCTTGGCGGCCGTGGTGGAGCGCGCCCGGGCGCTCGTATTCGCGGGGATGCGAAGCGGCCCGGAGATCGTGCTCGACCGGAGCCTGGACTCGGTGCGCATGCGCTGCGACCAGGACCGGTTGGTGCAGGTGCTGGTCAACCTGCTGCAGAACGCCCACGACGCGCTGAGCGAGGGGGAGGGCGGCGAGGTGCGGATCTGGGCCGTGCTCGACGGCGAGGGCGGCGTGCGCCTGCGCGTGGACGACGACGGCCCGGGCATCGATGACGCAGTCCGGGGGCGCCTGTTCGAGCCCTTCACCACGACCAAGCCGCCGGGGCGCGGCACGGGCCTGGGACTCTACACCTCGTACATGCTGATCGAGGCGATGCACGGCAAGCTCACCCTCGAGGCCCGGCCGGCGGGCGGAACGCGTGCCGAGATCCACCTGCCCCTCGACAGCGCGGGCACGGCCGAGCATGCTGCCGGCGGAGCCGGAGCCGTCTGATGGCAGAGACCGACCGGGTGTTGGTGATCGACGACGACGCGGCCTTCCGCTTCGCGATGGTCAAGGCGCTGTCGCGCCATGGCTTCGAGGTGAGCGAGGCCGACGGGGGCGAGAGCGCCCTGCGGGTGCTGTCCGGTCCGCAGCCCCCCGACGCGGCCCTGCTCGATCTGCGCATGGGCGGTATCGATGGGCTCGAGGTGCTCAAGCGCATTCCCAACGCGCCCACGCGTACGATCGTGCTGACCGGGCACGGCAGTGTAGAGGCTGCGGTCGAGGCGATGCGCCTGGGCGCCTTCTCCTTCCTGGAGAAGCCGGTCGACGCGGAGGTCCTGGCCCCCCTGCTGGCGGAAGCGGTCTCCGAGAGTCGGCGCGCGCGCTCGGGGCTGGCGCGGATGGACGTGCCGCCGATCGTGGGCGGCAGCGCCGTGATCGAGGAGGTGCGCAAGTTCGTGGCGCGCGCCGGCCCGAGCGAGGAGATCGTCGCGCTCTACGGTGAGACCGGCACCGGCAAGGAGGTGGTGGCGCGGCACCTGCACCTGGCCAGTCCGCGCGCCGAGGGACCGTTTGTCGCGCTCAACGCGGCATGTGTGCAGCGCGACCTGTTCGAGAGCGAGCTCTTCGGCCACCGCAAGGGCGCCTTCACCGGCGCCACGGACAACCACCCGGGCATGTTCGGCGAGGCCCAGGCGGGCAGCCTGTTCATCGACGAGGTCGCGGAGCTTCCGCCTGACACGCAGGCCAAGCTCTTGCGTGCGCTCGAGAGCGGCAAGGTCCGGCCCGTGGGCGCGCCCCGCGAGCACGACGTGGACGTGCGCATCATCGCTGCCACCAATCGTGACCTGTGGCAGGAGGTGCAGCAGGGGAGCTTCCGCGAGGACCTCTACTTCCGGCTGCAGGTCCTGCCGCTCGTGCTGCCGCCGCTGCGCGAGCGGGCGGCGGACATCCCTGTGCTCGCCGAGCACCTGCTCGAGCGCATCGGCCGCCCGGGCTCGCGCATCGGCGAGGGCGCGCGGGAGCTGATGATGGCCTACGAGTGGCCAGGCAACGTCCGCGAGCTGCTCAATGTGCTGCGGCGGGCGGTGCTCTTCGCGGACGGGCCCGAGCTCGATGCGGACCTGATGCGCCGCATGCTCGCAGCCAGTGTCTTCGGCCACAGCGCGGGGCGGGCCAGCAAGCCGCAGGCCCCGCCCGGCGATGCGCCCACCAGCCTGGCGGAGGTCGAGCGCGCGCACATCCAGCGCGTGCTGGCCCAGCTCGACGGCAACGTGACCAAGGCCGCCAGTGCCCTGGGCATCGACCGCCGCACCCTCCAGCGCAAGCTCAAGGACTTCGAGTAGCGACGCTAGGCGACCAGCGCGTCGCGGATCTTGTCCTTGGCGCGGGTCTCGAGCTGCCGCACGCGCTCGCGGCTGACGCCGATGCGCTTGCCGAGTTGCTCGAGGGTGGCCGGCTCCTCGGTCATCATGCGCGCGCGTACGATGCGCCTTTCCCGATCGGAGAGGGTGTCCAGAGCGCCGCCCACGAGCTTCTGCCGGCCTTCCTCTTCCTCGCGCGCGCACAGCACCTCCTCCGGCGAGGGGGTCTCGGCGCGCAGGTGCTCGCGGGGGGGGGCCGCGCCGGCTCGGGTCGTGTGGTCCAGGGAGCGGTCGGAGCTCTTCAGCAGCGGCCACAGCATCTGGCAGCGGGCCAGCGGCATGCCGCTGTGCTCGGCGAGCTCCTCCACCGTGTCGATCGCGGTCGAGCGGAAGGCGCGCATCGCGCGGCGCTCGGTGCGCGTGGTGCCCAGGCGCACAATGCGGTAGCCGCGCACCACGTAGTCGCGGATCTCCGCGCGGATCCAGTAGGCCGCGTAGGTTCGCAGGCTGGTCTTCTGGCTCGGGTCGAATCGCTCGGCAGCCTTCAGCAAGCCGATGTTGCCCTGCTGGACCAGATCGTCCAGCGGCACTCCCCAGCGACGGTACTCGCGCGCGATCGCGATCACGTGCTTGAGGTTGCTCTCGATCAGTCGGTCGCCCGCACGGCGATTACCTTTCTTCCAAGCAATGGCCAGGGCGGCTTCCCCGTCTGAGTCGAGTGTTTCGATGTTCGCAACGCGCGCTTTGTACAGCGCGAAGCGGCTCTCGTGGCCCGCAGGGTCCATGTGTAGCCTCCTACGGTCAGCGCTGACTGCAGGAAGTGTGCCCGTGCATTAAGGCAAATATTTCAACGTAGATGCCGCTGCAGGACTGCCCCGGTGGCAAGCCTGCCGCGGCATTCTGCCGCAGGGCGACAAGCCTACAAGTAAGCCTTGAGCTTCTCGATTCGCTTGCGGCCTTCTTCAGCGGCCTTGGCGTCCTTGGCGCTGATCGCCTTCACGTAGCGCTCGTAGGTCTGGATGGCGTTCCTGTTGTCGCCCATCTTCTCGTAGCAGTTGGCCAGGTCGAAGAGCACGCGCGCGTTGTTCTTGTCCTTCTGCAGGACCTTCCGGTAGTGCGGGATCGCTTCCTTGTAGCGCTCCTGGCCGCGCAGAGAGATCGCCAAATTGCGGTGCATGCCGGCATCGTCGGGCTTGAGCTCGACCGCGCGCTCGAGGTGGGTGATCGCCTCCTCGTAGCGCTTCTGGCGGCTCAGGGCGACGCCCAGGTTGTTGAGCAGGTCGGTGTCGTCGGGCTTGCGCCGCACCGCCTCCTCCATGGCCTTGATCGCCTCGTCGGCCTTGCCCGTCCTGCGCAGGGCCAAGCCCAGGTTGGCCGCGCTCTGGGCATCGCGCTTGTCGAGCTCGATCGCCTTGCGCAGGCGCCCGACCGCCTCCTCGTAGCGCTTCAGGCGGATCAGCGTGGAGCCCGCCAGCGCATAGGCCGGGGCGTGCTTCGGGGTCAGTGAGATCGCCTTCTCGTAGGCCATCAGCGCACCCTGCAGGTTGCCGAGCTTGCGCTCCAGGCCGCCCAGCGTCATCCAAGCGGCGGCGTGGCTCGGGCGCAGCTTCACCGCCTTGCGGACCTCGTTGACCGCCGCGGTCAGGTTGCCCTTGCGCTTGTGATCGAGGCCCATCCGGTAGTGGCCCTCGGCCTGGTCCGCCAGCACGACCGCCGGCACCGCCAGCGAAAGGCCCAGGGCGGTGAGCACGATCAGCAGAGAGATTCGAAGCGGTCGCATGGCAGGGCTCCTGGGGTTGTCCGCCCTTGGACGGCCGCGCCCGGGCGCGCATTCTAAGCCTGCCCCCCGGCGCTGGGCCGATGCTCAACCACCCGAAAGCAAAGCACAACCCACGCGATCACGGGGGCGGGATTTGACAGCCGGCGGGCGAAGGCCTAACCCTTTACCCGTGATGGCGAAGGGCCTCGCGCTACTGATCCTCCTTCCGGGCCTGCTGCTGAGCAGGGCGGGTAGGGGTTTCTGCAGCCGATAGCGCTTCACCGAAAACCCCTCACCCGCCGGATCGAGACCGGCGCGAGGGGCTTCCAGACTTGCTCGTTTCGCTCCGGCCCCGGCACCACCACGGAGCCAAGAGAGCCATGTCTGAGAAGGTCATCGTATTCGACACCACGTTGAGGGACGGCGAGCAGTCGGCCGGAGTCGCGTTTGATCAGCGCGACAAGCTGGAGATCGCAGAGCGCCTGGCCGCCCTACGGGTGGACGTGATCGAGGCCGGCTTCCCGGCGGCATCCACTCGCGAGGTCGACGCCGTGCGCGCGGTCGCGCGTCAGGTGCGCGAGGCGAGCATCTGCGCGCTGGCCCGCGCCGTGCCCGGGGATGTGGACGCCGCGGCGCAGGCCCTGCGTGGCGCTGCCGCCCCCCGCATCCACGTCTTCGTCAACAGCAGTGACATGCACCTGGCGCACCAGCTGCGCCGCGGTCGCGACGAGGTCATCGGCATCGCCCGCGCGATGGTCGCCCGCGCCAGCGACGCGGTGGGCGACGTGGAGTTCAGTCCGATGGACGCGACGCGAGCCGATCCCGCCTTCCTGGCCGAGCTGGTCGATGCCGCGGTCGCGGCCGGCGCGCGCACCATCAACATCCCCGACACGGTCGGCTACATCATGCCGCACCAGCTCGCCGCAATGCTCGACCAGCTTCGAGAGCGCTCGCGCGAGCTGCACCGCGCCGTGCTCTCCTTCCATGGCCAGGACGACCTGGGGCTCGCCAGCGCCAATGCACTGACCGCCGTGCGCCACGGCGCGCGCCAGGTCGAGCTCACGATCAACGGCATCGGCGAGCGCGCCGGCAACACCTCCCTCGAGGAGGTGGTGATGGCGCTACGCGTGCACGGTTCCGAGCTGGGGGTGCACACCGGCGTGCGCACGGAGGGCATCACGGAGCTCAGCCGGCAGGTCGAGCGACGCAGCGGGATGGCCGTGCAACCGAACAAGGCCGTGGTCGGTCGCAACGCCTTCCGCCACGCCTCCGGCATCCACCAGGATGGGGTGCTCAAGCACCGAGCTACCTACGAAGTGATGGACCCGAGCTGGGTCGGCAACGCCGAGGGCACGCAGATCGTTCTCGGCAAGCTCTCGGGCCGCGCGGGCTTTGCGGCCCGGGCGGAGGCTCTCGGCTACCCGCTGCGCGGGGCGCGCCTGCAGCGCGCCTTCGAGCGCTTCCAGACCCTCGCCGACACCAGCAGCACCATCGACGACGCCACGGTCACGCAGATCTGTCAGGCCATCTCCTGATGCGGGCCGTCCCGAGCGCCCCGTCCGTGTGAGGAGGGGGCGGGGATAGGACGGCTGTGCGCGCTCAGCTTCCGGGCACCACGTCGGCGCTCAGCGTGTAGGACAGCGGTCCGGTGTCCGAAGAGAAGGGCTCGGTGCACCCGATGGTGCCGCCGGCGAGCACCTCCGGATCGGCCGGCACCTCGCACGCGTAGATCAGCGTGTCGGGTTCGCCCTCGTCGCTGTCGTCGTCCAGCACCTCGAGGCGCACCACGCTCGTGCGCAGCAGGCCCAGGGGGATCGACACATCCCAGCCGGTGAACTCGATCGTGCGTGCGGAGCTCGTCCGGGCTTGTTCCTCGCCATCGACCAGCACGACCACGTAGGGGTCGGGCAGGCACCCGCAGCGCAGGTAGGGCGGCACGAAGACCGGCACCGCGCAGCCCGTGTCGAGGCAGACTTCGTTGTCATAGTCGATGCTGCGCGGCACGTTGACCTCGATGCGCGTGATTTCCCACAGATCGACGATGACGAAGGGGTTAGGCACGCAGCGGCCGTTGACGCAGGTCTGTCCCTCGGGACACAGCAGCGGACAGGTGGGGGCGTCCTCCGCGCCCATACTCATGGGGTCCATCGCGTCGTCGGTTGCGGGATCGGTGCCGCCGTCGGCCGGCGGTGGCCCACCCATCACCCCGTTGCCCGCGCTGCCCACGCTCGGTGCGTTCGGCTCCATCGCGACGTCGTCCTGGCCGGGCGGCGCTGTGATCGGCGGCAGGGCGTCTCCGACCAAGCCCGGGGGAGGCTCGGGCGCACCCATCCCGCGGCAGCGCTCCAGGCGCTGGCAGTCCGGGTCCTCGCAGTCGGTCAGGTCATCGCCGTCGTTGTCGGCCAGGTCCATGCAGGCGCCGACCGTGAGCTCGGTCTCGAGCGTGCCGAGGGTGCACGCGGGGCAGAGCGACGCGAGGGCCACCAGGATCCGGCAGACAGTCGAGCACCGCTCCAGCCCCACGTGTGCAGGGTAGTGCATCGGTCTCGCCCCTGCCACGCTTCAGCGGAAGTCGTCGGGCTGGGCGAGCGCAAGCTCGACGGCTTCACCCACGCGACCGGAGTCGACGCCGCGCGTGTAGACCGTCCACTCGCCGGCCTCGTAGCGGCCCTGGCAGTGGCGCTCGTACCAGGCGCGGATCGGGTTGCTCCCGCGGGCTCGCCACACCAGCGCCGGATGGTCAGCCGTAAGGCGCCCCCAGAGATCCTGACCAAGGCCGTCGCCCTGTGCCTCCCGCGTGACCGCGAACTTCGAGAGGTAGCCGCCGAGCGGGCAAGCGGCGATCAACGCCGCGCCGCGGTAGTCCTCCTCGACGTAGGTGTGCAGCGGCGGGGCATCGAAGAAGGCCTCGCGCGGTGGCTTGCCAAAGCTGCCGGCCAGCAGCTCGCCGAGGCGCGCCAGGTCGACGCCGTCCCAGCCGGCGTGCCGCTCGATGCGGGTGCCGGTGCGGAGGTAGGTGCCGGCGCCCTTCACCGTGAAGAGCTCCTGCAGCAGGTCCAGGGGCGAGGTCAGCGACACCGCCAGTCGGTGTTGGACGCGCTCCACAACCAGCGTGCGGATGTCGTCGAGAAGGCGCCGCTCGCCCTCGCCCAGCTCGGCGTCGCCCTGCAATTCGGAGTAGTCGGTGCTGAGGTTGACCACGTTGAGGCGCTCGCCGTGCAGGCGCAGGCCGCCCTGGGGGCGCAGCAGGATCAACTTGTGGGTGCCCAGGCTGGCGAGCATGTCGCCCAGGGCGTCCACCGCGCTGCCCGCCTGCCCGTCGTCCCAGCTGACCAGCGGGATGCGCCCAGCCGCCGCCGCCCGGGCGATCGGCTCGCGGCCGGCGCCGATCGAGAGGCGCTCGGTGTCGACACCCGCCTCGGCGAGGCGCTCGCTCAGCAGCTGGGCGTGATCCTCGGCCCGCGCCGGCTCGTACAGGCCGAGCACCACGACGGGAGTCAGTCCGAGCTGGCGCAGGAAGCGCAGGTCCAGGGTGACGCCGTCGAGCCCGTACTCCAGGGCCGACGCCAGCACCGTCAGCGTGGCGAATCGCTCAGGCGCGCGCGAGCGAAAGAGGCGCAGGTAGAACTCGGCCTCGCTCCCCGGGCCGACGCTCTCGAGGAAGCGCAGCACGGCTTCTGCCGGATCGATACCGCCGCCCCGCTGCCGCCGCGCGCTCACCGTGAGACCTTAGCAGGCGCCAATCGGTAGATCTCTCCGCGTCCGAAGGCGCCCACGTAGAGCTCGCCGCGGGCGTCGCGCCCGAAGGTGCTGATCAACATCGGCCACTTGCCGAGGTTGGTCGCGGCGCCGACGCGCCTGGTGCGGTCGTCGGGTAGGTCGATCGCCATCAGCCGTCCGCTGACGAAATCCGCAAAGACGTAGCGCCCGCGCAGGGCCGGGATGGCAGTGCCCCGGTAGACCAGCCCGCCCGTGATCGAGCCGCCCGTCTCGCGCCCGTAGACGAAGACCGGGTCGACCAGGTCTTCGCGGACGCAGTCGTTGGGGTCGTCGGCGAAACAGGCGAAGCCCTCCTTCAGCCTCCAGCCCAGGTTGTCGCCGGCCTGGGCGATGCTGATCTCCTCCCAGCTGTTCTGCCCCACGTCCGCCACCACCAGCCGCCCCGCGTCGTCCCAGCTGTAGCGCCAGGGGTTGCGCAGGCCGTAGGCCCAGACCTCGGGCCGGAAGCCGTCGCGACCGACGAAGGGGTTGTCCGCCGGGATGCCGTAGGGCCTGTCGCCGTCGCCGCGCGCGTCGACGTCGATGCGCAGCATGCTGCCGAGGAAAGTGTAGGGGTTCTGGCCGTGGTCGCCCGGGTCGTCGGCCAGGCCCCCGTCGCCCCAGCCCACGTAGAGGTAGCCGTCGGGACCGAAGCCCAGCTGGCCGGCGTTGTGGTTCTGGTAGGGCTGCTGCACCTCCATGAGCACGCGCTGGGCGCTGGCCTCACCGTCTTCCAGGTCGTCCGCGCTCGGGGCCTTGCCCGCTGCGCCCAGGCGCCACTCCTCCACGCGGCTGACGTGGACGCCCTTCGCGTCGATCACGTAGTTGAGGAAGAAGCGCCCATTGTCCGCGAAGCCCGGGTGGAAGGCCAGGCCCAGCAGCCCCTGCTCGGAAGCGGACAGCACCGGGATCTCGAGCAACTCGCCGTGCACGCCGGTGGTGTGGCGGAGCCAGCGCGCCACGCCGCCCTTCTCCAGTACCACCGCGTGATCGGCCATGCCCGGCGGGAACTGGATGTCGGTCGGCTCCGCGATGCCCTCGGCGACCTTCTCCAGCGCGACCTCCATCACCCGCACGCCGGCGTCGTGGCTGTCCCCGGTGCCGATCTGTGTCTCGGTCAGCTCGCTCGGGACGACCGGCCCGGCCGGGGTGCCGTAGCCCTGCGAGAAGGCGGAGACCAGCAGTCGACCCACGCCCTCCGGGTTGAGGTACAGGTAGCCGGCGAGCCCTATCAAGGCGAGCAGCAGCAGCAGCCTGACGGGTCGTTTGGGTCGCACGCTAGAAGCCCCAAGCCCTTGCATCCAGGTCGAATTTGCTGGATACGGCGAGCAGCAGAGCAGGGGATACGCGCAACCCGTGGTTGACGGCAAGGGAAAATCCAGGGAGTCCTCCAAGCAGGAGACCCGCGAGGCTCTGATCCGGGCCGGCATGACCCTCTTCTCCGAGGAAGGGGTGGATCTGCCCAGCCTGGACGCCATCTGCGCGCGGGCGGGCTTCACGCGGGGTGCCTTCTACGTTCACTTCAAGGACCGGGACGACTTCCTCGAGGCGGTCGTGGACCGGGTCATGACGGACTTCGTGACTTCGGTGGTGGCGGCCGGCGAGGAGGGGGACGATTTGGGCGAGACCATCGATCGCTTCCTGCAGGCGGCCGCCAGCGGGACGGTGCCGCTGATGGGCGACCGCGCGCTGATCCAGCAGCTGATGGCGCGGGGCATGCAGCGCGCCGATAACATGCGCGCCGGCTTCCGCAACCTGCTCCAGGTTGCCCTAGGGCGGCTGGCAGCCAGCGCCAAGGCGGCGCGCGAGGCCGGCAAGCTCAAGACCGAGGTCGACGAGGATCTGGTGGCGGCGTGGCTGGTCGCGGCCGCCCTTGGGCTGACGAGCTTGCTCGAGGCGGGCATCGAGCTGGACTTCAATCGAATCCGGCAAAGCGCGCGACAGCTCTTGCAGATCGAGCCCGACTGAAGCGACATTCTGCCGCGCGATGGCACGAAGTCAGTCTCGAAACGGCAAGCGCCAGGGCAAGCGCAACGGCAACAGTGCCCTGCCGGTCCTCAGCGATACCCGCCAGCAGGTCCCGTGCCTGACGTGCGCCCTGTGTTGCACGTATATTGCGGTGGAGATCGACGAGCCCGACACCGTGCGCGGCGCCACCGAGATCCTCTGGTACCTCTACCACGAGAACACGAGCATCTACGTCGAGGACGACGAGTGGCTGCTCCAGTTCGAGACCCGTTGCCGCAACCTCGGCGACGACCACAAGTGCTCGATCTACGAGCAACGCCCCCAGGTCTGCCGCGAGTTCGACGAGAAGGCTTGCGAGGTCAATGCCGATGAGGTCGGCCAAACCTTCATCTCGCCGCAGCAGTTCCTCGACTACCTGAAGCAGCACCACAAGCGCATCCACACGCTGGTCTCCAAGAAGTACCTGCCGGGCGAGGAGCACCTGCAGCGCGTGCCGAGCGGCAAGCGCAAGCTGGCCCGCTTCGATCAGCGGTACAAGGCCATGCGCACCCTCGGCGCCCGGTGAAGTCGGCCGAGGTTCGCCCAGGAGCGGCTTGCTGACCGTCGGGGCCCGACCCGCGGCAGGTCGTGCGACCCTCCCGCCCCATCGGCAAAGCCGCTGGGGCCCTACCTTCCCGCGGCGTCGTCGCTGCGCTCCTCCTCCGCGCCGCTGTCGTGTCCGGGCGCGGCCGCTCCTGAACGAACCTCGACCGACCTCGGCCCCGCTTTGTCTCTGCCTGACGCACCTCGGTTGGGTTTGTCGCGGTCCAAGGGTGTGGCTGCTAGGATCTGGCTGTGTCGCCCCGCTTCCTCGTTCTCTGTGCCGCGCTCGTCGCTGGCGTGCTTGCTCTGGTCCCGCACACGCATGCCGACAGGCCGGTGGCCACGTTGGCGCAGTTGGGGCATGGACTGTCGGGGCAAGGGGAGCTGATCGGGAATACGCCGCGGCGGATCCTGCACTTCACGTTTGACGATGGGCCCCACGAGCGGGAGACCCCGCGGCTGCTGGCTGCTCTGGATCGCTTCGGGGTGAAGGCCACCTTCTTCTTCTCCGCGAGCCGCTTTGCCAGCGGAGAGAAGCGCAACGCCCGGGCGTCGGAGATCGCGCGGCAGGTGGCCGCACGCGGACATGCCATCGGTAGCCACTCCTTCGATCACGTGCCCATGGCCCGGCTCTCGCCGCCCGAGCTGCGCGAGCAGCTGGCCCGCGCCGATGCCATGTTCGAGCGCGTCTTCGGCGCTCGCCCTCACATCTTTCGCCCCCCCAAAGGCTCCAGGAACAACGCCCTGAGGGCGATGCTGAAGGAGCGCCGGGACACCACGGTGATGTGGAATGTGGGGCTGGCGGACTGGGTCAAGCGCCCCGCCCGCGAGGTGCGCGAGACCTTCTTCAAGGTCCTCAGTCGCAACGAGACGCGCGATGGTGATCGCGGCGGCATCGTCCTGTTGCACGACACCCACAGCTGGAGCGTCGATGCCTTCGTGCTGATCATGGAGGCCCTGCGCGCCCGCAACTGCGAGCTGATGGCCTCGGGTGAGGAGCTCTACGAGGTGGTCGACAGCCTCGAGCCGTGGGTGGGGAAGGGCGCGCTGGCCCGCGCCAAGGCCCCGGATGCCAAGCGCCAGCGGACCCTGCGGGCGCGTCTCGTTCAGCGCTGCTCGGGGTCGTCGAGCAAGGCCGCGCGCGTGATGCCGTGATGGCCGAAGCGCTCCCGGACCTCGGCGGTCACGAGCTCCACGCGCTGGCGCTTGCGCTCGGCGGGGTCCTCGAACAGACGTCCCTGCTCGGCGCCGGAGCCCAGATCGGCCGCGGCCACCCCAACCAGCCGGATGCCCATGGCGCGCTGCGGCAGCTCGTCGAGCAGTGAGCACGCCGTCCGGTAGAGGGTGTCCGTGTCGAACGCGGGTACGTCCAGGGCGCGCTGACGCGTGCGCAGCTTGAAGTCGGTGTACTTCACCTTGATGCGCACCACGCTGGCCCACAGGCCCTGCCGGGAGAGCCGGCGGGCCACCGCCGCGCTGTGCTTGAGCAGCTCGCGCTCGATCTGCGCGCGCGTGCGGATGTCCCGCTCGAGGGTCTGCTCCTGGCCGATCGACTTGGCCTCCCGCTCCGGCACGACCTCGCGCGTGTCGTCGCCCACCGCCCGCCGCGCGACGTCGTCGCCCCAGCTGCCGAGCAGCTCACGCAGGCGCTCCTCGCCGGCGGCGGCCAGGTCGCCGATGGTCTCGTAGCCCGCCTGGCGGAGGCGCTCCGCCGCACCCGGCCCGACGCCCCACATGCGGTCGAGGGGCAGCGGTGCGAGGAAGGCGGCTACGTCCTCTCCCACCATCGTGAGGCCGTCGGGCTTCTCGAGGTCGCTGGCGATCTTGGCGGCGAACTTGCAGGGCGCCACCCCGGCTGACGCGGTCAGCTCCAGCTCTGCGTGGATGTCGGCCTTGATACGAGCCGCGATGGTCGGGCCGTCGCCGAAGAGCGCGATGCTGCCGGTGACGTCGAGGAAGGCCTCGTCCAGGGAAAGCCCCTCCACTAGTGGGCTGTAGCGGTGGAATATGCCGAAGACCTGCTTGCTCACCGCGCTGTAGTGGGCGTGGCGCGGACGCACTGTGACCGCGTCGGGACACAGGCGCAGGGCCTGCGCGGTGGGCATGGCGGAGCGCACCCCGAAGGCACGGGCTTCGTAGGACGCTGCGGCCACCACCCCTCGGCGGGCGGCACCGCCCACGATCACCGGCCGACCCCGAAGGGAGGGATCGTCACGCTGCTCCACCGACGCGTAGAACGCGTCCATGTCGACATGCAGGATGGTCCGCGACATCCGCCCATTCTGCCCCGGGGTGCCGCCGCTCGCTCCCGAGATCGCTTTTCAATTCTGCAATGGCGAAGTGCGGAACTGGCAACTAGCGGGAATTGCACGCGCCCTAACAAGGTGCTGTATGGGCATGTAAGTGTGCATCCGCAGTGTTTGGAAAATTGTTCGTTTACTCGCTACCCAGGCCGATCTACATTCTGAGTCAGCTGCGAGTTTTCGGTGTCATCAAAACCCAACCTACGTGCAGTGGAGGGCGTCTGGGCCCCGCGAACCAGCGGGTTCTCCGTGAAGACCCATCCGTCGGACGCACCAGAGATGATGACTGAGTGGTCAGGTGAGGTCGAAGAGGAGCGGGGCAGTGCCCGCATGGTCGGATGCGTCCCCGTCGAGGAGCTGAGCACCGTCTACCAGCCGATCGTCGACCTGAAGACGGGCACGCCGTTCGCCTACGAGGTGCTCGCGCGCTGCCGCGTCCCCGGGCTGACGAACCCGGAGATTCTCTTCAAGCGCGCGGCGGCGGAGCGCTTCTGCGGCCTGCTCGGGCGCACCCTGCGCGAGATCGGCTCCGCGGGTTGCCGCGGGATCCCGCTGTTCCTCAACGTGCACCCGGCCGAGCTCAGCGACCGCTTCGTGATTCAGCTCGACGATCCGATGTACTCCCACGACGACGACGTCTTCGTGGAGATCACCGAGTCGGTCCCCTTCACGCACTACGACCTGTGTGCCTCGATGTTGCGCGAGATGCGAGACCGCGGCGGAGTGCACCTGGTGGTGGACGACCTGGGCGCGGGGTACTCCAATCTCAAGCGCATCGCCGACCTGGAGCCGGCGATCGTCAAGCTCGACCGGCACCTGGTCACAAACCTCGATCAGAACCGCCGCCAGCGCATCCTGGTCGCCGCCGTCGTGCGCATGTGCGTCGACCTCGGCGCACGCGTGGTGGCGGAGGGCCTGGAGACCTGGGACGAGGTGAAGGCCGTCCGCGACTGCGGCTGCCATTACGGCCAGGGCTACGCCCTGGGGCGTCCCAACGCCGAGGCCAGCGAGCCGATCTGGAAGCTGTGATCGGGCCCAAGCGCCTGCCCCGGCGCGCCCGCGGAGCTTTCGTTTCCCGCGCCCATTCGTGCTAGATCGGGGCCCATGGGTTCTAGCTCTGGAGCGCGCTGCGATGCGCTGATGGCCGTCGTTCGGGCCCACGGCCCGGGACCTGCGCTGGAGTGGCTGTTGCGCGGGTTGCCGGCGCCGGATGGGGACTTCAACCGGGGGCTCTTCTTCGGCTTCTTCGCGGGTGCCGGACGCCGCTTCGCACGCGCGGCCGACGGGGACTTCACACCCGCGCCAGGCGAGCTCAGCGCCCTCGAGGCCGCTGGCGTGCAGGTGCCGGCGGCGTTCCGGCTCTCCGACCTGGTGCGCGCCGCGCTGCTGCTCGCCGCGACCGACGTGCTCCCGCCAGAGGAGCACGTGGGCCTGGTGCGTGAGGCCGTCCTCAAGGGCGATACGGACGAGCGCGTGGCCGCCCTGCGCGCCCTGTCGCTGCTGCCCAACCCGGCGCGCTTCGTCGAGCTCGCCATCGACTCCTGCCGCAGCCACGTTCAGGACGTCTTCGAAGCGGTCGCCTGCGACAACCCCTATCCGGCGGCCCACTTTCCCGAGGCCAGCTTCAACCAGCTGGTGATGAAGGCCCTCTTCACCGAGGTGCCCCTAGACCGTGTGTTCGACTGGCGCTCGCGCAACAATGCCGAGCTCGCGCGCATGGCGGGCGACTACGAGGCCGAGCGCCGGGCGGCCGGGCGCTCGGTGCCGGGCGACATCGGCAGCATCCAGGAGACCAATCCATGAAGATGTTCGACCCTCACATCCACATGACCTCGCGCACGACCGACGACTACGCGGCCATGGCGGAGGCGGGGATCGTGGCGGTGGTGGAGCCGGCCTTCTGGCTGGGGCAGCCGCGCACGCACGTGGGTAGCTTCGAGGACTACTTCCTCTCGCTGACCGGCTGGGAGCGCTTCCGCGCGGCCCAGTTCGGCATTCGCCACTTCTGCACGATGGCGCTCAACCCCAAGGAGGCCAACAATCCGGATGTGGCCCAGGGCGTGATCGATCTGCTGCCGCGCTACCTGGAGAAGGACTCGGTGGTGGCCGTCGGGGAGATCGGTTTCGACGACATGACCCCCGAGGAGGACACATACTTCGTGCAGCAGATGGAGTTGGCGCGTACCTTCGACCTGCCGGTGCTCATCCACACGCCGCACCGCGACAAGAAGCGCGGCACAGAGCACACCATCAAGATGGTCAAGGAGCTCGACTTCCCCGAGCACCTGGTGCTGATCGATCACAACAACGAGGAGACGCTTCCGCTGGTGCTCGAGACCGGCTGCTACGCCGGTCACTCGATCTACCCGCACACCAAGATGGACGAGGTGCGCATGGCGATGCTGGTCAAGAAGTACGGCGGCGAGCGCATCATCATCAACAGCGCCGCCGACTGGGGCGTGGCCGACCCGCTCAAGGTGCCCAAGACCGTCCACGCCATGCGCGACTTGGGTGTGAGCGAGCCCGAGATCGAGAAGATCGTGTGGCATAACCCAATCGCCTTCTTCGGCCAGAGCGGACGCCTCGACATGGGTGCCGATTCCGAGCTGCTGCCGCGCGATCAGCGCGAGCTCTTCGAGGGCAATTCGGTCCTGCGTGGCCAGACGCCCGTGGTCGACGAGGGCGGGGTCGAAGAGTGACGCGAGCCTGAACCCCGCAGCGAGCTTCCGCGCATGCACCGCACCCTCGTTGTCGACATCGTCGGGCTCACGCCCGAGCTGATCGGCGAGCACACCCCGAACCTGAAGGCCTTCGCCGAGCGCGGTGGCATGCGGCCGATGTCCGCCATCACGCCGGCCGTGACCTGCAGCGCCCAGTCCACGATGGTGACCGGGGGACTTCCGCGTGACCACGGCATCGTGGCCAACGGCTGGTACTTCCGCGACCAGGCCGAGGTCTGGCTGTGGCGCCAGTCCAATCGCCTGGTCGCGGGCGAGAAGATCTGGGAAGCTGCCAAGCGCCGCGACCCGGACTTCACCTGCGCCAAGCACTTCTGGTGGTACAACATGTACTCCAGCGCGGACATCTCGGCGACGCCACGACCGCAGTACTACGCGGACGGGCGAAAGGGGCCGGACATCTACACCCACCCGCCCGAGCTGCGTGACGAGCTGCAGCGGCGCTTCGGGCAGTTTCCGCTCTTCAACTTCTGGGGCCCGAACGCCAACATTGCCTCGAGCGAGTGGATCGCGAAGACCGCGCGCCACGTCTACGACTCGCGCGTGCCGACGCTGACGATGGTCTACCTGCCGCACCTGGACTACTGCCTGCAGAAGTTCGGGCCGAGCGGGGACAACGCCGCGGAGCTGCGGGCGATCGACGCGGTCGCGGGCGAGCTCATCGATCACGCCATGCAGCAGGGCACGCGCGTGATCGTCTGCTCCGAGTACGGCATTACCGACGTCAGCGGCCCCGTGCACATCAACAGGGCGCTGCGGCAGGCGGGGCTGATCGCGGTGCGCGAGGAGCGGGGCGGCGAGCTGCTCGATCCCGGCGCCTCGGAGGCCTTCGCGCTGTCGGATCATCAGATCGCGCACGTCTACGTGAAGCGCCCGGAGCGGATCGAAGAGGTGCGGGCGCTGCTCGAGGGCCTTGACGGCGTCGAGTCGGTCTGGGGCGCGGAGGGCAAGCGCGAGCACGGCCTCGACCACCCGCGCTCGGGAGAGCTGGTGGCGATCAGCGCGCCCGACCGCTGGTTCACCTATTACTACTTCCTCGACGACGACCGGGCGCCGGACTTCGCGCGGCTGGTGGAAATCCATCGCAAGCCCGGCTACGACCCGGTCGAGATGTTCGTCGACCCGAAGATCGCGCTGCCGCCGCTCGCAGTGGGCTGGCGCCTGCTGAAGAAGATGCTCGGCTTCCGTATGCTGATGGACGTGATCCCGCTCGACGCCAGTCTGGTGAAGGGCAGCCACGGGCGGCTCACCGACCGCGCCGAGCAGGGGCCCGTGTTCATGACCAGCGAGCCGGAGCTGGTGGAGGGCGAGCCGGCGGTGGAGGCGACCGCGTTCAAGCAGCTGGTGCTCGATCACCTCTTCGGCAGGGACGGCTAGCCGGTGCTGCTCTCGGCCCGGGACCTGGAGGATGGGGCGCGGCTCTCCGCCGATGTCTGCATCGCCGGCGCGGGCGCGGCGGGCATCACCCTGGCGCGGGATCTGATCGACAGCGGCCTCGACGTGATCGTGCTCGCCGGCGGCGGCGTGCAACCCGAGGACGCCGACCAGGAGCTCTACCAGGGGACGACCAGCGGGCTGCAGGCCTTCACGCTGGAGGAGCACCGGCTGCGGGCCTTCGGGGGCAGCACGCACCTGTGGTCGGGCTGGTGTCGGCCCATGGGCGCGGAGGACTTCGTCGCGCGTGAGTACATCCCGGGTAGCGGGTGGCCGCTCGACCGCGAGGCGCTCGACCCGTACTACGCGCGGGCTCACCAGACCCTGGAGCTGGGCGCTTTCGACTACGACGCGGCGCGGTTGGCCGAGCGCAGCGGGCGGCCGCTGCTACCGCTGGCGGGCGATGCCGGCACGGAGATCTTCCAGTACAGCACGCCGACGCGCATGCACAGCCGCTACGGCGCCGAGCTCGAGGCGGCCGAGGGCGTGCGCGTCTACGAGCACGGGCACCTGGCCGACATCGTCGCCGGCGTGACCGGCGTCGGTGAGCTGGCCTGCGCCACCCTGGAGGGCACGAGCTTCACGGTCGAAGCGGGGCGCTTCGTGCTCGCGCTCGGCGGCATGGAGAACGCGCGCATGCTGCTGGCCGCCGACGATGGCCGCGGCGTCGCCAATGGCAGCGGGCAGGTCGGCGTCGGCTTCATGGAGCACCCCCACTACTACCGCTCGACCGCGATTCTGCTCGCGGAGGCGGCCGACGTGGACTTCTACTCGCGCTTCGAGGTGGACACGCGGGTGGCCGACGACGATCCCGAGGCGAGCGTGCGCGTGATGGGGGTGCTGGCGCTGTCGGCCGCGGCGCGCGAGCGCGAGGGCCTGCCTGCCTTCCTCGGTCAGCTGGTCGCGGCGGATCTGGAGGAGGACGCCGAGCGCACGGGCGAGCTTGGCCCGCTGGGCGTGGCGGAGCTCCTACCCGGGCGCGAGGCCCGCGGCATGCTGTTGATGACCTGTCGCGTGGAGCAGACGCGGCACCCGGACAGCCGGCTGACCCTGATCGATCAGCGCGACGCGCTCGGTGTGCCGCGCCTGAACCTCAACTGGGCGATCGACGCGCGGGACGACCGCGCGCTGACGCGCTCCCTGACGCTGTTGGGCGCTGAGGTCGCGCGCGCGGGCCTCGGACGGCTGTGGCTGCCCGAGCGTTCCGGCGCGTTTCGGGGCACCCCCCGCGGGGGGTGCCACCACATCGGCACCACCCGCATGGGCAGCGACCCGGACAGAGGGGTGGTGGACGGCGATTGCCGCAGCTTCGAGCTCGACAACCTGTACGTGGCCGGCAGCTCCCTCTTCCCGACCAGCGGCGCAGCCAATCCGACGCTGACCATCGTCGCGCTCGCCCACCGCCTGGCCGATCACCTGAAGGAGTCGGCCCCATGAGCGCCGCGCTGCGACGGCGCCTGCTGTCCCGCCGCGAGTGGCTCGAGGGGGCGCTCGCGACCGCGCTGCTGCCGTGGCTCAGCACGCTCGGCTGCGGCGATGACACGGGATCTGGGGACACGTCCGGTGACACGGACGGTGGCGCTGTGACGCCGGGCTTCGACGCGAGCGTGCCAGCCGCGGCCGAGGCGTCGCTCGAGGAGCTCTTCTCGGACGCGGAGCGGGCAGCCATCGTCGCCATCGGCGAGGCGCGTCTGCGCGAGCTGGGCGAAGATGGCGCGTCGCTGGAACAGACCCTCGCCGCGATCGATGGCCTCGACCCTGGCGCCCTGGGCGACGGCATCCAGGACGACTTCGAGCACGGCCGCGTCGTGCGCGTGGCGGGCTGGGTGCTGTCGCGCACCGAGGCGGACCTCTGCGCGCTCTACGCCCTGCTGTGACGACAAGCTGGCATTTGTCGTGCGAACGTGACAGGAGCCTAGGATCGGGATGTCGCCATCGAGCGAGTCGGTGCTGCAGCCAACGGGCCAGGTCTGGACCGCCTACGGGCAGGCGCTCGCGCAGGCCTGGCCGCGGATGCTGCTTGGCCTGCTGGCGGGCGCGGCGGTCGCGCTGCTGTGGCGGCGCCTTCGGGCCCGCCGGGGCGGCATCGCGGGGCGCGCCCAGCACGCTGCCGCGCCGCTCCTGCTCCTGGCCGTGGCCGGCTTCGGCCTGACGCGTGTGATCGACCGCGCGGCGGTCTTCGACGATGCCTACATCTCCTTGCGCTACGCCTGGAACCTGGCGGAGGGCCACGGCCTGGTCTTCAACCTGGGCGAGCGCGTCGAAGGCTACACGAATTTCCTGTGGACGTTGCTGCTTGCTGCCGCCATCCGGATCAGCGACGTGGAGCCTCCGCTGCTTGCGCTGTGGGGCTGCGTGGGCATCTACCTCTCGAACCTGCTGGTCGTCTATCGCATGGGGCGCGAGCTCGACGACGGCGATGCCGGTGGCGGGCTCCACGTGCCGGTCGCGGTGCTGCTCCTGGCGCTGCAGCCGGTCTTCGTCAGCTACGGCACGTCCGGCCTCGAGACCGGGTTGGCCAGCCTGCTCGTGAACCTGGGCGTGCTCACCCTGATGCGCGCCGGGGGCGCGGGCGCCACCGCGCTCGCGGGGCTGTGGCTGATTCTGGCGACGCTGACCCGCCCGGACCATGCCCTCTTCTACGCCACCGGCTCCCTCGTCGTGCTGGTCTCCCACGGCCCCGCCGCCCTGCGCGCGCGCGCGGACGGCTGGAGCGGCCTGTGGCGCGGTGGCCTGCGCCCGATGGCTGCCTACGCCGCGCCGTTCGCGCTCTATCTCGCCTACCTGATCTGGAAGCAGGGCTACTACGGCGACATCCTGCCCAACACCTACTACGCGAAGTCCGCCGACCGCGCCTACTGGTCGCAGGGGATCGCCTACGTCACCGAGTTCTTCCTCTCGAGCCAGCTGTGGCTGACCGCGCCACTCGCGTTGTCGTGGCTCTGGCTGCCGGCGCGCACGACGGCTGCCCGCCGCTTCCGCCTCTTCGCCCTGGTGATCGTCCCGCTCTACACCTTCTACGTGGCCCAGGTGGGCGACTTCATGCGCGGGCGCTTCTTCGTGTCCCTGCTGCCGCTGATCTTGCTGGGCCTGCAGCACGCGCTGATGGGATGGCTCGAGCCCCCGGGGCGCCGGGCGCTGCTGGCGAGTGCGCTTGCCGGCGGCCTGCTGGCGGTTACGCTGACGGACGTGGACGTGATTGGCGAGCGCAAGGTGCGCTGGGGCATCGCCGACGAGAGCGACTTCTACCAGGTCGTGGCCTGGGACCCGATCGAGATCGACCACTTCAACTTCCGCGTCGCAAAGGTCCTCGAGCGGATCGCCGAGACCGGTCAGGAGCTGCGCATCGCGAACAAGACGGTCGGCATGATCGGCTACTACGCGCGCTCCTACGTGCTCGACCGGCGCGGGCTCACCGATGCCCACGTGGCGCACCTGCCGCTGCGCAAGCGCGGTCGGCCGGGGCACGAGAAGCTCGCCGGCGACCGCTACGTGCGCAGCCGGCAGGTCCACTTCATCGATGGCGGCCACCACCCGAAGTGGTTCGGGCGCACCGGGCGCATCCGCTGGGGCGCGGGGACCGGCCGCCGGGTGTGGCACATCTATCGTTACGATCGCGACCTGATGGCTGCGATTCGCGAGCTCGACATGGGCGTGCGCTTCACGGACTTCGAGCGCTACCTGGACCGCTACCTGGCGCGGCTCGAGCGCAAGGATCCGGCGCGCGTGCGACGCGAGCTCGAGTGGTTCAAGCGCTACTACTTCGACCACAACGACGACCCGGCGCGCCTGGCGAAGCTGCAGGCGCACGCCGGGCGGGCAGGTGCGAAGCCATGAGGGCGTCGCGCACGATGCGGCCCTGGCTCTGGGCCATGTGCGCCCTGGTCCTGCTTTCCTGTGATCGCCGGGAGCGGGACACCCAGCTGCACACCATCGCCTTCGCGGGCGACACGATTCTTGGCCGCAGCGTCAACACCCTGGTCGAGCGCCACGGCGTCGACTGGCCCCTGCGAGAGGTGCGCGAGTCGCTCGCCGGCGCCGACCTCACAGTCGTGAATCTCGAGTGCGTGATCGCGGCCGGGGGGGCGCACGCGGGTTTGCAGCGCGGCGCCCGGGCCTACCTGCGCGGTCGCCCCGAGCTGGTCGGCACGCTGGCCGGCGCCGGGATCGACATCGCCAGCCTGGCCAACAACCACGGTGGCGACTACGGCCCCGATGCCGTGCTGGAGTCGATCCGCTGGCTGAGCGAGGCCGGCGTCTCGCCGCTGGGGGTGGGGGCCAACGCCGACGCCGCCACGGCGCCGGTGTACCGCCAGTTGGGCGGGACCACGGTGGGTTTCGTCGGCGTGCAGACGATGGTGCGCAGCTCGCGCGCGACCGGGAAGCGCGCCGGCACCAACCACGTCGGCGCGCGCAACGCCGACGAGTTCGTCGCCGAGGTGAAGCGCCAGGTGAAGCGCGCGCGTCGCCACGCCGATCTGGTGCTGCTCGTGATCCACTGGGGCCCGAACAATCGCGAACGCCCCAGCGAGCACCACCGGACGCTCGCCCGCCGCTTCGTGCGGGAGGCCGGCATCGACGGCCTGCTCGGCAGCAGCGCGCACCTGCTGCAGGGCATCGAGGTGATCGACGGACGCCCGATCATCTACGATGCGGGCAACCTGGTGCTCGACTGGCGCGCCACGCGACCGTGGACGCACCGCTCGGCGATCTTCGTGTTGCACGCGAACAATCACGGCATCGCCAGGGTCGAGGTGAAGCCCACCACGCTCTTCCTCGGGCACACGCGCATGGCGACGGAGAAGGAGGGGGCGAAGATCCTGGAGCGCCTCGACATGCTCTCGCGTGAGCTCGGCACCACCCTCGCGATCGAGGGGGACCGTGCGTCGCTCGAGCTCGTCCGCCCACAGCCGCCGCCCCTCGCGCCCGACCCTTACCGACCACCGGCGGAGGCGCCGCCCGCGCCGCGCATGCCCGACTGGAGCTCCTACCAGCCGGCGGTCGTCGTGGAGCGCTTGCCCGCCTCGGCAACGCCGCTGCGCGTGCGCTTCGAGCAAGGATTCGAGCTGCTGGGCTATGAGCTGCCCAGGGAAATCGACCGCAAGCTCGGGGTCAACGTGGCGACCTACTGGCGCGCGAGCGAGTCGCCTTCCAGGTCGTACCGCATCTTCCTCGAGCTGCACCGCGTACTGCCCGATGGCGGCACAAAGCGCGCGCTCAGAGGGCAGGAGCATCAGCCGGCCGACTGGATGTACCCCACCACCCGCTGGCAGCCCGGCGAGATCGTCCGCGACTTCTTCCACATCCGCACTCCGGCAGGGCTGAAGAAGCCGACCACCTACGAGGTGATCGTGGGTCTGCTGGGCGGCAGGCGACGTTTGAAGGTCTTGGATGCGGCCCAGCACGACGGCAAACACGCGGTCTCGTTGGGCAAGGTCACCCGGCGCTAGTGGCGTGCGCTGTAGGCTCGGCGCTTCGGATGGGCTGATGAGGGGCGGGGTCGGTGCTGGAAGAGCTGGCCTCTGGAGCGGTGCACCTGACCGGCCTGCAGCTCCTCAGCGGCCATCTCGATCAAGACAAAAGAGCCTGCGCATCGTGTGCCGGGCGCACAATCAGCTCTTCGCCGAGCGCGACTTCGGCCCGTTGTTCATGGCGCAAGCGAGACGCTGAGAACGTCTCCGGGCCCGTATGTCCGGCTCAGATCCCGTCGATGATGCCGTTCAAGGTTGCGCTCGGGCGCATCGCCTCGCTGGCCTTGGCCTCGTCCGGGCGGTAGTAGCCGCCGATCTCCTGGGCGGGGCCCTGGGCGCCGTTGAGCTCCTCGACGATCTTGGACTCGTTGTCCGCGAGCGCCTGGGCTACGGGCTTGAAGCGCTGGGCGAGCTCGGGGTTGTCGCTCTGCGCGGCGACGGCCTGGGCCCAGTAGAGGGCGAGGTAGAAGTGGCTGCCGCGGTTGTCGAGCTCGTGCACCTTGCGGGAGGGCGACTTGCGGTTGTCGAGCAGCTTGGCGGTGGCCGCGTCCAGGGTCTCACCGAGAATGCGGGCACCCGGGTTGTCGAAGTTCTCGCCCAGGTGCTCGAGGGAGACGGCGAGCGCGAGGAACTCGCCCAGGGAGTCCCAGCGCAGGTGCCCCTCCTGCTCGAACTGCTGCACGTGCTTCGGTGCAGAGCCGCCCGCGCCGGTCTCGAACAGCCCGCCGCCCTTCATCAGCGGCACGATCGACAGCATCTTGGCGCTCGTGCCGACCTCGAGGATCGGGAAGAGGTCGGTCAGGTAGTCGCGCAGCACGTTGCCGGTGACCGAGATGGTGTCCTTGCCCTCGCGGATGCGCTCCACCGAGTAGGCCGCGGCGTCCGCCGGCTTCTTGATCAGGATCTCCAGCCCGCTGGTGTCGTGATCCTTCAGGTAGGTCTCCACCTTGGCGATCAGCTGGGCGTCGTGTGCGCGCTCGGCGTCCAGCCAGAAGACCGCCGGGACGCCGGTCGCCCGCGCCCGCGAGACGGCGAGCTTGACCCAGTCGCGCACGGGGCCGTCCTTGACCTGGCAGGCGCGCCAGATGTCGCCCTGCTCCACCCGGTGCTCGATCAGCGTCGCGCCGCCCGCATCGACCACGCGCATGGTGCCGTCGGCCGGCGCCTCGAAGGTCTTGTCGTGGGAGCCGTATTCCTGGGCCTTCTTCGCCATCAGGCCCACGTTCGGCACGCTGCCCATGGTCGAGGGATCGTAGGCGCCGTGCTTCTGGCAGTCGTCCACCACCGCCTGGTAGACGCCGGCGTAGCTGCTGTCCGGGATCACCGCCTTGCAGTCTTGCAGCTCGCCGTCGGCGTTCCACATCCCGCCGGAGTCGCGGATCATGGGCGGCATCGAGGCGTCGATGATGATGTCGCTGGGCACGTGCAGGTTGGTGATGCCCTTGTCCGAGTTCACCATCGCGATGCCGGGGCCGTCGTCGTAGGCGGCCTGGATGTCGGCCTCGATCGCCTTGCGATCGCCCTCCGGCAGCTCGGCGATCTTTGCGAGCAGGTCGCCCAGCCCGTTGTTCGGGTCCACGCCGAGCCGGTCGAGGGTCGCGGCGTGCTTGTCGAAGACGTTCTTGAAGAAGACGCGGACGGCGTGCCCGAAGATGATCGGGTCGCTCACCTTCATCATGGTCGCCTTCATGTGCAGCGAGAAGAGCACACCCTGGGCCTGGGCGTCGGCCACCTGCTCCCCCAGGAACGCGACCAGCGCCTTCTTGCTCATGAACGTTGCGTCCATGATCTCGCTCGCCTCGAGCGCGATGCCGTCCTTGAGCACCTTCACGCTGCCATCGCTGGCCTCGTGCTCGATGCGCACCGTCGTCGCGGCCGGCACGGTCACCGACTTCTCGTTCGAGCGAAAGTCGCCCTTGCCCATGGTAGCCACGTGGGTCTTGGAGCCGTCCGGCCAGGCGCCCATGCGGTGCGGGTTCTTGCGCGCGTACTCCTTGACCGCGCGCGGCGCGCGGCGGTCCGAGTTGCCCTCGCGCAGCACCGGGTTGACCGCGCTGCCCTTGACCTTGTCATAGCGCGCCTTGGCTTCGCGCTCGGCGTCGCTGGCCGGCTCTTCCGGGTAGTCGGGCAGGTCGTAGCCCTGCTTCTGCAGCTCGGTGATGCAGGCCTTCATCTGCGGGATCGAGGCGCTGATGTTCGGCAGCTTGATGATGTTCGCCTCGGGCTCCTGGGTCAGCTCACCCAGCTCGGCGAGCGCGTCGCCGATGCGCTGCTCCGGCTTCAGGCGCTCGGGAAAGGTCGCGATGATGCGGCCGGAAAGGGAGATGTCGCGCACCTCCACGGGCACCCCGGCGGGCTTGGCGAAGGCGCGGATGATCGGCAGGAGCGAGTAGGTCGCCAGGGCAGGCGCCTCGTCGGTCATGGTGTAGATGATGGAGGGATCTTTGCTCATTGCGTTCGGGTGCCGTCTTACCAAAACCCGGGCCCCATGGGGACCCCCGGGCGGGAACTGCCGGGCACTGTCGGCGCGCAGATCAGGTGCCGGGGATACGCCGCTGAAACACGCGCGTCACGGCGAAGCCGACAATGCACAGGGCAGCCAGCACCGGCTGCCCCTGGCCGGCCACCAGCAGCCCGTCGAGCAGGCAGATGCCGGCGATGAACTGGCCCACGGCCCGTGGGATGTCGCGCCCTTGCTGGCGCAGGATCAGGCTCAGGGTGAAGGCCACCCAGGCCCCCAGCATGACGTAGAGCAGGGCCCCGGTGGGCGTCTGCAGCGCCTGCACGTGCGCAAACGGCACCGCGAGCAGGACCAGGGGCCACATCCCGCGCACCTCGCGCAGGTTCTCCTGCTTGGCGACATAGGTCAGGCCGATCAGGTAGCTGAGCAGCGCCCCGCAGCCGAGCAGCAGCGCCGGGGTGAAGGTGGCGCGCACGCTCAGGGCCGCCAGCACGTAGACCAGCACCCGGTTGATGCCCATCACCACCGGGCTCAGGGGGTTGTCCTTGTGGTAGGCGTCGTAGAAGACGATGGCCACGCCCAGCGCCAGCGCCGCGCCCACGGGCGGCCAGCCGGTGCCGCCACGGGAGAGCGCCAGCAATGCGACCAGAGCGAGCCCCGCCGCCAGCAGCCCGTAGCCGATGGCGAAGACCGCACCGGCCGAGATCTCGCCCGACGGGATCGGCCGCTCGGGTCGCTCGCGCGCGTCGATCTCCCGATCGAAGGCGTCGTTGAGGTACATGCCGCCGATGTAGAAGAGCGAGACCGCCCCGCACAGCAGGCCGATGCGCTCCGGCGCGCTGTGGGCGCTCGCGCCGCCCAGGGTGACGCCGGCCAGCACGTTGGTCCACACGGTGGGCAGGTTGGAGACGCGCCCCAGCCGCAACAGCGTCGAGAGCTTCACAGCGCCCTTCTACCGCGAAGCCGGCGCCGCGCCCAAGCGCGCCATGCACCAGCGCAGCTCGCGGGCGATCGCGTCCTCCAGCGGGACCGTGCGCGCTTCCTCGGGCAGCACGTCCCAGGTGTACGTCTCCACCTCCAGGTGCTGGCTGATCGGCTCGGCCTGCTGCAGCGAGAGCAGCTCGCCCAGGAACGCCTGGGTGCTGCCAAAGGCGGGCAGACGCTCGAGGAAGACCGGCACGTGGAAGTGCACGCGCCACTCCTGGGGCTCGCCCTCTGGCACCGGCGTCGCCAGGGCCTCGGGCAGATCCCCGTAGCGCGTGAGCTCCCCGTCGGCCCCCCGCGCCACCACCTGGTGCAGGTAGACGTCGTCGAGGTAGGGCTCGAGCGCGGCGCGCGCGGCCGCGTCGGCGCGCTCGATGCGCAACCCCGCGCTCAGCTGCAGCTTGTAGACCGCGATCCCCGCCTGCCGCAGCGCCGCCACGCCGGCGCGCGCGTCCTCGAACTCGACCGCGGCGTGGCAGGCGTCCAGGCATAGCCCCAGGTGCCGCCGCAGCAGGCCGGCCGCCCGCTGGGAGTCGGTCGCGCACAGCTCCGCCATGCGCGTCGCCGCCGCCTCGCCGTGCAGATGCTCGCCGAAGAAGGCGACCGCCTGCTCGATCGTCTCGATGTGGCAGCAGGGCTCCGGCTCCACCGCCAGCGCCACGCGCTTTCCAGTGCGCGCCTCCAGCGTCGCGAGCGCCGCCGCGTGCTGCAGCATCTGCTCGGACATCGCCGCCACCGCTGCTGGGTCGCCCGCCCCCTCGGATGCGTAGGCACCCGGCACCGTGCTCACGCTGCCGTCCATGCCGTCCGGCAGCAGCTCCGCCAGCAGCGACGCCAGCTCGTCGCTGTAGCGCCGACGCTCGTCGTCGCGCCAGTCCGGCAGGTAGACGCGCTCCTTCACCGCGGTGCCGTGAAAGGCGCCGTGGGGGAAGCCGTTGATCGTGAAGACGTGCATGCCGGCGTCGTCCAGGAAGCGCTTGAGCTCCGCCAGCGCGCCGCCCGCGGCCAGCTCGCCGGCCGCCCGCGCCGACAACCGCAGCCCCACGCCGAAACTCTGCTCGGGTGCCACCCGCGCCTTCACCGCGAGCACGTGTCGCTCGAGCGCGTCGCGCACCTCATCCCAGCGTTCGCCCGGGTGGATGTTGGTGCAATAGGTGAGCTGCGTGCTGCGCGGCGCGCCGGGCAGCTTCATTGCGCCGCGTCGCGGGCCCCTTCGCGCGCCTTGAGCCAGGCCAGAGCGCGGGCCACGTGCTTCGCGTCGACTGCGTGCACCTCGACGCCGACACCGAGCTCGCGCAGCATCGTCACGGTCAGCTCCCCGCCCAGGTGCTCGCGGAACTCGCGCAAGCCGTCGAGCAGCTCGGGCTCGCCCTGCGCGTCCCGCTGCTCGAGCGCCGGGTGCCACAGCGAGAAGCCGAGTGCTTCCAGCAGGTCGCAGATCGCCTCGAGCGCGCCGGGCTCCAGCAGCCCCTGCTCCACGCTGCAGAAGCTGTCGATCACCATGCCGATCGCCACCGCCTCGCCGTGGCGGACCTGGTGGCTGCTCAGGGACTCGAGCTTGTGGGCCACCCAGTGGCCGAAGTCGAGCGGGCGCGCGCTGCCGAACTCGAAGGGATCGCCACCGCCGGCGATGTGCTGCATGTGGATCTCGGCGGCGCGCCGGATCATGTGCGCCATCGCCACCGGCTCGAAGGCGCGCAGTCCCTCGACGTGCTCCTGCAGCCAGCGGAAGAGCTCCCCGTCCCGGATCAGCGCGACCTTGACCGCCTCGGCCATGCCGGCGCGCAAGTCCCGCGCCTCGAGCGTGGCCAGGAAGTCCGCGTCGTTGATCACGGCGAAGGGCGGCGTGAAGGTGCCGAGGAAGTTCTTGGCGCCGAAGGCGTTGATCCCGGTCTTCACGCCGATGCCGGAGTCGTTCTGGGACAGCACGGTCGTGGGCAGGCGGATCAGGCGTACGCCCCGGTGGCATGTGGCCGCCGCGTACCCGACCGCGTCGAGCACGGCGCCGCCGCCGATCGCGACCACGTAGGACTGGCGGTCTACGCCGAGCCGGCGCATGTCCTCCTGCAGCCCCTCGACGATGGCCGGCGACTGCTTCACCTGCTCGCCGCCGGGGATGACCGTGGGGGTCTCGAGTAGCTCGAGTCGGTCGGCGTGCCGCGCACAGTAGGTCGCGATCGCCCGCGGCAGCTCCGGGAAGCCGCGGGCCACGCCGCTGTCGACCACCACGAACATGCGATGGCGCCGCTCGGGCTCGCGGCTCGCGAGCACGTCCGCGAGGGTCGAATTGTTGGGGTCGAAGACGCCCCGCGTGAAGCACACCGCGTACTCGAACGGCACGCTGAAGCGCTGGCGGTAGATCTGGTTGCTCACGCCCTCTTACTTCCCTGACAACCACCCTCGCCCGGGCGTACCCACTGCGCGCCAGGCGAGAGATGACCGTAGCACGCCAAACATCCTAAGTGTAGGACGTTTCATTGAATTTCCCCACGTGGGAGCGCCTGCCCCTGGTACACCCGTTGCCGGCACACCCATTGCAGCACTCCAGGGTGGGTACGTCTCGGGCTGCGGCGCCGGTGCGTCCCGGCACACGATGGCACAAGCGGCTGACGTAAAGGGCGGGATCGGCGTTCTCCTCGGCTTGGGGCTGGTGCTGGCCTGCGCGCTGCTGGCTGCCTGTGGCGACGACAGCTCCGCCGACTTCGGTTCCTCGCCGGCGGCCGGGCCCGGGCTCGAGCCCCCCGGCACCCCCGGTGGCGACACCAGCATCCCCGGCGACACGATGGGCCCCGGCCTCGAGCCGCCAGGACAAACGCCCACCGGGGTCGCTGGCGGGGGTGCCGACGTGCGCACCGACGGCGGGGTGAACGTGGACGACGGCGCGGAGCAGCTGCCCCGCCCGGACGATGGCCGGAGCGCCTTCGGCCCCTCCGGGGGACCGCCCGCGCCCGCCGACGAGGGAAGCGCGCTGCGGGACCCGCCGCTCGATGGCGGCGTCCCGGATGGCTGGGACGAGTTCTTCGCCGACGACGACGCCGGCGTGCCCTAGCCCGGATCCGGGCTAGCCCGGTCAGTCGCGCAGGGCGAGCGCCGCCTCGATCACGTCCGCTTCCGACGGCAGCACCAGCTCGGCCGCGTCGCCCAGTGGCGCGAAGCTCTCCTTGGCCGTGACCAGTGACAGCGCGACCTCGCGCGTGCGGCGCGCGACCTCGGTGACCAGCCCCTCGCCCACGTTGCCCGCCTGGCGGCACTCGTCGAGCACGAGCAGCTTGCCGGTGGCGCGCGCGTGCCCCAGCACCGGCTCCACCGGCAGCGGCGCCAGCCAGCGCAGATCGACGATGCGCGCGCGCAGCCCGTGCTCTCGCGCGAGCGTGCGCGCGGCGCGCCGGGCGATGCGTACGCCGTTGGCGTAGGTGGCGATCGTCATGTCGCCGGCCTCCGCCTCGTACAAGCCGACCTCGCCGATCCCGATCGCCTCCCCGGGCGAGGGGTACTCGCAGGCCAGCTCGCCGTCCCCCGCCTCGTGCAGGTCGCGCTGCACGTAGAGCGCGATCGGCTCGAGGAAGACCGTCACGCGTCCCTCGACCCGCGCGGACGCCGCCAGCGTCCGCAGCAGCCGCACCGCGTCCGCGCCGTTGCTGGGCGTGGCGATGCGCAGACCCGGGATGTCGCGCAGCACCGCCAGGGAGTTGTCGTTGTGAAAGTGCCCGCCGAAGCCCTTCTGGTAGCCGAAGGAGGCGACGCGCAGCACCATCGGCGCCGCCAGCTGCCCGTTCGAGAAGAAGCGCGTGCTGGCTGCCTCGCCGCGCAGCTGGTCCTCGGCGTTGTGCAAGAAGGCCAGGTACTGAATCTCCGGGATCGGCAACAGACCCACGAAGGCCGCGCCCTGGGCGAGGGCCAGAATGGTGGTTTCGTCGAGCAGGGTGTTGAACACGCGGCCCGCCCCGAACTCCTTCCAGAGCCCCGCGGTGATGTTGTAGACGCCGCCCTTCTCGGCCACGTCCTCCCCGAACACCAGCGTCTGGGGGTAGCGCCGCATCAGCTCCTGGAGCGCCCAGTTGATCATCCGCCCCATCGGTTGCGCGCCGGACCGCTTGCCGCCCGTCTTGCCAGACCGCACCTCCGCCAGCACTTCCGCTTCGCGGCTCGCCGCCAGCGGCTCCATCACCTCGGAGGCGCTCCGCAGCTTGGGCCGTCCGATCGCGGCGCTCGCGGCCTGCCACACGCGCTCGCCGATCGCCGCATCCAGGTCGGACAGGGCCTGGCCGCCGAGCAGGCCGTGCTCCGTGAGCAGGCGTGCGCTCTGCAGCACGGGGTCGCGCGCGGCCGCCCGCTCCAGCTCGGCGCGCCCGCGGTAGACGCTGTCCGGATCGGCGCCCGAGTGCCCCATCAGGCGCGCGCACTCCATGTGCAGCACCACCGGCCGGCGCTCGCTGCGGCAGAGCTCGGTGGCCTGGCTGGCGATCTCGAAGAGCACCGGCAGGTCCCAGCCGGGGGCCCGGAAGTAGGGCAGGGCGGGGCCGGCCGCGAGCATCGCCTCCACCCAGCCCCGTGGCGTGCGCACCGACAGCCCTAGCCCGTTGTCCTCGCACAGGATCAGCAGCGGCAGGGGCAGCTTCTGGTGGGCGACCCAGCGCGCGGCGTTGACCGCCGCGACGCTGCTCGCGTGGTTGAGCGAGGCGTCGCCGAGGCTGGTCAGTACGATCGCGTCCGCCGGCAGCTCCTGCTCGCCCAGGCGCGGCACCAGGTCGCAGCGCCGCGCGCGCTCCAGACACAGCGCCATGCCGACCGCCTTGGGCAGCTGGCTGCCGATGGTGCTGGTCTGGGGCAGCACGCACAGGGGCATGCTGCCGAAGACCTTGTGGCGCCCCCCGGCGATCGGGTCCTCGCTCGATGCGGTCAGCCCCAGCACGACGGCCTCGATGGCGTCGACCTCGTCGGCCAGCCGCGCACGCTCGGCGAAGAAGCCGCCGCTGCGGTAGTGCAGCAAGGCGGGATCGGTCCGGCGCAGGACCCGCCCGAGCACGGCGTTGCCCTCGTGGCCGCAGCTGGTGATCGTGTAGAAGCCCTCGCCCCGGGCGCGCAGCTCGAAGGCCACCCGGTCCAGATGGCGCGCCGTGAGCTGGGACTCGAACAGGGCCAGGGCGTCCCGGGCCGAGAGCCGGGAGGCGGCCTGGACCGGCGCATCGTCGGTGAGGTCGCTCACCGGGCCGGTGGGGGCACCGGTCTCGGCGGCCAGGTCGGCGAGCTTTCCATGCAGTTGCAGGAGTCGGTCGAGCGGCATCGTTTGCGGAAGATCTTAGGCCAGATGTCACAAACGTCACCGGCCCGTGGGCAATTGTACTTAGTTACGAAGCGAACAATGTCCGTCTCCAACCCCTGGATTTCACAGCCCGTGTTACATTCGATCCAAGTTGTGCTAACGGGTGCAACGTGCCGAAGCAGCCGCGTGCGATTCGAGACCGGGCCTCTACCCTGCGGAACCAACCCGCAGTCAACCCGCCGATGGGACCGGCGGGAGAGCCGGCAGGCGAGCACGGCCTCATCCTGATCGTCAACGGGGTGGTTTCGACCCACTCGCTGCCGCCGTCCGGCGCGGTCACCCTGGGCCGCGCGCGCGAATGCGACATCCAGATCATCGACCCGTCCGTGTCCCGCGAGCACGCCAAGGTGCACGTGAGCGATGCCGGCATCGCGATCGAGGACCTGGGCAGCGCCAACGGGACCCGCATGCAGGGCGAGCCGATCCAGTCCGGCCAAACCCAGCCGCTGCCCCCTGGCGAGGCCGTCGAGCTTGGCGGCACGATCCTGATGCTCCAGCGCCGGCCGATGGCGACCCGCGAGTGGCGCATCTGGGCCCATGGCTACTTCGAGGGGCGGCTCGAGGACGAGTGCACGCGCGCCTCGCGCCGGACCGACGCCTCCTTCGCCCTGCTGCGTGTGCGCACGACGACCGACACGGGGCCGGAGCTGGTGCAGCAGGTGCTGGCCAACGCCCTGCGCGGTGACGACGTGGTCGGCATCTACGGTCCCAACGACTACGAGGTGCTGCTGGTCGAGCGCACGGCCGAGGAGGCCGACGCGATCGTCGACAACGTCAAGCACGCCTTCTCCGAGATCGGCCTGGGCTGCGACTTCGGCGTGGCTCTCTATCCCCGGGACGGGCGCACCGCCGACCGTCTGGTGGCGGCCGCTGGCTCCGATCTGCGCGGCGAGGGCAGCGAGCGGCGCAGCACCGAGCTGGTGATCGAGTCCGCCGCGATGAAGAAGCTCCACGAGCTGGTGGAGCGGGTCGCGCCCGGCGACATCAGCGTGCTGATCCTGGGCGACACCGGCGTCGGCAAGGAGGTCATGGCGGAGGAGGTGCACAAGGCTTCGCCGCGCGCCGAAAAGCCCTTCCTGCGTCTCAACTGCGCGGCCCTGTCCGAGTCGCTGCTGGAGAGCGAGCTCTTCGGCCACGAGCGCGGCGCCTTCACCGGTGCGGTGCAGGCCAAGGCCGGTCTGCTCGAGACCGCCCAGGGTGGCACGGTCTTCCTCGACGAGATCGGCGAGCTGCCGATGACGATGCAGGTGAAGCTCCTGCGGGTGCTCGAGGAGCGGCAGGTGTGGCGTGTGGGCGGGGTCAAGCCGCGTCAGATCGACGTGCGCTTCGTCGCCGCCACCAACCGCGACCTGGAGGCGGAGGTCGCCAAGGGCAGCTTTCGGCAGGACCTGTTCTTCCGCCTCAACGGCATCACCCTGCTCATCCCGCCACTGCGCGAGCGGGTCGAGGAGATCGAGCGGCTGGCGCGCGACTTCATCTCCCAGGTGAGCGGGCAGCAGGGGCGCGAGGCGCCGCCGCGGCTGGCGGCCGACGCCCTCGAGCTGATGCTGAACTACAGCTGGCCGGGCAACATCCGCGAGCTGCGCAACGCGATCGAGCGCGCCGTGCTGCTGTCGGGCGGCGACATGATCACGCGCGATCACTTCCCGGTCGAGAAGATGAGCGCGACCGTCAGCACTCCGCTGTCGCACCCGCCCGGGAGCCTCTCCCCAGTGCCCCCGGCACCGGCGCCGCCCAAGGCCACCTACGGCGAGACGATGGTCCCGCCGCCGGACGCGCCGACCACCGAGGACGTATCCCTCGGTGAACGCCTGCGCCAGCAGGTCAAGCAGGTGGAGCGCCAGCACATCATCGACGCGCTCACCCGTTGCGGCGGCAACCAGACCCGCGCCGCCCGCGAGCTCGGGATCTCGAGGCGGACGCTGATCAGCCGGTTGGAGGAGTACAACATTCCTCGGCCCCTGAAGGACCGGCGGGCCGACTAAGCTGTTCGCGCCCCAGGCGCAGCTTGCGTTCTTGGAGAAGTCCTCGACGTACTTCCAGTACGCCTCCGGTTTCTTCTCCGGGCGCGGTCGCTTCTGAGCACGAACAGGTTGCGACTTACTTCAACAAGCTCAGTCGCTCGCGATACCGCGCCTGCGACGCCACATAGTCGTCCTGCTCCAGCCCCATCGCCGTCGTCGCCCGCCGCAGCAGTGTCGTCTCGGACATGGCGATCTCCCCGTCGGCGGCCGCCAGGTCGACCAGGACGTCGAGCACTTCGCGGCGCAAGTCCTTGTCGGCCAGCTCGCGCAGGGCGCGGGTGTAGGGCTGGGTGCTGATCGAGGCGATCTCGACGATGTGGTGGTCGAGGGTCGCGCAAATTGCGTCCACTCCCTCAGGGCCCAGGCCCTGCATCAGCCGCAGGGCCTCGCGCACGTGTGCGCGCTCGTCGTCGGTGTACTCACGGTCTGCATAGGCCACCGACGCAAGCATGCCCGTGACGGCGATCACCAACTCGATCGTATCGTCGTCGACATCGCGCATGTGCTGCCGTACCAGGGCCTCGATGCGCGTGGCGCTGCCCGAGAGGGCCTCGTCGTCTTCGCTCTTGAGGAATCGCTTCCAGATCATCGCTGCACCAAAAATGCTACGCGCCGGCCCGCGCCGGATGCGCTATCCTGAGCCCTCTGCCGGTGTCCACCACAGACGTTTAGCCTTGGAAATTGCTTTGATCAATGCATCGGTCTTCGAGTTGCCGGCCAGCCGGCGCGCGGGGGCCATCGTCTACGACGGCACCTGTGACCTGGGCCTGTGGCGGCCACCGGGTCCGGACCGGGAGCTGTTGTTCGCCTACGGCGACACGCTTGCGGACGTGCTGGCCAAGGAGCGCGCCCAGCTGGATGGCGCCGGGCTCGAGCCGGGGCAGGCGCTGCGGCTGCATCCGGGCAAGCTGCGCTGCGACTACCTGGTCTGGGTTGGCAGCCGCGGCTCCCACGGCGAGACGACGCCGTCGCCCGCGCCGGCGGTCGAGCGCCTCGAGGCGATCGTGCAGGCTGCGCTGGAGCTGGCGTCGAAGCACGACACCCTTCGAGTGGCCTTCGGCGCGCTCGGCGACGGCCCGGGGGCGGGTGGCGTGGCCGAGCGGATGGCGGCCGTGGTGCGCGGCGCCGATGCCTTCCGCAAGGCGCGGCTGGAGGCGGGCCGTGCGGCCCCGGTCGAGGAAGTGCTTGTGTGTGCGCCGAGCGCCTCGGAGGTGGCCAAGGCCAAGCGGCTGGTCGCGCGCATGGCCAAGCAGGTCGTGCCCCCCGCCGAGAAGCCGAGCGCTGCGGCGCGCACGGCCACGCGACGCGCGGGCGGCTCGCGCAAGGCCAGCGGCGGCAGCGCGCGCGGCAAGAGGGCGGGGCCCGCGCGGCTGGACCCGGCCGAGGTGAGCGCTGCGCGCGCCCGTGCCGACGCCTACAACATCTCCCACACCTACAGCGTCGGCGAGTGGTTCATGCACCCGAAGTTCGGCATCGGTCAGGTGACCAGCGTGCTCATCGCCGAGCGTATGATCTACGTGATGTTCGAGGACGGCGAACAGCGAAGGCTGGTTCACGCGCGCTAGAGCCCTCGACGACGCTTCAGATGGACAGATGAGCCAACATTCGCCGGAGCGTAGTTCGAGTCCCGAGGATTGCAG
>JAPPOT010000478.1 GCA_028817855.1 Myxococcales bacterium
CTGGTGGGGGCGGGGCGGCGCCTTGGCACGCGTGAATCCCCCGCGGCGGGTTCCCCCACCCCGAAAGCCTCACGTCGTGCCACAGGGTGAGGCAAATGCGCGGCGCTCTCTTGGTGGCAGTTGCGGCCCGCTTCCGCGGCCCGCTGCGCTGCCGCGCATGGGACGCGCTGCGCGCGCGTGAGGTGCGAGACTCGTGGTCGTCGTCGTGCGCGAACAGCCTCGGCGACCTGGGGCGCCGTCACGGCCACGGCCTCGGTCTCGGTGTCGGTGTCGGTGTCGGTGTCGGTGTCGGTGTCGGTGTCGGTCCCGGTCCCGGTCTCCGCCGCGGTCTCAGCTCTCGTGCCGGCGTCCCCTGCGCGTCCACAGCGCGACCAGCGCCAAGACCAGCGACGCGCCGGATGTCCCGTTTCCGCCGTGTCCGCTCGCGCTGCACAGCAGGGCGCCGTCCCGGTCCGTCGTTGGCCTGCGTGTGCGCGCGAATACGTCCGAGTGCGCGGGGGGTGGGGCCGGCTCGGCGATGACCGGAGGATCGGTTGGCGTGGGGATCAGTGGCGGTATGGGGTCTGGCTCGGGTGCGCCGAGGGTGAACTGGCCGGGTTCCGAGACGGTGGCGACGACACAGTCGAGCTCGGTGCGGCGTTCGCCGTCGCGGGTGCGTGCGGTCACGATCGCGCCGTAGCCGACGTCGCAGCGGCAGGCGGGGCTGCCGTTGATGTTGATGCACTCGCCGCGCTCGCCGCAGGAGAAGTCGGCGCAGCCATCGATGCCGGTGGGAGCGCCCGTGGCTTCGTCGCGTTCGCTGAGGTCGCTGGCGCGGGGCTCGCAGAAGGGCTCGGGCACGCTGAAGCGGTTCTGGGTGATGCGTGCGGCGGTGCCCTCGCCGCACAGGCAGGTGGGGGCACCGGTCTCGCTCAGGCCGCAGGCGCTGGTCGCGCCGCAGTGCAGGAACTCGCAGCGGTTGTCCTCGCAGATGGGATCCTGTCGGACCTCGGTGAGGTCGTGCTCGTTGTCGAAGTCCTCGGTGCTGCCTGCCGGGGCGAAGGTCGGATCCAGGCCCATCTCGTGCGGTGAGATGCGCGTGTAGAGGCGTGTGATGTAGTCGTGGCCCGAGAGCAGCTCGACCAGCGCTTCGTTGGCTTCCTGGGCTTCCTCCGTGGCCGGGACCGGTCCCGCCGCGATGCGCTCGAGCAGCTCGGCGGTCGGCTTGGCGTACTCCGTCACGAAGGCGCGGCCGTCGCGCGCGTCGACCTCGCGGGAGACCAGCGCCTGGTAGTTGCAGTTGCCGCTCTCGTCGAAGCGGATGTGCTCGTCCGAGAGCTCGATGTTGCCGTAGTTGTCCGCCTCGTAGCGCCGGTCGGCCAGGATCCAGGTGGCGATGCTCATCTCCGGCATGGCAGCTACTGCGGTGAGCTGGAGCGGAATCATGGGTTGCTCGGCCTCGTAGGTGAGCACGACCGGCTGCAGGTCGCTCACGTCGGCGTCGGGCAGCAGCTTCATCGCCACCATCGACATGCCCGCTTCCACGTAGGGCTCGATCATCGGGACCATCGCCTCGGTGAAGCGGTAGTCGTTGTCGATCAGCCACTGGACGATCGCCTCTGACGACTCGCTCTCCAGGATGGCGGTGTCGAAGGGTCCTACCGCGCCGCGGATCACGCGCAGGTCGTGGCCGGCGCCCGCCGAGCCCTCGGGTAGGGCCAGGGGGAAGCACTGCGGGAAGGCGTAGACCGGCTCGGTCGCCAGGTCGAGGGCCTGGATCGCCAGCGCCGGGAAGACGTCCACCGAGGGTGTGCTCGGCACGGGCAGCAGCCAGGCGAAGGCGTCGCGCTCGCCGGCGTAGCGGATCTGCACGTAGGCGCTGATGGTTCCATCGCCGTTGACGGTGAAGACGATGCGCTCCGCCGTCTGGTCGATCGGCGTGGCCGAGCAGAAGAATCCCCCACAGGCCCGCGCCGGCGCGCTGGCCAGGCTCCAGACCGTGAAAACGGTGAGCAGCGCGATCGTCGTTCGCATGGCCCCCTGAGTCGCTCCACCGGGCGCGGATTTTCGGGGATCTCGACGCGGACCCGTGGCAAACCCGGTCTCGGTTCGGTGTCGGTCTCGGCCCCCGGTTTCGGACGCTGTCTCGGACGCGGTCTGGGACGCGGGTGCGGCCGGTCTCGGTCGATGGGGACTTCAGCTGTCGAGGTCAGGGATCGTCGCTGCGGCCCCCTCTGGGAAGACCACGTCAAATGGCTGGCCGGGGGCGTTGCGGACGCCGATGCGGCAGCGGCTGAGGTCTTCGCCCCCGAGGAGGCGGGACTGGAGGATCTGGGTGACGAGGCGGACTCCGGCGACGAGGTCGGCGGTGTCGAGGTAGATGTGGATGCGCTCGTCCTCGTCGACGCCGTCGCCTGCGCCGGTGACGCTGCCGGCGGAGGCGGCTTCGAGCAGCTCGGGCAGGGCGAAGCGCACGTCCAGGTCCGGATCCGAGAGCTGCTCGGGATCGACCTCGATGACGATCAGGGCCACGCCGCGCTCCGCTGCATGGCGCGAGTCTAGGGAATCGTCCGGCGTGCCGACAAGCGGGGGGTGGCCTCGGGTGGAGCGAGGCAGTATGAATGGCGCGTGGGCGACGTGGACCGCGAGTTGGCCGACGAGCTCTGGTCGCAGCTGGCGGCCCTGGTCGATCGGCGCCGTCAGGATCGGAGCCTGCTGAAGCATCTCGAGCTACTCGCGGAGCAGTCGCCGGGTGACGCGGAGCTGCGGCGCAACGCCGACAAGTGGCGGCGCGCGGTCGACGCCCAAGACCGGGAGATCATGCGGCTGGATGGAAGCCTGCTCGAGGCGGTCGGCGCCGCCCGGCGTCGCGGGGTGGCGCAGACCTCCGCCCGGTCCCTGATCGAGAGCTTCCGTGTCGTCTTCGACGAGATGGCCGACAAGGGCCTCGAGGACCTGGGTGAGACCGACTTCACCGCCCAAGTCCGGCTGTCCGCCGCGCTCGCCACCCACTTGCCGATCCGCCCGGGCCACTGGTCCAACCCGCCGCTGCACCAGCGCCGCTCGGCGGCGGGACGCACACCCGCCGCGGTCGTCGCCCTGCGGACGATCGCCGCCGTGATGCGAGGCGACGCCGACGCGCTGGACCGCGTCGCCGCCTCCGAGGACTACCCGGGCCACGACACGATCGAGAAGCGCGCGCGACTCGAGGCCTTGCCGGGCATCCTCGACCGCGAAGGTGCCCAAAGGGCCGCGGAAGCCGCAACCAACGCGTTCGCCGGCATCCGCGTCCCCCACATGCGCCTCGTCCGCGCCCCCGAAGAGTAGCCGGACGGCCGCGAGGCCGTTCGACGTGGTCCTGTCGGGGGTCTTTTATCGTATTTTCTGATTTAATTTATATTTTTTATTGCGAGATTCGCGCTCCGCGGGGCGCGAATCTCTCTTCAGGAC
>JAPPOT010000918.1:0-10224 GCA_028817855.1 Myxococcales bacterium
TGGCCGTGATGGGCAACCTGATGAACGGCGAGAACTGCACCATGCTGAACCTCGGGCTCAACTCGCCGATCGCGGCGGACCCGGGGGAGCGCCCGCCCCTGTCGCTGGCCGTGGTGGTGGACGTCTCCGGCTCGATGCAGGGCGCAAAGATCGAGTTCGTCCGGCAGGGCCTGGAGCTGCTCATCGACGGGATGCGCGACGAGGACGAGCTCGCCATCATCACTTACAGCGACGCGGCCGAGGTGGTCACGGAGATGACACCGGTCGGAAGTGCGCGCGTCGAGCTGCGCCGCGTCGCGCGCGGCCTGCAGGCGGACGGCGCCACCAACCTGCACGCGGGCCTCATCGCGGGCTACCGGCAGGTGCTCGACACGATCGACGGCGATCGTCAGAACCGCGTGATCCTGCTGAGCGACGGCGTGCCCACCGCGGGCATCACCCACGTGCAGTCCATCCTCGAGGAGTCGCGAGGCTACAACTCCGACGGCATCGGGCTGACCACGGTCGGCCTGGGCCACGACTTCAACATCGAGCTGATGCGCGGGCTGGCCGAGCAGGCCGACGGCAACTTCTACTTCCTGGAGGACTCCGGCGCGGTCGACGAGGTCTTCGAGGAGGAGCTGAGCTTCTTCGTCGTGCCGGTCGCCTTCGACCTGGAGCTCTCGCTCACGGCCGGCAGCGACTACAACTTCGGTCGCGCCCTGGGCAGCCCCCTTTGGGAGGACAGCGCGGCTGGGGGATCGCTCGAGATCCCGAGCGTCTTCGTCGCCCACCGCGAGTCGGACCAGGACGTGACCGACGACGACGGCCGCCGCGGCGGTGGCTCTTCGCTGCTGGTGGAGCTGATGCCGCGGGCGGGCGGCGGCAACGGCGACGGTGCGACCATCGCGACCATCGACCTCAGCTTCCGCGAGCCCGGGAACCCGGAGCGCCAGTTCGACCAAGTGGTGATCGACTACCCCCACGACCCCTCGGTGCTGCTGGCCGAGGGCTTCTTCGACGCCGAGGAGGTCGCCTCGGTGCAGAAGAGCTTCGTCATGCTCAACATCTTCGTGGGCATGGAGATGGCCTGCGAGGACTTCCACTCGGGCCGGGCCGGCTTCGAGACGATCGCCGCGCTCGACAACCTGATCGCGGCCGTCGAGGACTACAACGAGGAGGTCGACGACCTGGACATCGAGCTCGACCTCGAGCTGCTCGACATGCTGCGCGACAACCTGGTGCGTTCCGGCGTGCCGCAACAGGAGTTCGTCCCGCGGGACGACCCCTGGCCGGCGGACTGACGATCAGGGGTCGAAGCTGGCGAGGACGGCGTCAGGTGCCCCGGAGCCCACCGAAGTAGGCTCAGGAGGCACCCCGCCTGGATGCGCTTCAGGGCTCGACGAGGATCCGCCGGACCCAGCCTCGTGGGTGGAATTACCCATATCAGCCGCACGGCAATATGGGGGTTTCGGCCGAAGCGAGCGCCCCGACCAGCTCGCTAGCGTGCGCGGCATGAGAGGCGCCGACGCGGCGTCCGGGAGAAACGACATGACGGCACGACAGTACTTCGAGACGGTGGTGATCGGCGGCGGGCAGGCCGGGCTCAACGTGGGCTACCAGCTACAGCGGGCAGGGCACAGCTTCACGATTCTGGACGCGCACGTGCGTGTCGGCGACACCTGGCGCAAGCGCTGGGACTCGCTGCAGCTCTTCACGCCAGCGCGCTTCAACGCCCTGCCCGGCCTGCCCTTCCCCGCAGGCCGGGCAGACGTGGTCACCAAGGACGAGATGGCCGACTACCTGGAGAGCTATGCGCGCCACTTCGACCTGCCGATCCAGAACGGCGTCCGGATCGACAAGCTGGTCAAGCGCGGCGAGCACTTCATCCTCGCCTCCGGCGACCGCATGATCGAGGCGTCCCGGGTGGTCGTCGCCATGAGCAACTACCAGGTGCCGCGCGCCCCGCCCTTCGCGCGCCACCTCTCGCCCGAGATCCTGCAGCTGCACTCCAGGCGCTACAAGAACCCGGACCAGCTGCGCCCGGGACGCGTGCTGGTGGTCGGTGGCGGCAACTCGGCCGCCGACATCGCCCTGGAGCTGTCGCGCACCCACGAGGTGACGATGGCGGGCAAGGAGACGGGTCACATCCCCTTTCGCATCGAGCCGTGGTTGGCGCGCCACTTTCTGATCAGCCTGGTGCGCTTCGTCGGTCACGTGGTGCTCAACATGAAGACGCCGCTGGGCCGCAAGGTCCGGCTCTTCTTTCTGACCAAGGCCGGGCCGCTGGTACGCGTGAAGCCGACCGACCTGGTCGAGGCCGGCGTGCGGCGGGTACCGCGGGTGGTTGCGGTCGAGGATGGCCTACCGGTGCTCGAAGACGGCTGCCGGCCCGAGGTGGACAACGTGGTCTGGTGCACCGGCTTCCGGCCGGGCTTCTCCTGGATCGACCTGCCAATCTTCGACGAGCACGGCATGCCCGAGCACGTGCGCGGCGAGGTGCCGGCGGTCCCCGGCCTCTACTTCGTGGGCCTGCACTTCCAGTTCGCCGCCACCTCGGACACGATCACCGGCGTGTCGCGGGACGCCCGCCACGTCGTCCGGCGCCTGCTCGATAGCCACCCCCGGCCGCACCGGCCGCCCCTGCGGCCACCTTGCCACAGCCGGGCGCATGAGCGCGCGCACCCAAATGCTCGCGGGACCGCTGGTCAAGCTCGCCCGGGCGCGCGACGATGCCCGCTCGGGGCGAGCCATGGCCAAGCCGCAACAACCGAAGGCGCGAGGCCGCAAGGGGGGGAGCGATGCCCTGCGGCGCGGGCGTGCCTGCTTCGAGCAGAGCGAGTGGCTCGAGGCCCATCGCCTGCTGCTGCAGGCCGATGGGCAGGGCGGCCTCGGCGCCGAGGACCTGGAGCTCCTGGCAGAAGCAGCCTACCTGATCGGCAGCGAGGACGAGGCCCTCGAGCACCGCGAGCGGGCCCACCGCGCGCACCTGGGTGCCGGCGCCGAGCTGCGCGCCGCACGCTGCGCCTTCTGGCTCGGCATGCACTGCGTCTTTCGTGGCGATACGGGCCGCGCCAGCGGCTGGTTCGGGCGCGCAGGCCGGATCCTGGAGGCGCACCAGAACGTGGTCGAGCACGGCTACATGCTGCTGCCCACCGTTCACCAGCGCACCGCCGCCGGTGACCTGACCGGGGCGGAGGAAGCGGGCGCGCGGGCCCACGCCATCGGCCTGCACCATGGCGACCGGGAGCTGGCCGCGATCGCGCTCCATCTTCGCGGGCGCGCGGCCATCTCCGCCGGGCGTGTGGCGGAGGGCCTGGCGCTGCTCGACGAGACGATGGTCGCCGTGACGAGCGACGAGCTGTCGAGCCGTGTGCGCGGGCTGATCTACTGCAGCGTGATCGAGGGCTGCCATCAGGTGTGCGCGATCGGGCGGGCGGGCGAGTGGACCGAGGCGCTCTCGCGCTTCTGCGAGCGCCAGCCGACGATGCAGTCCTTCACAGGCAAGTGCCTGATCCACCGCGCGGAGATCATGCAGCTCCACGGCGCATGGCCCGACGCCCTGGCAGAGGCCGAGCGGGCCTGCGAGCGCTTCCGGCAAGGCGCCGATCGTGAGTCACCGGCCGCCGCGTATTACCAGCAGGGCGAGGTGCACCGCATGCGCGGAGAGCTACAAGCCGCGCAAGACGCCTACCTGCAGGCGGGCGAGGTGGGCGGCGATCCGCAGCCGGGACTGGCGCTGCTGCGCCTCGCCCAGGGTCAGTCTGGGGCGGCGCACGCCGCGGTGACCCGCGCGCTCAGCGCCCGCGGCGCCCCGATGCAGCGGGCCCGACTTCTGCCCGCACAGGTGGAGATCGCGATCGCGGTCGGCGAGCTGGACACGGCGCGCGAAGCCAGCGCGGAGCTCATCGGCATCGCCGAGCGCTTCGGAACCGAGGTGCTGTGTGCGCAGGCCGCCCAGATGCGCGGGGCCGTGGAGCTGGCCGGCGGCGAAGCGGCGGCGGCGCTGCGTTCCCTGGGTCGGGCACTCGACTTCTGGGGGCAGGCGTCGGTGCCCTACCAGATCGCACGCACGCGCGTCTTGCTGGCGGAGACCTGCGCCGCCCTCGGCGACAGCGACGGGCGGGAGCTTCAGCGGCGCGCCGCGCGTGCGGGCTTCGAGAAGCTGGGCGCCGCCCTCGACCTCGCCACGCTGGACGGGGACGCATCCCGCTCACCGGCGCATGGCCACGGGCTGAGCCGGCGCGAGCTGGAGGTGCTGCGGCTGGTGGCGACGGGCGGCACCAACAAGGCGATCGCCGCCGAGCTGCACCTCAGCGTCAAGACCATCGACCGGCACGTCAGCAACATCCTGACCAAGCTCGACGTGCCGTCGCGCGCCGCGGCTACCGCGTATGCCTACGAACACGGCCTGGTTTGAGCGTCACGAGGCGCGCCGGGCCAGGCCCTGCCAGCCGCCCCGGGTCACCAGCACGCGATCGCAGGGCCCGTCGGCGGCGGGCTGCAAGTCGAAGGTCGAGCGGCGACAGAAGCGCGCGCTGGCGGGGCGCGCACTCGACTTGGGGGCGCGGGGGCAGTGTGTTACGGGTCCCGGCTGTCATGGGGTCCAACTTCGCCCAGGCTGTGCGGGCCGCAGCACGACGCCCCTTCGAGGAACGGCGGCAGCGGGAGCGCGAGCTGGCCAGGGCAGGAGCCGCCGAGCTCGACACCATCGCGGGCCTGCTCACCGACGATGACGTGCGCGTCCGACGCACCGTCGTCGAGGTGCTGCGTTTGGTGGGCCGCGACACGCCCCGGGCTCTCGAGATGCTGTGCGAGCGCTTCGCCCGGGAGCCGGACGTCAAGGCGCGGCGCCGGATCGCCAGCGCGCTGGGCGAGAGCGGCGATGCGGGTCACTGCGCGTTCCTGCTCGATGCCCTCGAGCGCGAGTCCCATCGCTTCGTGCAAGCTTCGCTGATCCTCGCGCTGGGCAGCTTGCGCCTGTCGGACTGGCCCGACAGCTGGAGGGCGCGCGCGGGTGAGGCCGGCCCGGTCGGTGACGCCCTGCGCAAGGCGCTCGCAAACGCGCAGGCGCCGGAGACGAACGGACAACAGGCGCTGCCACGTCCGACGGGCAGCTACCTGCTGCGCTGCTATCCAGGCGCCGAGCCGCTGTCGCAGCTCGAGCTCGAGCGCCGCGGGCTGGAGGCCACGGTGACCACGCCGGGCATGCTGCGGCTGGAGGCCACCGGGGCGGAGCTCGAGCCGCTGTCGCAGCTGCGCTCGATCCGCGACGACTACCACCTGGTGGCAGAAGCGGACGCCCACGGGGCCGACGAGGTCGCCGGTGCCTGTCGCCGCATCGACGCGCTGCTCGGCGGCGCGGGCGAGCTGCGCTTCCGCTTGGGCATGGCGGGCGTGCCGCGCCTGCAGCGACGCAAGCTGCTGCCGAAGCTCGCGCGGCGGGTGGAGCACGAGCTGGGTTGGATCAACGCCACCTCGTCCTACGAGCTCAACCTCGAGGTCTTTCGGCTCGGCGCGCGCTTCGGGCTCGCCTGGCACGCGGCGAGCTGGCCGCAGGTGCGGCGGCCCGAGCGCGAGACCGTCGCCGCCTCGATCCACCCGAGCGTCGCCGCCGGGCTCGCGCTGCTCGCGCGCGAGGGCAAGCCCGCCGACGCCGCCCACACGGTGCTCGATCCGTGCTGCGGCAGTGGCACCATCCTGGCGGAGCACGCCGCCCTCTTCCCCTCCGCGCGGTGCATCGGCATCGACATCGCCAGCGACGCGGTGGCGATGGCACGCGCGAACCTGGAGCCGCTGGGCAAGCGCTGCCGGGTGACGCGCGGCAACATGCGCCGGCTGCCCCTCGATGACGCCTCGGTGGACGTCGCCATCGCCAACCTGCCCTTCGGCATACGAACCCGCTCGGAGGCCGTCTCGCCCGCACTCTACGCAGACGCGGCGCGCGAGCTGCATCGCGTGGTCTCGCCGGGCGGCACGGTGGTGACCTACATCGCCAACCTGCGCATGTTCCGCAACGCCTTCGAGCGCGCGGGCTGGAAACCGGGCACGCCGACCTGCGCCGTCGATGCCGGGGGGCTGACCGTGCACGTGGTGCGAATGCAGCGCGGGTACCCGTGACTCGAATCGTCCCTCTCAGTTGGGATCCAAACCTATTGGCACCCGGCGCGCGCCGCGAAAGGTGCTACCGTAGCGCGGATGAGCGAGCGGGATGCCGAGCGGCTGGCGAAGCTGTGGTCGCTGGACGAGCACGTGGCCTTCCTCAACCACGGCTCCTTTGGGGCGTGCCCCACGCCGGTGCTCGAGAGCCAGCAGGCCCTGCGCGAGCGGATGGAGCGGCAGCCGGTGCAGATGCTGCACCGGGATCTGGGCGCGCTGCTCGACGTGGCGCGCGAGGAGCTGGCGCGCTTCGTGGGCGCCGATGCGGAGGGCCTCGCCTTCGTGCCCAACGCCACCACCGGCGTCAACACGGTGCTGCGCTCCCTGCGCTTCGGGCCCGACGACGAGCTGCTCGTGACCAACCAGGCCTACGGCGCCTGCCGCAATGCCGTCCACTTCGTGGCCGATCGGGCAGGCGCGCGCGTGGCTCAGGTCGAGGTGCCCTTCCCCTGCGAGGGGCCGCAGCAGGTGATCGACGCGATCGTCGGCGCAGTGACCGAGCGCACGCGCCTGGCGCTGATCGACCACGTCGCCTCGCCGACCGGCCTGGTCTTCCCGATTGCCGAGATCACCGCGGCCCTGCGCGAGCGGGGCGTGCAGGTGCTGGTGGACGGAGCCCACGCGCCCGGGATGGTCGAGCTGAACGTGGATGCGATCGGCGCGGACTACTACGTCGGCAACTGCCACAAGTGGCTGTGCGCACCCAAGAGCGCCGGCTTCCTCTCGGTACAGCCCCAGCACCGCAGCGCGATCCGGCCGCTGACGATCAGCCACGGCGCGAGCGCCCCAGAGGACCGGCGCTTCCGCGCGGAGTTCGACTGGGTCGGCACGATCGACCCGAGCGCCGTCCTGTGCGTGCCGGAGGCGATCCACACCCTCGCCGCCTTCGTGCCCGGCGGCTGGCCGGAGGTCCGCGCGCGCAACCACGGGCTGGCGGTGCGGGCCCGACAGCTGCTGTGCGCGGCCCTCGGCGCGGAGCCTCCGTGCCCCGAGGACATGATCGGCTCGATGGCCGCCGTGCCGCTGCCACCGCCCCACGGCAACCCCTTCAAGCTCCACCGCATCCTGCTTGAGCAGCACCGCATCGAGGTGCAGGTCTATCCCGTCGGCCCGGGCAGGCGCCTGCTGCGCGTATCCTGCCAGCTCTACAACGAGCTCGAGCAATACCAGCACCTGGCCAAGCTGCTGCCCGAGGCGCTCGAGGCCGAAGCGGCGCTCGAGGACTGAGCGGCTCAGGCCCCAAGCGGTCGCGCCTGGGCACACGTGCTCGCCGCACCAACTTGTTGACCGCGACGCGCGACGGCCTTGATGGCTTGCTCGGACCTCTGGTACGCCCATCGCAGGACAGGGAGCCACGCGATGAACTTCGACTTCGACGACGATCAGAAGGCCCTGCAGCGCGCGGTGCGCGAGTACCTGGAGCGGGAGTCGCCGCTGTCGGAGTGCCGGCGCGTGCTCGAAGGTGAGGCGCGCTACAGCGAGACGGTGTGGCGGGGCGCCGCGGAGATGGGCTGGCTCGGCACCGCCATCCCCGAGCGCTACGGCGGCGCCGGGCTGGGCGCACTGGAGCTCGCCCTGGTCGCGGAGGAGGTCGGCCGGGCGCTCGCGCCGATCCCCTTCGCTTCCTCGATCTACCTGGTGAGCGAAGCGCTGTTGCAGCTGGGCAGCGAAGCGCAGAAGGAGCGCTACCTGCCGCAGCTCGCCGCCGGTACATGCATCGGCGCCTTCGCGCTCCAGGAGGGTCCCGGGCATGGGAACGGGCAGGCGCTGGCCACGGTGCTGAAAGACGGAGCGATCACCGGTGACAAGCAGCCCGTGCTCGATGGCGACGTGGCCGGCCTGTATGTGGTCGCGTGCCGCGTCGGCGACCAGCCGCGGCTCGCGCTGGTCGGGGCGGGCGAGGGCGTAAAGGCGACGCCGGTGGCGTGCATCGATGGATCGCGCGCGCTCGCACGGCTGCAGCTGTCTGGCGCACAGGCGGAGCTGCTCGGCGACGGCGGCGACGCTGCGGCCATCGAGCACCTGCTCGACCGCGCCGCGACACTGATGGCCTTCGAACAGCTGGGCGGCGCGGACCAGGCCTTCGCGATCACGCGCGAGTACGTGCTGGACCGCTATGTCTTCGGCCGGCCGGTGGGCTCCTTCCAGGCGATCAAGCACCGCCTGGCCGATCTCTTCGTGGACATCTCACTGGCCCGCTCCAACAGCTACTACGCGGCCTGGGCCCTGGCCGGCAGCGCCGACGAGCTGCCCGTGGCCGCGGCCGCCGCGCGCGCCGCCGCCTCCGACGCCTTCGACCTGGCCGCGAGCGAGATGGTGCACATGCACGGCGGCATCGGCTTCACCTGGGAAGCCGATGCGCAACTCTTCTACAAGCGCGCCAAGCTGCTGGCGCTCACCCTCGGCAGCCCCACCCACTGGCGCGACCGCCTGACCCTGCGACTGGCCCGCGAGAGCGCCGCCTGAGACCGCGTCACCGAACGGAGCGAGGAACAGCATGGACTTCGAAGACACCCGCGAGGAAGCCGAGTTTCGGGCCGAGTGCCGCGCCTGGCTGGAGGCCAACGCCAGCGAGCGCGCACCGGGCAGCGAGGTCGGCATGAGCGCACGCGACAACGAGACGGTGGAGCGCGCACAGGCCTGGCAGGCCAAGAAGGCCGACGCCGGATGGGCCTGCATCACGTGGCCCAGGGAATACGGAGGGCGCGGCGCGACGCGCATCCAGGGCTCGATCTGGAACCAGGAGGAGGCGCGCTTCGAGACGCCGCCGAATCTCTTCCTGATCGGGCAGGGGATGCTCGGGCCCACCCTCATGGCCCACGGCACCGAGGCCCAGCAGACGCGCTACCTGGAGAAGATGCTGCGCGGCGAGGAGATCTGGTGCCAGCTCTTCAGCGAGCCCGGCGCCGGCTCCGACCTGGCGGCCCTGCGCACTCGCGCCGAGCAGGACGGCGACGCGTGGGTGATCAACGGCCAGAAGATCTGGACCACCGGGGCCCAGTACTCGCGCTGGGGCATGATCGTGACGCGCACCAGCCCCGGCGCGGTCAAGCACAAGGGCATCACCTACTTCATCGTCGACATGCACGCGCCCGGCGTCGAGGTGAGACCGATCAAGCAGATCAACGGCGGCAGCTCGTTCAACGAGGTCTTCTTCAGCGACGTGCGCGTACCCGCCGAGAACATGATCGGGCGCGTGAACGAGGGCTGGCGGGGCGCGATCACCACGCTGATGAACGAGCGGGCGGCGATCGGCGGCGGCGGCATGGGTGGCGGAGTGGACACGCTGGTGCGGCTCGCGCAGCAGGTTCCGATCGACGGCCGCCCGGCGCTCGAGGACGCCGGCGTTCGCCAGCGCATCGCGCGGCTGTACATCCGCCAGCGCGGTGTGCAGCTCGCAGGGCTGCGCTCGCTGACGGCGCTGTCGCGCGGCGAGACCCCCGGTCCCGACCTCTCGATCGGCAAGCTGGTGGGCGCGCCGCTGCGGCAGGAGATGGCCGCCTTCGCGCTCGAGCTGCTGGGGCCGATGGGCGCAGTGGACGATGACGCGGTCGGGGATCGGCTGTGGCAGCAGGCCTACCTGGGCGCGCCCGGCGGCCGCATCGCGGGCGGCACCGACGAGATCATGCGCAACATCATCTCGGAGCGCGTGCTGGGGCTGCCGCCCGAGACCCGCGTCGACAAGCACGTTGCGTTCGAGGACGTCCCGACCGGGCGCAAGTCGTAGCGGACGGAGCCGTCGGCGGCTCCGTCGTGCAAGGTGATGCCGGCGAAGATCGCGAAGGGCGGGCCGGGACCGACGAAGCGCGGATCGGAGGTGCCGTCGAGCACCTCGTCGGGCTCGGCCAGCAGGCCGAAGGTCTCGTACTCCGTGTCGAGGAGGTTCTCGGCCTCGAGGAAGAGCTGGAGGTTGTCGAGTAGCTGGTAGCTGGTGTGGGCCGAGGCGATGGCGTAGCCGTCGAGGTCGTCGAGCAGATTGGCCTCGTCGCCGCGGAAGGGCGTGCCGCTGCGAGCGATCATCGACACGCCAAGGGTCCAGCGCGGGGTCGGCGAAACGGACAGCCCCGCCTTGAGGCTGTGGGTCGG
>JAPPOT010000918.1:10234-15512 GCA_028817855.1 Myxococcales bacterium
TCGGAATGCCGGGCACGCGGTCGCCCGGCTCCACCTCGATGCTGCCCCCCTCGTCATCGTCGTCGTCGTCGGCATCCGCGTCATCGGCGTCCGCGGCATCGTCGCCCTCGCTGTCGGGGTGCGCGCCGCCGGGCAGCTCCAGCTCGGACTCGAAGGTGGCGTGCACCAGGGCGTAGCCCAGGTAGTACTGCAGGGCCCCGACCCGGCCCGAGAGGTCGACCTCGAGGCCGACGCGCTGGGTCTCGCCGGCGTTCTGGAAGTAGCCGGTGCCCACCGTGGAGCCGGCGATGAAGATGATGTCGTCGAAGTTGCGGCTGCCGAAGCCCGCCAGCGACCAGGCCAGCTGCGGCCGCTTGGCGTCGCCGACCACGCCGCGCAGCCCCGCCTCCACGCCGCGGTTGACGACCTGCTCGAGCGGCGGGTCCGCCACGAAGGCGTTGGGCACGCGGCAGGGCTCGTCGGGGTCGGCGCAGGCCAGCTCCGAGGCTGAGGGCGCGCGGTTGGACTCGCTGTACGAGGCGAAGAGCGTGAGCGCCGGCAGCGGGCTGTAGCTCAGGCCGAGCGAGGGATTGAAGCGGGTGAAGTCGTGGTCGCCGTCGAGGGCGCCCGAGGGATCGCGATCGTCGAGCTCGATATTGGCCCAGTTGAAGCGCCCCGCCGCGTGCAGGGCGAGGGGCTCGGCGACCGTCCAGGTGTCGGCGGCGTAGACGCCGACGTAGCGGTTGTCGGCCTCGAGCTTGGTGCGGAACTCACTGCCCGAGAGGAAGATGTCCTGGCCGAGCACGGTGCGATCCGTCGTGAGGAAGCCGGCCTCGGCGCGCTGCAGGAAGGCGACGTGCCCGCCGTCGTAGCTCGCGCCGACCACGAAGTGGTTGTCGAGCCCGGCCAGCGGCTCCTGGACCGTGAGCTGAAGCGAGCCACCGTAGCCGTCGGTCACCGTTTCGGTGGTGTTGAAGAGCCCGTCGAAGGGCTCGGCCGTCGGAATCATCTCGCCGCGCTCGGACAGCAGCGGCTCGTCGTCCTCGTCGCACAGCACGTCGACGCCGTCGGCATCGGCGCACACGCCGAACTCGCCCTCGTCACCGTTGAGCGTGTCGCGCTGCAGGTGGCGCACGTAGGCGGTCGCCTGCACCGAGAGCGTGTCGGTGAGAGTGCGGCCCAGATCGGCAGCGACCATCACCAGGTCGTTGTCGGTGTTGTCTGGGAAGGTGAAGACCGCGTCGCGCCCCTCGTCCTCGAGCAGCTCCACGGGCGACAGCCCGTTACCGTTGAGGTCGCTGTCGGCGAGGGTGAGGTTCACGCCGACCTCGGTGCGCTCGTCGCGATGCCGCAGGTCCCCGTAGAGCTGGTGGGCGCGCGAGCGGGACTCGCGCCGGAAGCCCTCCTCGCCGAAGGTGCTCAGCGCGAGGTAGTAGCCCAGGTCGTCGCGGCTGCCGCCGACCTCCGCGCTGACCGTGTGGCGCGAGAAGGAGCCGGCCGAGGCGCTCACGCGGTAGCCGTCGAAGCTGAAGCCGTGCTTCATGCGCAGGCTCAGGCTGCCGCCCAGGGCGTTGAGCCCGTAGAGCGGATTGGCGCCGGGCATGAGCTGAATCTCGTCGATGGCGACCTCCGGCACCAGGTCCCACTGGACCACGTCGCCGAAGGCCTCGTTGATGCGCACGCCGTTCTGGTAGATGGCGACGCCCTGGGGGCTGCCGAGCAGGGGCGAGGCGGTGAAGCCGCGGTACTGCAGGTCGGGCTGCAGGGGATTGTTCTGCACGTCGTTGAGCGCGACGCTGCCGAGCCGCAGGTCGAGGGCCTGGTGGGTACCGATCGGATGCTGCTGCTCGAGCGCCCCGAGGTCGACGCGCTGGACGTTGCGCGGCACCTTGCGAAGCGACAGCCGCGGCCCGGCGGTGGGCACGACGGCGACCGCACCGAACTCCGCCTCCTCAGCCTCAGCCTCAGCCTCAGCCTCAGCCCCAGCCTCGGTCTCGGTCTCGGCCTCGGCCTCGGGCACGGTCTCGGACTCGGACTCGGTCTCGGCCTCCGGCGCGGCCTCGGGCCCGGCCCCGGGCTCGGCCCCGGGCGCGGCCCCGGGCTCGGGCTCGGGCGCGGCCTCCGGCGCGGACCCGGCCTCCGGCACGGTCTCGCCCTCCGGCGCGGGCGCGCCCTCCGGCGCCGGGGTGCCCTCGGGTGCTGCCGGTGCCGCGGGCGCCGGCGGCTGGGGGCCTCCCGGCGCCTCGGGCGCCGGCTCCGGCGCCGGAGCGCCCTCCGGCGCCTGGGCCATCGCCGATCCAGCCACCAACAACCACGCAAAACAACAGGACAAACACCATCGACCCATGACTGCTCCTCGAACCATCCCGCGGCACGCTAGTAGACCACGGCCGCGCGCGCGTCGTGCAGTACGCGACAGGCCGCCCCCGTTGATCGCAGCCCCCGCGCGTGCCATTCCAGCCCAGCCATGGCCCGGACCGAGCTGCTGATCGTGGACGACCACGAGATCGTACGGGAAGGACTGCGCCTGCTCCTGGACGGCGAGCCCGACCTGCGCGTGGTGGGCGAGGCTGCCGATGGCGAGGCCGGGGCGGCGGCGGCGGCGCGGCTGCAGCCGGCACTCGTGCTGCTCGACATGAGCATGGCCGGGCTCGGGGGCGCCGCGGCCATCGCGCGCGTGCGCGAGCGCTGCCCGAGCGCGCGCGTGCTCGTCCTCTCCATGAACGAGGACGCGCGCTACGTGCGCGCCGCCCTGGCCGCCGGCGCCGACGGCTACGTCGCCAAGCGCTCGGGTGGAGCGACGCTGGTGCGCGCCGTCCGCGCGGTCGCCGCGGGCGAGCGCTTCCTCGACCCAGCCCTGCCGCAGCTGGCGCCGGAGGATCCGACCAGCGACCTGAGCGCGCGCGAGCGGGAGGTGGCAGCGCTCATCGCGCGCGGCCACACCGGCCCCAACATCGCGCGCACGCTCGGCATCAGCAAGAGCTCGGTCGACACCTATCGCGCGCGCGTGCTCAACAAGCTCGGCGCCTCCTCGCGCGCCGAGCTGATCGAGCGCCTCGACAAGCAGGTGCCGCGGTGAGCCACACGCCACCGGATCGGGCCGCGCGCGACGCGCTGATCGCGGCGTGCGTCGTGATCGCCGGTGGGCTGCTCTTCACCTCCCTGGACGCGGTCGAGTGGCTCTCCCCGGCGGTCACCCGCTTCGAGGCCTTCGAGCTGGACGAGATCCTGCTCACCCTCGCGCTCGCGCTCGTGGCCGCGGTCTGGTTCGCCCTGCGCCGCTTCCGGGAGTCCCAGCTGCGGCTCGCCTCCCTGCGCACCGCCGAGCACGAGCGGACGGCCTACATGCGCCGCCTCGAGGAGCTCTCGCGCCAGCTGATGTCGGCCGAGGCCTCCGAGCGCGAGCGCATCGCCATCCTGCTGCACGACGCCATCTCCCAGTCGCTCTACGCCGCCCAGATTCGGCTGGACGTGCTGCGCAAGGGGCTCCCGGAGCGGGAGCGCTCCGTGCTCGACGATGCGCGTTCGCTGGTCGCCGACGCGATGGCCCAGAGCCGCGACCTGACCGCGGAGCTGAGCCCGCCCGCGCTCCATGACCTGGGCCTCGCGGACGCGCTCGAAGCGATGCTGTCGCGCATGGGCGCGCGCTACGGCCTCGACGCGCGCCTCGAGCCCTCGAGCGCCTGGACGCGGATCGAGCAGGGCTGGAACCCGCTCGTCTATCAGGCGGTGCAGGAGCTGGTGGCGAACGCGGGCAAGCACGCGCGTGCACGCGAGGTCGTGGTGTCCGCAACGCCCGGTCCGGGTCGCGAGACGCGGGTGCACGTGCGCGACGACGGCGGTGGCTTCGACGTGGCGGCGCGACCGAGCGCGGGCTTTGGCCTGCTCAGCATCGAGCAGCGCCTTTCTCGCGCGCGCGCCACGCTGGAGCTCGACAGCGAGCACGGCCTGGGCACGACGGCCACCCTGCGGCTGCCTGCCGCTCAGAGCTGATCGAAGGGACGCACCTCGATCGAGGCGATCTCCGGCAGCTTCTCCAGCTCGGGCAGCAGCTGGTCCGCCGTCGCGACCAGCGTGATCACCAGGTCGCGCGCCGACAGCCGGCGCCGCAGGGCGGTCTGGATGTCCTCGCGCGTCACCGCGCGCACGCGCTCGACGAAGCGCTCGTGGTAGTGGCGTGGCCAGTTGAAGAGCTCGTCGTCGAGGGCGCGGTCCAGGCGCTTGGCCGGCGTATCCACCTCGAAGGCGTGGCCCTTCGCCAGGTAGCTCTGGGCGGCCCGCAGCTCGCGCGCCGTCACCCCGCGCGCGATCCAGTCCTCGAGCAGCGACAGCTGCAGCTCGATGCAGGCGCGCGCATCGGCCGCCGCCGGGTAGGTGTGCATCGCCCACAGGTCCCGGGTCAGGCTCTGGGTTAGGCTGCTGTTGGCGCCGTAGCTCCAGCCACGCTTGCCGCGCACCTCCGTGGTCAGGCGCGAGGTGAAGAGGCCGCCGAAGCTGGTGTTGCCGACCAGCAGCGGCACGTGCTCGCGGTCGCGCGGGTGCGTGCCCAGGGTGCCTATGGCGATCTGGGTCTGGGTGCGCTCGGGCTTGTCGATCAGCAACACCCTGCGACCGCGCGGCAGGCGCGGCGCCGGCAGCTCCACACTCGGCGCGCCCGCCCGCGGCATCTCGCCGAAGACGCGATCGAGCATCGGCATGAGCGCGTCTGCATCGAAGTCACCCCAGACGCCGATCACCAGGTTGTCGGCACGCATCAGGCGCTTGTGGTGCCCGCGCAGATCGTCGCGGCCGATGCGCCGCACGCTGCTCGGGCTGCCCATGCGCGAGCGCGCGTAGGGGTGGTCGCCGAAGGCGAAGGTGCGGAAGTTGCGGAAGCAGAGCGCGCGATCCTCGTCGAGCAGGTTGGTCAGCTCCGCCTTCGTCTCGCGCTTGACCAGCGCCACGTCGCCCGCGCGGAAGGCGGGGCGCAGCAGCAGCTCGCCCAGCAGCTCCAGGTAGCGCTCCAGGTTCTGCTTGACGACGACGCCGCCGAAATGGGCATAGCTCTGGCTGACGCCCATCGACAGCTGGGCGCCCATCGCGTCGATCGTCTCCTCCAGCTTCACCGAGGACAGGCCGCGCGTGCCCATGCGCATGGCGCGCGCGAGCATCCGGGTCAGGCCCTCCTTGCCCTCGGGATCGGTCAAGGAGCCCGTGCGAAGGCTGATGCCGACACCGACCACGGGCAGGGCGTCGGAGTGCTCGACTTGCACCGGGCTGCCCGCGCGGGTTCGCAGCGCGCTCACGCGCGCTCCTTTGT
>JAPPOT010000706.1 GCA_028817855.1 Myxococcales bacterium
GTCGCCATCGCCGGTGTCGCCATCGCCGGTGTCGCCATCGCCGGTGTCGCCGTCGGGCGAGGCGTCCATGCCGATGGAGGCGTCCCCGTCGTCCGGGCGTGGACCGGTGCCCACGCCGGGTGCGGTGCCCCCGCTGTCGTCGCCACAGGCCAGCAGCCCCCCGAGCAGGAGACCGAGCAGCAGGCGCTGTGGCTGGACGTTCACGGGCATGGGACCACGCGGCCGAGGTCGTCGTGGCAGATCTGGCAGGCGTCGGCGCGGCAGCCCGGTGTCAGGCAGTCATCGCCGATGGCGCCCTCGCAGTCCGGGTCGGGGGCGCCGCATCCGCAGTCGCAGCCGTCGCCGGTGCCGCGCTTGGCGATGTCGCAGGTCCACTCGAAGCACTTGACCTGGCTGTTGTTGCCCAGGTGGCAGACGTCGCAGCCGGGTGCGCTGCAGCCGTCCTCGGCGCAGCCCTCGTCGGCGCCGCAGTCCGGGTCCATCACGCCGCATCCGCAGTCGCAGATGCCGTCGCCGGCCGCGTACTCGTTCACGTCACAGGCCGCGCCGGCGCCGTCGTCGGTGCCGGTGGCGTTGACCCACTCGTCGGAGCAGTCGGTGCGGTTGCCGGCGCCGTCGTTGCAGAAGTGGCAGGCCTGGCTCTCGCTGCAGTCGTCGCCGGTGCAGCTGGCGAGACCGCTGAGGCGGCACGCGGGGTCGATCACGCCGCATCCGCAGTCACAGTCCGCGTCGCCGAAGGCGTCCAGCGAGGTGCCGGTCGTGCAGGTCCAGCCCGGGCAGACGTCGTAGCCGCCCAGCCCGTCGTTGCAGACGTCGCAGTCGTTGGTCGGCGTGGCCTCCGGGTCGATCACGCCCAGCCCATCGCAGTCCGGGTCGGGGGCGCCGCAACCACAGTCGCAGCCGTCGCCCGTGCCATAGGCGTCGGCCTCGCAGCCATTGGTGATCCACGCGCCCGGGATGTTGCAGCCGATCGGCAGGAACTGCGGTCCCAGGCTCGTGTCGGTGCTTGTGCACCGGTTGCAGCCCTCGACGAAACAATCGATCCCAGAGCAGCCCCCGTTTTCGCCGCAGTCCGGGTCGGGGCCGCCGCAGCCGCAGTCGCAGCCGTCGCCGGTGCCAAAGCTCTTGTTGGCGTCGCACAGGGACTCGGTGTTCACCACGCTATCGATGTCGTCGTCCCAACCAGCCTCGGCCGCGTCGCAGCTCCACAGCTCCGATCCGTTGTTGGTACGGCAGCGAATGCAGGCGCTGTCCCAGCACTTGTCGCCGGTGCAGCCATCGTCGAAGCAGTCCGGATCGGGCGTCCCGCAGCCACAGTCGCAACCGTCGCCGGTGCCCCAGTGATATGCCGGGCAGTTCCACACCGCCAGGTTTGGCTCACTGTCGACCAACTCGTTCTCGTCCCACGACACGCCATTGAAGGTGGGCGCATGCCGGCGGAAGCAGATGTTGGTGACCCCGTCCGCTTCCTTACCCGCCCAGCATCCGGGTGTCGTGCAGCCCTGACCGTTGCAGCGGTCGTCCGGCACGCCACAGCCGCAGTCGCACACGCCGTCGGTCTGCTTGCCGTCGCTGCAGCGCCAGTCACCCGGGTCGGGCTCCGGCTCGCAGCTGCGCCAGGTGGCTTCCGCGGTGAAGCAGGCGTCGCAGCCGTCCTCCACGCAGCCAGGCTCCGAGCAGCTCACCGCCACGCAGTCGATGTCGGTGGCGTTGCAGCCGCAGTCGCAGAAGTCGTCGGCCCACAGCGATTCGGCGCAGGTCCAGCTGTCGGGCGCCGGCGGTGGAGGGCCGTCGGGATCGTCGAACTTGTAGTCGCCCGCGGCGTCGTAATCGAAGGGGTCACCCGCGTCGAGATCGGTGCCGCCGTCGGTACCTGCGTCCATGCCACCGCTGTCACCGTCGCCGTCGCCCGAAGCGGTGTCGCCGTCGCCGCCCGTGTCACCGTCGCCGTCGCCGTCTCCATCGCCGTCGCCGGTGTCCATCGGATCGGGTGCCGGTGGATTGCCACCGCTGTCGTCACCGCAAGCCAAGGCGAGGAAAGCCAGGCACGCGACCCCTGCAAGCCATCGAGCTCCCATACGCTTCATTCTATCTCAAAGCCGGGACTGGGGCTGCCCGATGGCGCGTTGTCGGCGCGCTTGTTGGCGTCGTTGCTGCACACCGCGGCACCTGTGATCCACCGGCACCGATCGGCACACACATCTCGACAACGCGCGCGTTCAGGCACGCGAAGGATGAGCGCTCAACCTTCAGTCGCGTGCGGGATAGAGGCACTCCGCGATGGTGACGAACATGCCCGGCGGGCGCACGCTCTGGCGCCGCACGCACTCCATGCCGACCGGGCACTCGAGCTCTGCGCAGCGCGCCAACACGCAGCGCAAGCTCAGTGGCTCGCAGATCGCGCTCACGGTGCCGGTCTCTGGCTGCGGGCACTCGTCGCCTCCGCCACCGGTGCCGAGGCAGGTGACGGAGCAGTAGCCCACCGGAGGTTGCTCCAGCTGCAAGGGATCGCCGCCGCGAACGCACACCGCCAGGTCGCCCTTGCACTCGCTGTCGAGCTCGCACGGGGCGAAGAGCGCGCCGGGCTCGGGGATGTGCGGATCCTCATCGCCCCCGTTGTCGCCACCACTGCCCGCGCCGCCGCCGTCGCTGCCCGCGCCGCCGCCGTCGTTGCCCGCGCCGCCGCCGTCGCTGCCCGCGCCGCCGCCGTCGCTGCCCGCACCGCCGCCGTCATTGCCTGCGGCGCCATCATCGGAACCGCTACCCGCCTCGCCCGAACCCCCGCTGGTACCGGCTGTACCGCTCGGCTCTCCCGCTTCGGGTCCCTCGTCCGCGTTCGAGTCGGCGGTGCCGTTGGAGCTCGACTCGGCGCTGCCCGCGCCGTCGTCCTGCGTCGCGCTCGCGGCGGCTCCAGGGTCGCCGGGCGCGTTGGCCGCTTCGTCGCCGCTCAGGGGGTCCACCCGGGAGCACGTGCAGGCCTCGAAGGCGCCGCTGGCGCCGCACGTCTGGGTTCCACTGCTGCCGTCGTCGCACGAACAGCCGACGACCATTCCGGAGATGCACGCGGGCGCGCCGCTGCCATCGTCTCCGCCACACGCCACCATGAGGAGCGTCACGAACACGCTCGCCCACCTCATCGTCCCCATGCTTCACCTACCCACATGTCGCAGGCCTACCCCTGACCTCGACACGTGGAGAGTATCCGACGCGGCGCGTAGCGGTCGGAGAATTTCACGCATCGGTGTGCTGCGGCACCACGCGACCCGCTTCCATCTTCAGCAGACGGTCGGCAGCGTCGAAGTAGCGGTCGTCGTGGGTCACGACCACGACCGCCTTGCCGCGTGCGCGCAGCTCCGGGATCAGCTCACGGTAGAAGACCCGCTTGAACTCGGGATCCTGGTCGGCCGCCCATTCGTCGAATAGA
>JAPPOT010000056.1 GCA_028817855.1 Myxococcales bacterium
TAGCCATGTACGGAACGGATAACCGCTGAAAGCATCTAAGCGGGAAGCCGGCCTCGAGATAAGGTATCCCGGACTTCGGTCCCTAAAGGCCCCTCGAAGACTACGAGGAGATAGGCCGGGTGTGGAAGCGCAGCAATGCGTGGAGCTAACCGGTACTAATCGGCCGTGCGGCTTTTCCTATCTCTAAGGCAAGCGTTGATTGATTTCGAGGTCGGGGTTGGGAGCAAGACCCAACCCGCGACAGCGGTGTTGGCATAGAAAGGCCAACCCGCGACGACGGTTCGTGAAGAACCAACTGCGGTTTGATCTCCAGTGGACCCCTGGAGATGCAGCTCTAAAGGATTTTCGGTGGCGATGTCGGAGGGGTCATACCCGATCCCATCTCGAACTCGGAAGTCAAGCCCTCCAGAGCCGATGGTACTGCGCGGGGAACTGCGTGGGAGAGTAGGACGCTGCCGGGATTAATCACGAAGGCCCTGCCTCACTTCGAGGCAGGGCCTTCTTCTATTCCGTCCTCTACTCAGCGTTGGCCTGTTCGTCCTTCATGCCGGCATGCAACAACAGCAGCTGACCGGTGGGCGTTCCAAGTCGGTCGGACTCGTCGACGGAAGCGTTGGCGAGCTCGAAGTCGCCCGCCCTCCAGTCGAGCATCGCGAAGAGTCGGTCGCGGTCTGTCTCCATGCCCGCCGAGGGCGCGAGATCGACGCGGACGATCTGACCTTCCTTGAGATGCAGCGCCCCCTGGCCACCCTCCGCCCTCAGCTCCAGGATGCCCGTGCGTCGTTCGAGCTCGAGAAACGATAGAAGGCTTCCCAGTCCCACTCGGGAGAGATCGCCGCGCAGCACGTGCCCGCTTGCGCTCTCGGGCTGTCCGCGTCCTTTCGATAGCGCGCGCGTGACGCGCTCCGCCAGGTCGTGCCCGTTGAAGGGCTTGTCGATGTAGTCGTCGACCCCGAGCTCGTAGCCGCGGATGCGCTCCTCGTCGCTGGTCAACGTCGTCAGGAATAGCACCGGGACGTTTGCCAGCTCGTCGCGCGCGCGTACGAGCCGGAGCAGCTGCCAGCCATCCATGGTCGGCATCTGCACGTCGGTCACGATCAGGTGCACGTTCTCGTTGAGTGCGACACTGAGCGCTTCGACGCCGTTCTTGGCCTCGTGCACGTGGTAGCCGGCGGCGTGCATTAGGTCGACTGTGCGCCTGCGCCAGAGCGCGTCGTCGTCGACCACCAGGACGCGCACAGGTCCCGACAGCGCCGACGGCCGCCGGGATGGAGGCCGCAGTGAGGACATCACTGCGTCGAGATCCGACTCCCGGCGGCGTACGTCGAGCAGGCTGATCTCCATGCCGCCCTCGCGGCCCTCCCGCTCGGGCACCACGCGCGCGACGCGGCCCAGCGCGCGCAGGGTCAGGCCGTCGCGCCCGGCCAGGCAGACGGACACGAGCCGCCCTTCCTGCTCCGGTGCCGGCGTCGGCACGAAGAGGACGGTCTCGTGCAGATCCACCTCGTACATCGCGGGCGGAGTACTCTCCCGAGCCTCGGACTCGGGGTTCCCTTCGGGCGGCGGGCTCGACATGCGTCCGACCCCCGATCGTAGCGGGCCGCGCCGGTGCTCGAAAGCCCCCCATCCGCCTCATCCTGCGGGGGAAGCCCCGGAAATAGGGGGCTTTTCCCGGCTCGCCCGTTCAGGCCACCGTCGATCCGGGCTCGCCCTCGGTCCACACGGGGAGGAGGCGTCCTTCGCGCTCGGTCGCCATTAGCAACATCCCCTGGCTCTCGAGCCCCATCATCTTGCGAGGCGCGAGGTTGGCGACCATCACGACCTTCTTGCCGATCAGGTCCTCGGGGCTGAGGTGCTCGGCGACGCCCGCCAGCACCTGGCGTTTCTCGAATCCGAGATCGACCTGGCAGCGCAGCAGCTTCTTGGACTTCGGAACCCTCTCGGCTTCCGTGACGAGCGCGACGCGCAAGTCGAGCTTGGCGAAGTCGTCGTAGACGATGGTGTCGGACAGGGGTTCGTAGGGGCCGCCTCTCGGCTCGGGCGGCGCGGCAGCGGCCTCCAGCTTGTCGATCTGTGCCTGCACACGCTCATCCTCCACCTTCTGGAAGAGGATGACGGGCTCGCCAAGCGGGCTGCCGGAGGTCATCAGGGGACGGGCGGCGTCGTGCCACCCAAGACCGCCAGCGCCCTCGGATCGCGTGCTCGAGCGCACGCCGTCGAGTGCGAGCATCTCGCGCATCGCCGCGGCCGTGAACGGCAAGAAGGGCTCGCACACGATCGACAGCGCCGCGCTGACCTGGAGCGAGACGTGGATCGTGTTCGCACACTTCTGCGCATCGCTCTTTCGCGTTGCCCACGGTTCCGAGTCGTTGAAATACTTGTTGGCGTGGCGCGCGATGCCCATCATCGCATCGCCCGCGTCGCGGAAACGGTAGTTCTCGAGATGCTCCGCGATGGCCGCGGGGGCCTCTGCGATCGCCTGGAGCATGCCCTTGTCGAGCTCGTTGGGAGCGACGAGCTCCGGAACCTTGCCGTCGAAGAAGCGCTTGGCAAACGTGAGCGACCGATTCACGAAGTTGCCGAAGGTGTCGGCGAGCTCGTTGTTGACCCGCGACTGGAAGTCCTTCCAGCTGAAGTCGGAGTCCTTCGTCTCGGGCAGGACGCCGAGCAGCGAGTAGCGCAGGTAGTCCGCGGGGAACTCCTCGAGGAACTCGTGAAGCCACACCGCCCAGCCGCGGCTGGTCGAGAGCTTCTTGCCCTCGATGTTGAGGAACTCGTTGGCGGGCACGTTGTCCGGCAACACGAAGTCGCCGTGCAGCTTGAGCATCGCCGGGAAGATCAGGCAGTGGAAGACGATGTTGTCCTTGCCGATGAAGTGCACCAGCTTGGTGTCCTCTTGGCCCCAGTAGTCGCGCCAGCGATCGGGCTCGCCAACGGCCTCGGCCCACTCGCAAGTGCTTGAAATGTAACCAATTGGGGCGTCGAACCAGACGTAGAGGACCTTGCCCTCGGCGTCCACACCGGCGGCCTCGGCGACGGCCGACGGGACCGGCACGCCCCACGGCAGGTCGCGTGTCATGGAGCGCTCGCGCAGACCTTCCTTGAGCCAGCTCTTGGCCTGGCCGAGGACGTTAGGCTTCCATTCTCCGTGGCCGTCGAGCCACTGCTCGAGCCAGCCTTGCACCTCGTCTAGCGGCAGGTACCAGTGCGTCGTTTCCTTGAGCTCTGGCTTGGCGTCGGTGATCGCGCTGCGCGGATCGATCAGCTCCTTCGGGCTCATCGAGCGGCCGCACTTCTCGCACTGATCGCCGTATGCCTCTTCGTAGCCGCAGCTCGTGTTCGGGCACTTGCCACGCACGAAGCGGTCCGCGAGAAAGAGCTTCGCCTCCGGATCGTAGAGCTGCGATTCCTTCTTGAGCACGAACTTGTTCTTGGCAGCGATCTCCGCGAAGAAGGCTTGGCTCATCTCGTGGTGCTTTGGCGACGAGGTGCGGCCGTAGTGGTCGAAGCTCATGCCGAACGCTTCGAAGCCGTCGCGCAGCATGGGGTGATAGCGATCGACGATTTCCTGTGGCGAGACGCCTTCTTCTCTCGCGCGCATGATGATCGCGACGCCGTGCTCATCCGAGCCGCAGATGTAGACCACGTCGCGACCCATCAGGCGTTGGAACCGACAGTAGATGTCGCCGGGCAAGTATGCGCCCGCCAGGTGACCGAGGTGGGCGGGTCCGTTGGCGTAGGGCAGGGCGGAAGTCACGAGAATGCGCGCGTAGTCCTCATCAGACGCGTGGGCCATGGGCGGGAATGTAACCGGACCACTCTCGCAGGCAAGAGACCGGTGTTCTGACAGGGCTGAAAAACGGGCGTCGTGTTGCGGATTTGGAGCCCAAGGTGGCGCCTGGGGCGGCTTTCGTTTCAATCCTGAAGCCGCCATAATCGAAGGCTCGGTCGCCACTTCCTTCCCTTCGCTCGATACCTTGAAGATTCGTCGCATCGCTTTGCGGAGCCTGGTCGCCGTTCCGCTCGTTGCTGCCGGTGGGGTCGGCGTGGCGGCGTATCTGCCGAAGCTGGTGCGCGACCGGGTCGTGAAGGAAGTGCAAGCACGCACCGGCCTGAGCGCACGCCTCGGCGACGTGTCCGTGGGACTCTCGGGTGTGACGCTCGAGACGATCTCGATCGGTGATGAGGGTGGGCCGCGCATGGAGGCGCGCGAGGTCGAGCTCGGAGCGAATGCAATCGTTGCTGCCTTTCGCGGAGCGAGCAGTGTTCGGTCGGTGGTCGTGCGCGGGCTTCACGTGGATCTACCGATGCAGGCCGAGTCCACGCGAGCGTTGCTCGCGCGCTTCGCGAAGCGTCGCGCGCAGGGCGGCGACGGTGAGCGCGAAGCGAGCGGCAGCGCGCGCAGCTATCACGTCGAGAGTCTCTCGCTCTCGGTCACCGATCAGCGGGGCAAGCTCGCTTCGATCGAAGGGGCGTCACTGTCGCGAGACGCCGACGGCGTGAGCGCGCGTGTCGCGCGCGCGTCTTTGGGTGCGGCGCCCGAGAGTCTGCTGCAGGCGGAGGGCATCGAGCTCCGCGGAGCGACCGCCTCCGGTCTGCAGCTCGACAAGCTGAGCGTGCGCAGTGCGGTCGCGACGCTCGCGGCGCCGCCCGCTCCCGAGCCAGCGCCGACGGGCGCTGACGGCGACGTGGATGCGGAGGCTCCGGCGCCCGCGCCGGCTGCAGCCCCCGAGGAAATCGCCCGCCGCAGCACCCTGCGCCGAGCGCTGGCCGCGCTGCACTCGGTGACAGACCGGGCAGATTCCGCGACCAAGTCCGGCGGTACGCCCGCCGCGGGCGGCGTCACGGGGGTGCCGGTGCTGGACCGGCTGACCCCGGCAGCGCGGATCACCGTGAAAAAGGGGGTCGTGCGCGCTGCGGACGGTGTCCCCATTTTGGAGGGGCTCTCCGCCAGCGTCAGCGCGGCGGGCGCGGAGCAGCTTGCCTTCAAGGGCGAGGGCAGTGCGGCGGGCGGCGGCGCCATCGGCTGGGACATGCAGCTGTGGCCAGGCGAGCTGCGGGCCGACGGTGACGTGGAGCTGCGCGCGCTGCCGCTCTCGCTGGTGGCTCCCTTCTTGCCGTCGATCCCCTGGCACGAGCCCGAGAAGGGGCGCGTGGATGCGCAGCTCGTCATCAATACCGAGACGGTGCAACGCATCGCGGTGTCCGGCGAGGCGACGATCACGGACGCCGCGATTGCGGCAGCGCGGGTGGCGGGTGCGCCGGTCGATGGCATGACCCTCACGGTCAACGGACGCGGTCACTGGTTGCCCACCGACAAGCGCCTCGAGATCGCAGACGCGGAGGTCGCGCTCGGCAAGGCGGCCGCGAACGTGAAGGGCGCGCTCGAGTGGACACGGGCGCACTACTTGATCGACATCGAGGCGAAGCTTCCGCCCACGCCGTGCACCGATGCGCTGCACGCGATCCCGGACGCGTTGCTCGGCGATCTCTCGCTCGCGAGCTGGAGTGGAAAGATCGGCGGCATGGTGCGCGCGAAGCTGGACTCGCGCGATCTGGATGCGGGTGAGCTCGAGGTGGAGATCGACGACCGCTGCCAGTTCGTGACGGTGCCCGCGATGGCGGACCTGCGCCGCTTTCGCATGCCCTTCAGCCACTCGGTGTTGGAGCCGGACGGCAGCGTGTTTGAGATGGAGACCGGCCCGGGGACGCCGGCATGGACCTACCTGGAGGACGTGAGCCCGTTTTTCGTGCACGCGGTGCTCGCCCACGAGGATGCGCGCTTCTTCAGTCACGAGGGGTTCTCCCTGCCGCACATTCGCAACGCGCTGGTGCGGAACCTCAAGGCGGGGCGCTACGTCGTGGGCGCGAGCACCATCACGATGCAGCTCGTGAAGAACATCTTCCTGCATCGGGAGAAGACCCTGGCCCGCAAGGTTCAGGAAGTGCTGCTGACCTGGTGGCTCGAGCGCGTGATGGACAAGCGGGACATCCTCGAGCTCTACGTGAACGTGATCGAGTACGGGCCCGGCGTGTACGGCATTCGCAACGGCGCGCGTCACTATTTCAACCGACTGCCGTCTCAGTTGTCTCCAGCGGAGTCGGTCTACCTCTCGACCATCCTGCCCAATCCGAAGATCTTCTACGGCGCGTTCGAGCGCGGCTCGCTCTCCAGCGGTCGGGTCGACAAGATGAAGAAGATCTTCGCGCGCATGCGGGCACGCAGCTGGTACAGCCCCGAGGCCGTCGACTACGGTCTGCAAGAGCTCGCCGACTTCAAGTTCGTGCCCGAGGGCACGGTCACTGCGGCGCGCGAGATCCCGGGCACGACGGCGCCGCTACCCTACCTGCGGGCCTACCGGACCGACTGGAATTGGGACGTGCCCGAGGATGCCCTGGGTGAGGAAGCCCCGCCGCCGGTGCCGGATGCGGCCCCGCTCGTCGCGCCCTGAGAAAGTCGAACGCTCCCCGCAACCGCGCTTCCCGGCGGCCGATAGCAGGCTCAACACCACGGGAGAGCGACCATGAGCTTCGAAGACTTCAGCGATTTTGACGACCTCGGCAATGAGCCTGACGCCAGCTGGGATGAGGCGGATCCGCGCGCTGCACACGAAGAGGACCGCATGCTGATCGAGCTGCGCAGCTGGGCCCGTGAGCGGGGCCTCGACGGCGCTCAGCAGGAGCTCCTGCGCGACGCCTTGCTCGGCGCCTTCGACCGCGCCGCCTAGCGGTGCTCGAGGCCCTTGCGGATGCGGTGCTGGTCCATCGGAGCCGAGACGTCGGTGCTGATCGCGGTGGAGACCTTGAGCCCGCTCATGGTCTTCCACTGCTTGCCACCGTCCTCCGATTCGATCGCGAGCAGGTCGGAGCCGTCGCGCGCCCCCAGTAGGATGCGCGTGCCATCGGAGACCAGGGTGGGGGCTCCACACATGCCGCGGGTAGGATCCCAACAGGCTGCGGGGCTCGCAGGCTCGCCCTCGACTGCGCCGGCGGTGTTGACGCGTGCCACGAGGATCAGCGGCTCGGTGCCGCGTGTGTAGGCTACGAGTAGGCCGCCCTTCCGGGGGGCGGCGTCGAAATGACCGACGTTGCGTGCGATCGGCGGCAGGGTCTCGCAGGCCTCGGGGCCGCACCGGAGATGCGCGAGCGAGCGGTCGCGGGCGATGCCGAGCAGGTCGATCTGCTCGTCGCTGCACAGCAGCCGCAGTCGATCGCCGGCCGGGTCGCTGACATGCAGCGGGTTGTCGAGGGCGAGCTCGACCCGTTGCGGCTCGGTGCGCGTGGCGTCCGGGCCGATGGCCATGATCTGCAGAGCCTTCTCCGTGCCCAGCAGCAGCCACGTCCGGTCCTGCGCCGGGCAGCTGGCGAGCCAGCCCTCGAGGCCCACGTCGCGGACCAGGAGCTCGGGCGGCGCCTCCCCCGTGTACTCCCAGAGGCGATAGTAGGTCCCGGCCGGGCCGCTCTCCGCGTAGAGCAAGGCGGGCGGTTGTCTGGGTAGGAGCAGCGCATCGGTGGGTCGTGCGGCATCCGGCAGCGGCCATCGCTGCGTCGGGCTGAGCGGCGGGGCGTCCTCTTGCTCCGATTGCTCGAGCTTGTAGCGTCGGACCTCGAGCTCTCCTTCGGGTGTCGAGCGGGCGAGCAGGTCGGCCTGCTCCTCGAGGCCGATGCGCAGACTGCGGTCCGCCCGGCCGGCGGGGTGGCCGCCGAGCCAGATCGGCCTGGGTAGCTCGGCGGCGCCCTTGTCGAAGCGTGCCAGGCCGCTGGCGCGGCGCACGCAACGATCCTCGGCCTGCTCACATTTCTTCGGAGGCATCGCCCAGACGACGTAGGGCTGGTCGCCGTGCCGCACGGTGGCCCGGACGAGGCTGGTGCGCTTGACCCGCTCGCGGTCGACCTTACCGCTCTCGACGCGCAGCCAGGAGATGCCACGCCGATCCATCGCCAGGGCCTCGAGCCCGTCCTGCCCGAGCCAGACGTCGAGGGCGGCCGTCGCACCGGCATAGATCGGCAAGCGCGCCGGCTGGGTGAGCGCAGGTGGTGCCTCGAAGGTCAGCGCGCTGGCATCGAGGCCCTCGTGCATGTTGGTGGCCTGCGCCATCAGGGTCAGCGCGGCGCGCAGCTTGGAGAGCGCGAGCAGCGGGCGCTCGGGCACGCGTGCCTGCTTGCCCGATGCGCGTTGTCTGGCCACCTGCCCGAGCTCGGTGCGCAAGAGCGCCACCACCGCGCGCAGGTCCGCGCCGGCTTGCTTGACCGACGGCCACAGGAAGATCGCCTCCTCCGGTGCGATGGCGTCGAGCTTCCCGTTGCAGCGCTCGGGCCAGTCTGCAGGTGCGCCCATCACGTTGGCGGCGAAGTGGACGTGCTCGCCGGGTGGCAGACCGAGGCCCGTGCCGCCCCGGGGCTTGCCGCCCAACATGCAGGCGGCGAAGCCGGAGAAGGCCTGCAGCGACTCCTGGCTCTGCACCTTGCCGCGGTAGTAGGGCACCCCGAGACACAGGGCGGCGAGGACGACGTTGGCGGCCACGGTGATCGCCATCGGTCGCGCGCTGGGACGAAAGGCGCGCAGCTCCTTCAGGGTCTGCTCGTCGCTCTGCCCGCCCGCCGTCGCCATCGCCTATTGCTTTCGCAGCCCGAGCGCATACTCCGCGATCAGCTTGGTGTGTAGCTCGCTGGTGCCCTCGCCCAGCTCCAGGGCCTTGGCCTCGAGTAGCAGGCGGCCGATCTCGTACTCCTCGCTGAGCCCGAAGGCGCCGAAGATCTGGATGCCGTCGAGGGCGTTCTGCACGGCAGCCTGACTGCCCGCGAGCTTCGCCATCGAGGCCTCCATCGAGGCGCGCGGTACGCCCGCGTCCTTCATGCGGCCCAGGCGGTAGACCAGCTGTCGGGCCTGCTCGGTGCGCATGATCATGTCGGTGATCTTCTGCTGGATCAGCTGAAACCTGGCGATCGGCTGGTCGAAGGCTTTCCGCTCCTGGGCGTAGGGGATGCACAGGTCGATCGCGCGCTGGGACTGGCCGACGCAGCGTGCGGCCACGGAGAAGCGCCCGACGTCGAGGGCCGACCCGAGGATCGGGAAGCCCTTGCCCTCCTCGCCGAGCACGGCCTCGGCGGGAACGAACGCTTCCTCGAAGACCACCTCCGCGAGGTTGTCGCGCTTGAGCGTGCGCATCGGGATCTCGTTGATCGCGATGCCGTCGGTCTGCTTGGGGTCGAGCAGGAAGGCGGTCACGCCGCGGTGCTTGAGCGCGCGATCGAGCGTGGCGACGACGAAGAAGAGGTCGGCGTGGGCGGCGTGGGAGATGAAGACCTTGGTGCCGGAAAGGCGATAGCCACCGTCGACCTTCTCAGCAGTGGTCTGCATGTTGCCGAGGTCGGTCCCGCCGCCCGGCTCCGTCAAGCACGCCGAGGCCAGGCACGTTCCCGCTGCGATGCCTGGCAGAAAGCGTTCCTTCTGGGCATCGCTGCCGTGGGCCAGGATCGAGCTCGCGGCCAGTGAGTTGCCCACGCTGATGACCGACGCCAGCACCCAGTCGATGCGTGCGATCTCCTCGCAGATCACGCCGTAGCTCACCACGTCCGTGAAGCTGCCGCCGTACTGCTCCGGGATCATGGCGCCGAGCAGGCCGAGCTCGGCGAGCTTCGGTATCAGCTCGGTGGGGTAGGCCTGCTGCTGTTCCAGCCGCTCGACCTCGGGGAGGATCTGTTGCTCCGCCAGCGCGCGGACCGTCCTGCGAACCTCCCGCTGCTCGTCGGAGAGGTCGAAGTCCATCATGCGCGCCAGCGGCGGGCTCATTCTTCCTGGTGTTCCTGGAGCGTGGCCAGCACGCTGATGTCCTCCAGCGTGGTCATGTCGCCGTGGGCCTGCTTGCCCGCGGCCAGGTCGCGCAGCAGACGGCGCATGATCTTGCCGCTGCGGGTCTTGGGCACGGCGTCGGCGAAGCGGATGCGCTTGGGTCGCGCGAACTTGCCGATGTCGCCCGCCACGTGGTCCATCAGGGCCTGGTTGAGCTCGGGCGAGGGCTCGCGGTCGCCCTTGAGGGTCACGAACGCGACCAGCGCCTGGCCGGTGAGCTCGTCGGGGATACCGACCACGGCGGCCTCTGCCACGTCGTCGTGGGCGACCAGGGAGCTCTCGATCTCGGCCGTGCCCAGGCGGTGGCCCGAGACGTTGACCACGTCGTCGATGCGCCCGACGACCCAGAAGAAGCCGTCCTCGTCGCGGCGCGCGCCGTCGCCCGTGAAGTAGATGCCGTCGAAGCGCGAGAAGTACTGCTCCCTGAAGCGCTCGTCGTCGCCCCAGACAGTCCGCAGCATCGACGGCCAGGGCTTGTCGATGACCAGCAGGCCCCCCTCGTTGGGCGCGGCCTCGCTGCCGTCCTCGCGCAGCACCTTCGCGCTGATGCCAAAGAAGGGAACGGAGCAGGAGCCGGGCTTGGCGGGGACGGCGCCGGGTAGGGGGGTCATCACGATGGATCCGGTCTCGGTCTGCCAGTAGGTGTCCACGATGGGACACCGTCCGCCGCCCACGGTTTCGCGGTACCAGACCCACACCTCGGGGTTGATCGGCTCGCCCACCGTCCCGAGCAGGCGCAGCGAGGAGAGGTCGTGCTTGGTGATCCAGTCGTCGCCCCACTTCACGAAGGCACGAACAGCGGTGGGGGCCGTGTAGAAGATCGTGACGCCGTGGCGCTCGACGATGGACCAGAAGCGTCCCGGGTCGGGGGAGTTCGGCGCGCCCTCGTACATGACGGCGGTGGCGGCGTTGGCGAGCGGGCCGTAGACGATGTAGCTGTGGCCGGTGATCCAGCCGACGTCGGCCGTGCACCAGTAGGTGTCGTCCTCCTGGAGGTCGAAGACGTACTTGCTCGTCAGGTAGGTGCCGACCATGTAGCCGCCGGTCGTGTGCATCACGCCCTTGGGCTTGCCGGTGGAACCCGAGGTGTAGAGGATGAAGAGCGGGTGCTCTGCGTCGAGGGCTGGGGCCTCGTGCTTGGGCGAGGCCGTCTCCATGAGGGCGGCCCAGTCGTGGTCGCGGCCCTCCTTCATCGTGATCTCGTTGCCGGTGCGGCGCAGCACCACGACGTGCTCCACGTTGGGGCACTGGTCGACGGCCTTGTCGACCTGCTCCTTGAGGGGCACGACGCTGCCGCGCCGGTAGGTGCCGTCCTGCGTGATCACGGCCTTGGCCTCGGCGTCGATCATGCGGTCGCGCACCGCGTCCGACGCGAAGCCGCCGAAGACCACGCTGTGCACGGCGCCGATGCGCGCGCAGGCGAGCATGGCGATGGCCGCCTCCGGCACCATGCCCATGTAGATGCCGACGCGGTCGCCCGCCTCGATGCCGAGGTCGGTCAGGGCGTTGGCGAAGCGGCAGACCTCGCGCCAGAGCTGGAAATAGGTGAGCACGCGGATGTCGCCGGGCTCGCCCTCCCAGATAATCGCGGCCTTGTTGCGGTGGGGCCCGTCCAGGTGACGGTCGAGGCAGTTGTAGGCGAGGTTGGTCGTGCCGCCCACGAACCACTTCGAGAAGGGCGCTTTCCACTCGACCGTCTTCTGCGGCGGCGTGAACCAGTGCAGCGCCTGCGCCTGCTCCGCCCAGAAGCCCTCGGGATCCTCGATCGAGCGGCGGTAGAGCGCCTCGTATTCCTCGCGCGTGCCGATCAGCGCGCGCTTCGAGAACTCCTCGGTGGGCGGGAAGACCCGGTGCTCGTGGGAGACGCTCTCGATCGTGGCTTCGGACATTTGGATTCCTCCGACGTAGGCGTCTGCCCGCATACCACACCCGCGCGGGACCTGTCGTCGGGACGCCCGGAGCGCTATGGAGGAGAGATGAAGGCCTCGCCGGCAGGGCTTGCAGCGTTGCGCGACAAGTACCTCGAGATCAGACGCTTGCGCGCCGCTCACGACGCGGGGCAGGACGAGCCGCCGCGCGCTGCGCTGAGGGCGCTCGCGGCGCGTTTCCCCGGCGCACTGCGGGAGCTGGACCAGCTGCCCGACCTGTTGATCGAGGAGCGCCTTCAGGCGCTCGAGCTCGCTCTGCGAGGCCAAGCCGCTGCGCCGGGCTGGGCGAGCGTGCAGCTCGCCTACCACGCTTGGATGCGCTTCGCGTTGCAGGTGAAGCGAGGCGCCGGTGCGGGGCTCGATGCCGATGGGAGCCGCGCACAGCTCGAGACCCGCGAGCCCTTCGACCTGCCTCCGCACCGCATCTCCTCGCTGCTCGTGCGTGAGGCGCTGGAGCCGCCAGGAGGCCGGCTGAATCCGTGGGTCTACCGGCGCGTGGCCGGGGAGCTCGGGATCGCGCCCGAGGAGGTGCCCAAGAGCTTGTTTTTGCGTTGAATTCGCTCGCGGCCGCCGCGCGCCTGGCCTGCGACAACAGGCCCCTCCCAAAATCTTCGGGGAACCTCCGGGCTGTGCTTGATTCGTACACTGAGCTGGGGCTAACGTGAGCACGTGCGCGTACTTGTCGTGCTGGTGTGGCTGTCTGTATGCGGGGGACTGGCGATTCCAGCTGCCACCGTGGAAGCGCAGCGCGCACTGGCCGCGACGCCCGTCGAGACGCGCCTGCCGGCGCCCATGCTGACCTTGCGCCCCCAGGCGGGGCTCGAGGAGCTTGCCGAGCAGGTTGCTGCCGTGCTCGAGCTGCGGACCGGGCAGCGTGTCGTCGTTGGCGACGCGCCCCCGCGCGGCTTGCTGGAGGCGGTGCCGACGGGGCACGTGGCCTTTGCCCATCGCGACGGCTCGGTCCTGCTGGTCCTCGGTGCCGTGGGCGGTCGCTCGCTCGACACCTCCGTGCAGATGAGCGGCGACGCCGTGGATGCCAGCGCGCGGGCGGTCGCGCTCGCGCTGGCGGCGCTGCGCGACGAGGCCACCGCTCTGGTTCGCACGCCGGAGCCCAGCGCGGTGTCGGAGGACGAGCGCGTGCCGCTGAGCGCCTCCCTACGCCGCGGGCGCGGCTCGGCGCCGCGCGATGACGACGAGCCGGGTGCGGCGGTCGTCGGTCCGAGCTTCATGGGCTCGGTGGAGCCGCTGGTCTACGTGCGCCTCTATGGTGGGGCCTCGAGCGCCAGCGATTCGATCATGACGGGCCTCGGCACGGGCCTGGGCCTCTGTGTCGAGGGCTATTGCCTCGTCGTGACCGGTGACCTGCCCGCGAACAACGGCAGCACGGAGTCGCTCGACGTGCGCTACCGTTATCCCACGTTCACCTCGGGCTTCTACGCGCGGCCCGTGGGTTTCGGGGACGTCACCCCCGGGGCCAGCCTGGCCTTCTTCACCCGCCTCGGGCACTTCGAGGAGGACATGGGGCTGGCCGACTCCGGCCTCGACACCGACCTGGGGGCCCGCGCGACGGGGGAGGTCGCCTGGGAAGTGCTTCCCAGCCTGGACTTGATGACCGAGATCGGCCTGGATTTCACGATCGATCGACACCAGCTGAGTTCGGGATATACCCTGAGAAATCGCGGAGATCGGTGGAGCCCCTGGGCTCAGACGGCGATTCGTTACCGCCCCTGAGTTGGGATGGCTGGAAAATGTCGTGGCACGCGACGACGAAGAGATGACCATGGCGCAACCTGCGCGACAGCTGCGGGGAGGTAGGACAGCCTCCCAGGAAGAGCGGGAGCTCCTCAATCGGGCCGCCGGCGGCGACGAAGCCGCCGTGCGGGAGCTCTTCCGGACGCATGTCACCCGCCTGCACCGCCACGCCGCTCGCATCCTGGGCGTCGACGACCCGGACGTGGAGGACGTGGTCCAGCAGTCGTTCCTGGCAGCCCTGGACGGTGCCGCCCGCTTCGACGGCCGCTCGAGCCTGTCGACCTGGCTCTTCGGGATCACCACGCGGCGCGCGCTCGATGCCGCGCGCTCGCGCTGGCGTCGCCACCGTTGGTCGCGGGTGGCCGAGGCGGTGGGCATGGGCGCGGCGCCATCCCAGCCGGACGATGGCTACCAGCAGCGCTCCGACGCCGAGACCTACCTCAAGACCCTGCCGCCCGAGCAGCGCGTGGTCTTCGTGATGCACGACGTGGAGGGCTACACCTTCGCCGAGATCTCCGGCGTCACCGGCGTCGGCATCTCCACTCTTCACGGTCGCCTGATGGCGGCCCGCAAGCGCCTGGATCGGGCGGTCACGGGGGGCGCATGAGCGGGCCCCGACATCCGAGCACGCGCGTGCCCCCGACGGTCGAGGGCCCCTCCGGCCGTATCGCCGAGGAGCTGCGCCAGCAGGCGCAGCTCGACGACGTCACGCGGGCGCGCATGGAGCGGGCGATGCTCGAGGCCTGGCGCACGCGCGCTTCGGCGCACGTTCCGCTGCCCGAGTCACGCAGCCGTGCGCGGCGTGAGCGCCGCGCGGCACGCAACGTCTGGATGATGGCGTCGCTGGCGGCGTCGGCTGCAGCCGGGGCGTTGCTGGGGCTGTTCGCTTTCGACAGCGAGCGCGCTGTCCAGGTGCCCGCCGGGGTCGCCCAGTTCGAGCTGCGTATCGGGGATGCGGCGGTGCAGAGCGGCGGCATCGCCGAGGGGCAGATGCTCGAGAGCGGCAAGCACGGTCACATCGAGGTCGCCCTGCGCGATGCACGCGTGGACCTGGCCCGCGACACCAGGCTGCGCTTCGATCGCATCTCCGCCAAGGAGCTCGCCCTGTCCCTGTCGCGCGGTCGCGTGGACGTGGACTTCCACCCGGCGCGCAAGGGTGAGCAGCGCATGAGCATCACCTCGCGTGCGGCCCGCGTGCTGGTCGTGGGCACGCGCTTCAGTGTGGAAGTGGACTCGCTGGGCAACACTCACGTCGTGGTGACCGAGGGGGTGGTCGAGGTCTGGCCCCGCTCGGGGGCGCCTTCAAAGCGTGTCTCGTCGGGCCAGAGCCTGCACGTGCGCGTGGACGACGGCGACGAGCACGAGCGCGCGGTGCGCGACGCGATCGAGAGCCAGCTGGCCGAAGCCCAGGCGCCGGTAGAGGCGGCGGTGCGCGCAGAGCCGGACATGGATCTGACGGACATGGTGGACGAGCCCCAGAAGCGGGTGCGGCCGAGCCGCGTCGCGATCGAGCGCCAGCTCGGCGAGCTGCGTGCGCTGCTGCGCCACGGCCGCCACGCCGAGGCGCGCCAGCAGCTCTCGACTCTGGCTGCCGGTCCGATCGGCCCGGCCCACAAGCTCGAGGCGCTCACGTTGATCGCGGAGTCCTACACGGCCCAGGGCTACGTGCCGCGGGCACGCAAGACCTACGAGCGGGCGGTGGCGGTGGCGCCGGCGCATCCGGCCGCGCTCAACGCCCAGTTCGCCCTGGCGCGTCTGCTAGAGCGCTACGCCAACGACCGGCCAGCGGCGGTCAGCGCCTACGAGCGCTACCTGAAGCGCGCGCCCTCCGGTGCCCTCGCGCCCCAGGCGCGCGAGGCCCTTTGCCGGCTCGGTCAGGCCGAGCACTGTCTATAGCGCCGTCCCCGAGCCCCGCCC
>JAPPOT010000548.1 GCA_028817855.1 Myxococcales bacterium
TAGCCCAGACCTCGGCCCCCACCCGTGACCAGGGCGACCTTGCCGTCGAGCTTGAAGAGCTCCAGCGCGTGCGTCATCTCGAACCTCCAGGGCAGGGAAAAGACCGCGCGGGCCGACCGAAGTCAAGCGCGCCCACCCACCCACGCAGACCCACATTGCGAGCGATCCGAGAGGGGAGCTAACACCGTTTCAATAGCCCATGTCCGGCCCTCACTTGTTGCCGGCTTTCGTAGCGCCCGCGAGCTCCTCGGAGGGGGCGACCCTTCCTTCGTCACGCCCGAACACCACAAAACCCGGGCCCTGCGCGATCATCCGGACATGAGCTAATCAAGTAGTGCTAGGCTTTGATCGCTTCGATGTTCCTTCCTTGGTCTTGGTCCGGTGCGGCGCGCGGGCTCGTCGCCCTGTGGTGCACTCTCGCTCTGCTGCTCGCTTCCTGCCAGGGGTCGGAAGACGGTGGCGCGGGCGGTGAAGATGCGGCCGATCGACTCACCGACGCGGGCAGTGGGAAGGGGCAGCCGCGCGCGCAGGAAGCCGCGCTGCGACACCCCTACGCCCAGGGCGACGGCGGCATGGTGCTGGGCATGATCGACGGCTTCGAGCCGCGCGCCTGGCCGATGCCTGCCCCGCCCCCACGCATCTTCCCGGATGCGGGACCGATGGTGGTCGAGGAGGAGGAAGAGGAAGAAGAGATGGACGAGGACGCGGGCATGACGCCGCGACCGCGACCGACGCCCCGCCCGCCCCCCGACGACGACGTGGACGCGGGCCCGCCGGTACTCGATGGGACCGCCTTCGCCAACGCCATCTTCGTCACCGGGCTGGGCGGCTACCGGGCGGACACGGGGGAGACCGGTGAGCGGCACGGTCCCGGCGGGGTGTTCGCCGATCTGGACGGCGACGACTACCCGGACCTGGTGTTGGTCACCGGCCCCGGCGAGCCCGCCCAGCTCTTCCACAACCAGGAGGACCCGAGCACGGGCGAGCGCGTCTTCGACAACACCCCCTTGCCGGGCACGACCGGTGGTGGCACCGGCGCCGTGGCGGCCGACTACGACAACGACGGAGACCTGGACGTCTTCGTCACCAACTACGCCGCTCCGGACGTGCTCTACCGCAACCGCTTCGTGGAAGATGGTGTGCTCTCGCTCGAGGATGTGACCGCGAGCACGGACCCGACGCCCGACGTGGATGATGGGCAGTACGGCGTGGGTGCTCCGCGCTGGGCCGATGGCGAGCTGCTGATGAGCATGACCGCCGCCTGGGCCGACGTGGACCGGGACGGCTTCGTCGATCTCTACGTCGGCACCCACAACGGCTTCGTGAACAATCCCGACGTGGGCCCGCAGCCCGGCCAGCGCGACACGCTCTTCCTCAACAACGGCGACGGAACCTTCACCGACGTCACGATGGCGATGGGGGTCCCGGGCTGGGAGACCGAGAGCGGCGAGCACCAGAACACGGAGCAGCAGTTCGCGTCGACCAACGCCGCGACGTTCATGGACATGAACGGCGATCCGTGGCCAGACCTGCTGGTGACGAACAAGACCTGGACCTCCACCGACGTGGAGATGTGGTACATCAACCTCGGCGAGGACGGCGAGGGCAACTGGCTGGGCTTCGAGAACGTGAGCTACGCCCTGCCGGGTGCAGGGCAGGACGTGGCACCGCTGGCGATGGGGGCGGCGGCGGCGGACATCGACAACGACGGGGATCTCGACGTGGTCGTCACCGACTTCGAGGACCCCGTGATGCTGGAGCAACGCGGCCTGGTGGACGATCTACCGTCGATGCGGCGGGTCAGCTGCTGCTTTGCCGGCTACAGCTGGGGTGCGGTGTTCGAGGACTTCGATCGCGATGGGCTGCTCGACCTGCACATCTCCACCAACAGCGGGCGCACGGACGGGTACTACGAGGGGCCGATCGGCGACAGCGGCTCGCGTGCGTCGCCGCTGGGGCTCGGGCAGCGCCGGCAGTCGCGCGGCACGATGGTGGCGGACTACGATCGCGACAGCTGGCCGGACCTCTTCGTGGTCAACCTGGCCGGAACCTCGGCGCTCTTCCGCAACCAGCTGGCCGACCACCTCGAGGACGCCCAGGACCGTCGCTTCCTGTCGCTCCTGCTCGAGGGCGACCCTGACTTGCCGGGCGACCACCGCTCGAGCCGCGACGCGATCGGCGCGCGGGTCTTCGTCATCGCCGATACCCATGGAACGGGTCTGGTCACCATGCGGCGCGACCTGCAGTCCGGGGGCAGCAACGCCACCTCGAGCGGGAGCATGTGGCTGCGTTTCGGCCTGGGCCTGGCCGAGACGGCCGACGTGACGATCCAGTGGCCGAGCGGTCGCATGACCACGCTGATGGGCGTCGCGGCTGACAGCCACCTGCGCGTAACCGAGACCGACTAGATCTCGAGGGTTGAGGTTGTCGAGGCCTGGTCAGGCCTGGGCGGCCTTGTGGTTGTGGCGGACGTCGGTGCCGCTGACCATGAAGATGACGTGCTCGGCGAGGTTCTCGGCGTGGTCGGCCATGCGCTCGAGCCACTTCGCCACCGACAGCACGTGGATGCCGCGTTCGATCGTCTTGGGATCGGTGGTCATGCGATCGAGCAGATCGCGGGTCGCCTGCCCGTAGATCTCGTCGACCTGATCGTCACTCGCGATCACTCGGCGCGCCAGCTCGTCGTCCCAACGCACGAAGGCGTCGATGGCGTCGTGGACCATGCGCTGGACCAACTCCGCCATCTGGGGAATCTCGGGTGAGCGCGCGAGGGGCTGCTCCACCGCCAGGTCGAGGGCGCGCTCGCAGATGTTCACGGCCAGATCCCCGATGCGCTCCAGGTCGGTCACCATCTTGAGGGCCAGGGTGATGAAGCGCAGGTCCGATCCCATCGGTTGGCGCTTGGCCAGGATCATCAGGCAGAGCTCGTCGCAGTCGAGCTCCATCTGGTTGACCTTGCTGTCGGAGCGGATCGTGGCCTCGGCCAGGACCGCGTCGCGCTCGGCGAAGGCCCGGACCGAGTCGGTGATCATCTCCTCGACCCTGCCCCCCATCACGATCAGGCCACGCCGGAGCTCCTCGAGCTCCGCCTCGAACTCCCTGTCGGTGTGCCCCGCCTGCATGGCTCGCGTGGCACTGTAGCAAAACCCCGATCCCCGGACACCTCCCCTGTCCAGGACAGGCTCAAGCAGCCTTCAACGTGACACAGAACACCGATCCGCGGGGGGTGTTGTCCCGGACGCGCACGGTGCCGCCCATGCTCTCGGTCAGGTGCTTGACGATCGACAGGCCCAATCCGGTCCCCCCCATCTCGCGCGAGCGCCCGGGATCCACCCGGTAGAAGCGCTCGAAGACGCGATCCTGGTGGGCGCGGTCAATTCCGGGCCCATCGTCGGCCACCTCGATCTCCAC
>JAPPOT010000567.1 GCA_028817855.1 Myxococcales bacterium
GCTGTGGAGTCGAGCGGTTGTGCGAGGGCGTGCGGATCGGTGAAACATCCGGGCTCGCGACGGGGCCGCGCGATGGCCGGCAAGGGGTGTCCCTAGTTTCTGCGCCGTTGCGAGCCCGGAAGACTCGAGTGAAGTCGGGCCGAACGGAGTGCGTGCAGCACAGGCGTACTCGATGTACGTCGTGCAGCGCCGCGCGAGTACGGGTCGAATTCGCCGAGAATTGCGGGCGCAGTAGGCGCAGAATCTAGGGACACCCCCTAGCGCCAGACGGCGAGGACGGCCGACACGGCCATGATCAACACCGCCTGGCTGCCCACGGCCAGGCCGCATGCTGACCAGCGCTTCAAGAATGCGTAGCCGGGCACCGCCGTCGCGGCGCCAAAGCAGAGCGCCAGCAGCAGCCCCAGCGCCACGCCATCGCCCGCGCCGCGCGCACCGAGCGCCGCCTGCAGCACGGCGATCCCGACGGTGGCCAGGGCGGTGCACGCCAGCCCGATCGCGTACGTGTAGCCGGGTACTTCGCGGGTGTGTTGCTTTGGATCGTCGACCCCGTAGGCACGCGCCCACGGCTTGGCAAAGATCGCCGCGAACCAGAGCGTGAGCAGGACCTGCCCCGCGACGATGCAAGCGCCGACCGCGATCCAGTTGATGCCCGCGAGACTCAGCTCCATCGTTTCATCCTCCCTCGTGTTCACCCGCGATGTGTTCCGCCAGGGCGTCCAGCACGTGCGTCCAGCCGCGCTCGAACAGCCGCACGCGCGAGGGCCAGGCATCGCCGAGCTGGCTGTCGCCCTCGGTGTGGATCACCTTCACGACGGTCTCCTCGCCGTCTTCCTCGAAGCACACGTCGACGAGGGTGGGGTGCTCGATTGCACCCGGGTACCAGGTGTAGCGGATCCGATGCGGCGGCTCGCATCCCATGACCTCTCCGAGCAGCGCCTCCTCGCCCGCGTCGGAGCGCTCGACGAAGCGCCCGCCCACGCGGGCCTCGAGCGTGAGCTGCGAGACCGCGAAGCGGCGGTGGCCACTCGGCCACCACAGGTCCACGCGCGACGTGAACACGTGGAAGGCGTGGTCGACCGGGCAGCGCACGCGGATCGTGCGTTGCAGGGGCTCAGCCACGGCGCCTCCGGCGCGGGCGGGTGTTCTCCGCCACGAGCTTGAAGCGTGGCAGGGCCTCGTCCCAGAAGGCCTCGAGCCAGCCGCGCGCCGCCTCGAAGCCGCGCGCCTCGAGCCGGTAGACATTGCGCGTGCCCTCGGTCTCATGGGCCACGAGGCCCGCCTGCTCCAGCAGCCTCAGGTGCTTGGAAACCGCTGGCCGGCTCACCGGCAGTCGTGTGGCCAGCTCCCCGACCGCGCGCGGCTGGCCGGCGAGCAGCTTGAGGATATCCCTGCGGACGGGGCTGCCGAGGGCGTCCAACGCCACGGCACTCTTTCGGTCTCGGCTCGTAGCTGGGCCCATCGGTAAGGTAACTCCGACGTTACGGTAACGCTGTGGTTACCATTGAGGCTGTCGATGGTCAAGCGGGCGGAGCAGGCGCCGTTCAGCCGCGGGCGGGGTAGCCGAGCCGTTCGAGGGCCTCGCCGATGTCGTCCAGCGCGGCCGGGTCGTCGATCGTGGCCGGCACCGCGTAGTCCTCGCCGTCGGCGATCTTCCGCATCGTCTTGCGCAGGACCTTGCCCGAGCGGGTCTTGGGCAGGCGGGGCGCGACCGCCACGCGCTTGAAGGCCGCCACCGGGCCCAGGGTGTGGCGCACCCGCTCGACGAGCTCGGCCTGCAGTGTCGGCTCGCTGGCCTGTGACCCCGCGTTGAGCACGACGATGCCGATCGGCACTTGGCCCTTCATTGCATCGGCCGCGCCGATCACCGCGCACTCGGCCACGTCCGGATGCCCGGCGAGGATCTCCTCCATGCCGCCCGTCGAGAGGCGGTGGCCGGCGACGTTGATGATGTCGTCGGTGCGCGCCATGACGAAGAGGTAGCCGTCCTCGTCGAGGTAGCCTGCGTCGTCCGTCTCGTAGCAGCCGGGGAAGCGGCTGAAGTAGGCCTCGACGAACCGCGCATCGTTGCGCCACAAGGTCGGGAAGCAGCCCGGCGGAAGCGGCAACTTGACGACGATCTCACCGATCGTGCCCGCTTCGACTTCATGGCCCGCTTCGTCCACGACCCGGACATCGTAGCCAGGCACGGGGCGCGTGGCGGAGCCGTGCTTGGTCGGCAGTTGCTCGATGCCGAGGCAGTTGGCGGCGATCGGCCAGCCCGTCTCTGTCTGCCAGTAGTGGTCGACCACCGGCACCCCCAGTTGTTGCTCGGCCCAGGCCACGGTGGCGGGGTCGGCGCGCTCGCCGGCCAGGAAGAGGGCGCGCAGGCTCGAGAGATCGTGGTCACGGATCCGTGCGCCTTGCGGGTCCTCCTTCTTGATCGCGCGGAAGGCGGTGGGCGCGGTGAAGAGGGCGTCGACTTGGTGGTCCGCGATCACGCGCCAGAAGGCGCCCGCGTCCGGGGTGCCCACGGGCTTGCCCTCGTAGAGCACCGTGGTGCAACCGAGCAGCAGCGGCGCGTAGACGATGTAGGAGTGGCCGACCACCCAGCCGATGTCGGACGCGGCCCAGAAGACGTCGCCCGGCTTCATGCCGTAGACCTTCTCGAGGCTCCACCGCAGGGCGACCGCGTGCCCACCGTTGTCGCGCAGCACGCCCTTGGGTACGCCGGTGGTGCCCGAGGTGTAGAGGATGTAGAGCGGATCGGTCGCCTCGACGGCGACGCACTCGGCCGGCTCACCGTTCGCGATCCGGTCCCACGGCAGGTCGCGCGGGCCCAGCTGCACGGGCTGCTCCGGTCGCTCCAGGACCACGCAGTGCTCGGGCGCTGCGGCTGCGATCTCGAGCGCTTCGTCCAGCAGCGGCTTGTAGGCGATGATGCGCTTGCCCTCGATCCCGCAGGAGGCCGAGAGCACGACCTTTGGCTCGGCGTCGTCGATGCGCGTGGCCAGCTCCTTGGCAGCGAAGCCGCCGAAGACGACGGAGTGCACGGCCCCAAGCCGCGCGCACGCGAGCATGGCCATCACCGCCTCGGGCACCATCGGCATGTAGATCAGCACCCGGTCGCCCTTTTCGACGCCGAGTGCGCGCAGCCCGCCCGCCATGCGCGCCACCCGGTCGCGCAGGTCGGCATAGGTGAAGCGCAGCACGCGACCCGTCACCGGGCTGTCATGGACCAGCGCGAGGCGCTCCCCGTGACCCGCTTCCACGTGCCGGTCGAGCGCATTGTCACAGGTGTTGAGCTGTCCGCCCACGAACCAGCGCCAGAAGGGCGGCGCTCCGCGCTCGAGCACCGCATCGTATGGCCGGTTCCAGCGGATTGAGCGAGCCGCATCATCCCAGAAGGCCTCGGGCTCGGTGATGGAACG
>JAPPOT010000584.1 GCA_028817855.1 Myxococcales bacterium
CCGGCGCGAGCAGTACGACCGACGGCACGGGCAGCAGATGGGGGTGCTTGCGGCTCGCGTCCTCGATGGCGAGGCCGAACATCCGGCACTTGGTGTTGTAGCTGTCGTCCACGCGGAAGGCGATGCCGAAGGCCCGGGCACCGTCCATGGCGGAGTCGCTCAACAACCGGAAGCCCGGCTCGATCTTCTCCTTCGACTCGCGCAGCTTGGCCGCCCGGTCCGGGCTGACGCCGATCACCTGGTAGCCCAGGTTCTCCAGTGTGCCCTCGATCGTCTTCAGCTCACCCAGGTGCGCGTTGCAGTAGGGACACCAGCCGCCGCGGTAGTAGATCAGCGCCACCGGGCCCGCCGACAGCAGCTGCTTCATCGCCACGGGCTTGCCGTCGATGTCTTGGAAGGTCACCTCGGGGGCGCCCGCTCCCGCCGTGAGGGGCTTGGTCTGCTCCGCGGTCGCGGCGACCCCGTCCGGCAGGGGGGTGCCGTCGGTCTTTTCCGAGGACCCGCAGGCCAGCAGGACCAGCACGGGTATCAGGGACGCGGTCCGAATCGTTCTGCTACACGCCATGACGCACTCACTAATGTCACGGAGGGCGCGGCCGTTACAAGGGCCGAGCCATTGACTCCCGGCGGGGGTGGGGGCAAACCGGAGGAACGTCTTGGCGGTGCTTCGGCACGTGGCTGATGTTTCGTCAGCCTGGACGGGCGGACCGCCCTCCAGAGTCGTTCGTAGGCGTGATGACGCTTGCCAAGCGTCCCACGCCTAGCAAGGCGTCGCCGGGGGACTCCCGTCCTCCGGCGTTTCTTTCTGTGCGATAGTGCCAACCCATGCCGGTGATGGGCTGGATCTGCACGGTCCTGGGGGGCCTGCTGCTGCTGGTCGTCATCGTCGACCGCGCCCAGGCCATCGTGCGCTACCGCATGGGTGGCCGGCCCGGCGCATGGTGGCGGGCGCGCCGCGGCGGCGGGCTGAACGTGGACGCCCTGTCCCTGCGGCTCGGCGTGCAGCCCGACGATCTGCGCGGCGATCCGATGTACAGCGTGCGCTTCATCCCCAAGCGCCGCGGCGGACAGCGCAAGCTGCTCGTGCCCGACTCGCGCACCAAGGAGATCCAGCGGCGCATCCTCCGGCGCCTCCTGCGCAAGCTGCGCGCCCACGATGCCGCGACCGCCTACGAGCGGGACCGCAACATCGTGACCCACGCCCGCCCCCACGAGGGTCGCGCCGTGGTGATCACCCTCGACCTGGTCGACTTCTTTCCCAGCACGGACGCCGACCGCGTCCAGGCCTACTTTCAGCGCATCGGCTGGAGTCGGGAGGCGGCCGAGCTGCTTTCGCACTGGACCACCTTCGAGGGCGGGCTGCCCCAGGGTGCGCCCACCAGCCCTCGCCTGTCGAACCTGGTCAACCACGGCTTCGACGCGCGCATCGCGGCAGCCGTCGCCCGCCGCAAGGGCACCTACACACGCTACGCCGACGACATCGCGATCAGCTTTCCAAAGAACTACCCGCGCCGCATGCGCGGCATCATCCAGCGCGTCCGCGCGATCGCGCGCAGCCACGGCTACCGCGTGCACGGCCCGGGCAAGATCCGCATCATGCGGGGCCACCAGCAGCAGCGCGTCACCGGCCTGGTCGTCAACGAGCGGGCGCGGCTCCCGCGCAAGACGCGCCGCTGGCTGCGCGCGGTGGAGCACCGCATCGCGACCGGCGGCAAGGCCTCGCTGACCGAGGCGCAGCTGAAGGGCTGGCAGGCTTACGCGGAGATGATCGAGCGTGGGTGTGGATCTCAAGCTGACAGGGAATCGTCGAGGTTCGCCCAGGAGCGGCTTACCTCCTCGGGAAAATCCTCGACGTAGCGCAGCTACGCCTCCGGTGTTTCCCTGCGGGGGCGCTCGCTCCTGAACGAACCTCGACGATTCGAGTAGCGGTGGCCCGTGGTGCTGCTCGCTGTTGTGCCACCAGGTAGCGTGGTGGCTTCTGCTTCGGACGCCTGCGTCAGGAGAAGAGACGCACCCCTACGAAGTCAACGCGCCGATTGCCTCGGCGAGGTTCTCGCGCGCTTGCCGCTCGAGCCGCTCGTAGAAGTACGGCGTCTGGTAGATCGCCGTGCGCTCGAGAAAGGCGGCAAGCACCGCGGCCCGGCCACGACGGAAGGCCGGCTCGGGCACGCTCTCGTATTCGCGCCGGATGGCCTGCTCGTAGCGACGGTAACGCGCGGGCGCAGCGCCGAGAATGCCGAGGTCGATGTCGGCGAGTAGGCGGGCATCGGCCGTGGCGGACTGGCGGGTGTGTGCGGTGCCGACGATCAGCTCGGCGACACGCTCGATGACCGCAGGCTCGATGCCGGCGGCGGTGGCAGCGTCGCGCCAGAGCCCGGCGCTCCGGGCTTCGTTGTCCTTGCTCGCGGTGTCGTAGACCGCGTCGTGAAACCAGATCGCGGCCTCGAGCTCGGCGGGGCGCGCGGCCAGGTGCTGGACCCGGTCGAGCCACGCCAGGCACTCGCGGATGTGCTCGTCGGTGTGATAGTGGCGCTCGCCACTGCCGTATGCGCGCGCGAGCGTGTCGAAGCAGCTCCCGCCGTCACCTCCGAGCGCTCGCCAGAGCGCAGCGAAGCGCGGACGCTCGAGCCCGGTCTCGTCACACATGGCTGCGTCTCCAGCGTAGCATCCGCAGCCACGCCTGGACCCGCGCGACTCGGATGAGAAGCTGCTTGATGTGGAGCAGGAAGAGCGCCCGACGCTTGGCGCGCAGGTCGGGCACCGCCACGATGTGAAAGTGCGGCCATGGCCTGCGCCGTGTGCGGCCACCGCTGAAGAGGATGGCGTAGCACCCCGGATCGCCGTGGAAGCGCCGCCCCAGATCGGCGGCGACGCGCTGGGCGAGGGCGAACATGCCGGCCTCCTCACCCTGCGTGAGTGCTCCCTGCTCACTCGGAAAGAAGAGGATGTGGTAGGTCGGCAAGAGCGGAAGAGGCTTGGGGCGCAGCACGCATGCGCGCCCACTGGGCAATCGGAGCTCGGCATCCTCGGTCATCGGGACCTCCCTTCAGGTTGCGTCACCTGCGCATCGAGCGCGCCGTGGGCCATCGCGATCACCGTGCGCGCCGCGGAGCCGCGCGGGATCGAGTCCGGGTTGGCCACGCCCAGCTGCAGGTAGCCCTGCATCGCCGCCATCAGGCCGGCCGCGATCGCGCGGCACTCTCCCGTCGGCCGTGCCTCCGCCTCGAGCACGAGCTCGACGCCCTCTTCGAGCCGGGCGAGCGCCTCGCGCACCACCTCGTCGTAGGGCGCGCGCACCTGTGGCTGGCGCAAGGCCTCGGCGCCGAGCGCGACCCAGCAGGCGACCGCACCCGGGTCGGCGCTGCGGTCGCGCGCGAGCCAGGCGTTGATCAGCTTCTCGAGCCGCTCCCGCGGCGCGCCCTCGTCGACGGTCGCGGCACGCGCACGCCACACCCGTCCCAGGCGTGCGAGCAGCTCGAGCAGGATCTCTTGCTTGTTCTTGAAGTGATAGTGGACCAGCCCCGGCGTCAGCCCGGCCGCCTGCGCGATCGCCGAGACCGTCGCCTTCTCGTAGCCGCGCTCTGCCATGACGCGCTGGAGCCCGAGCACGATCTGCTCCCTGCGGGCGTCGGTATTGCTGGGTCTAGGCATGAACCCTTTTTAGGTTGGTTAACCAACTTATGCAAGGAAGATTCTTCAGCACGACGGATACCGTCATAATTTCATCTAGTTAGCGCGTAGTGAGCATGACGGCGAGCTCGCTGGTCTGGGCGACGGTGGCGCTCAGGGGCGAGGTCGCGCTGCTCACGAGGCCGGGCACCGACCCCAGCTCTGCCACGGCACACTCGACGCCGAAGAGCACCTGGAGGTTGCCCTCGGCAGCGGATTGAGCGGCCGCATCGATCGCACCGTCCAGGGTGCCGGCGGCGTCGCTCACGAGCGCGCTGCCCACGTCGAGCACCACCTCGGCACTCGCCAGACCGGTGAGCAGCGCCGGCAGCCGCGCCTCGAGCGACGCCATCGCCGCCCGGAAGCGCGCCGCGTCGGCGGCATCGAGGTCTGGACGCAGGCGGTAGTCGAGCGACACGCGCGCTGGCGAACACTGTGCATGCATGCCGGCCTCCGCGCGTGCGCTCGCCTGGCACTCGGCGACCGCCATCGGTGGCTCGACGTCGCCGTCACAGCGGCCCTCACAGGCGACCGCCGCGTCGCCCGTGGCCACGCACTCGACGCGCAACGCGCCCTCGCAAGTGCCGTCATCCTCGACCGCACACTGCCCGTTGCACTCGCCATCGCAACGGACACCGACGAGGTCCGTCTCGCAGCGTCCCTCACACATCCCATCGCAGGCTCCGGCGCAGCCGCCCGCGTCGGTGCCCGACATCCGCGCGCACGTACCGTCGCAAGTCCCGTAGCAGTCGCCGTCACAGCGCGTCGGCTCGGTCAGCTCCGTGTTGCAGGCGCCGGTGCACTCACCATCACAGGCCGCACTGGAGGAGGCGAAGGTGCAGACGGCCCGCCCATCGATGCCGCAATCCGCCTGCACGCCCTCGGGCAGCTCGCAGCGCCCGCGACACTCGACCACGGCGGAGCCCCCCTCCACGCTGGCATCGCAGCGCGCAGTGAGCTCCAGGACCGCGGCCGTGTCGACGTGACAGCGCGGAGGCTCGAGCACCAGCGACAGCTCGCCATCGAGGTGCTGTTGCAGCTGGGCGTCGAGCTCGGCCGTCAGATCCGCGCTCGGATCGATCTCGAAGACCGCACGCAAGGCCGCGAGCTCGGCGGAGAGCGTGGCCTCGAGCGCGTTGGCGCGGCCGCGGTAGCCGATCACGGTCTGAAAGAAGCCGTCGACCGAGGCGATGCCGGAGATGGCGGCGTTGCCCTCCGCGATGCCGCCGCCCTCGCAGTCCACGTCGATGCCGCACTGGATGGCGATCTCGCGGAGGACGGGATTGTCCCCCAGGACGTCCGGACTGGTGGGGCAATCACCATCCGACGAGGGATTGCCGGTCTTGGTCACGCACTGGCTGTCGCCGAAGAGGCAGGACGGCAGCCACAGGAGCGCGCACAGCAGCCAACGGGGCGCCCATCTACTCATCGTCCCTCCCCCGTGAGAGCGGAAAGAGCTGAAAGTTGAGCTGGACCACCGTGTCGCCGTCCTCCACCTCGGTGGCCAGGGCGATCAGCTCGTCCTCGAACCGCTGGATGTGTCGCTTCAGGCGTGCCACGTCGTCGGGCCCCACGCACATGGTGAGAGACGAGATCTCCCGGTCCTTTGATTCAAAGCGGTCGATCGATTGCGCGGCCAGCTCGAGCATGGACCGGTGGTAGTTGGCCACGTGCACGCCCACCGTCTCGGGTGCGGTGGCAGCCACGGCCTGGCCCTGGATCACCGTGCCGTCCTCGAGTCGCTCCAGCAGCCCCAGCGCGAAGAGCGTCGTGAGCGCGCGACGCGCCTCCGCCTTGGAAATCGCCGGCACGAGCTGGCGTGCGATCCAGCCCGGGTCCTCCACGAAGTCGCGCCGCGCCGCCAGCTCGCGGATCGCGGGGATGTACCAGTTGGCGTGGTAGGCCGCGTGCTCCAGCTCGAGCCGGTGCACGTTGCGGTAACCGCGAAAGCCGGTCAGGCGCCGGTAGAGGGCGCTGCGCTCGTTCGGCGAGGTGGCCTGGTTGAAGCGCGCCAGGTCGCAGAAGTACTCGGCCTCGTCGCCGTCGAGCCCGATCGCCCGGGCGTAGCGCCGCGCGGTGGCCTCGGGCAGCCCGCGCTTGCCGTCCATCACGAGCTTGAGGTGATTGGAGGCCTTCACGCCGGCGAGCCGCGCGAAGACGCGGAAGGAGAAGCCCCGGTCGGCCGCCTTCTTGGCCTCGTAGTAGGCGCGCAGGTAGGCGCGGTAGTCGAGGTAGTCGTAGACGACCGGCGGCTTGGCGGGCGGCATGCGTATTCTGACGGACTACATGATGTGGCGCCGTAGTCAACGACAGCGGCGACACATGGACCTCTCGCGATAGCCAGTTTTTTCCAATAAAATAGATGTGTTGAAGCGTGCACTTCCAGCTGACTGGATTTGGCGTACCCCTCCAAGTGTGTGCTGAGAGCTATCGATTTCGGCATGCGTACCCCTGGCACGGCGCACACCTCCGCGACAACGTGGCTCCCATGGCCGGCCGCGGGGCGGCGAGGGCCGAGACAGGAGGGAGCCGATGAGAGAGGCAACGAAGACGACGCTCGCGGGGATGCTCGCGCTAGCGATGATCACCCTGGCGGGCTGCGAGGAGGTGAAGGACGTCTGCGAGATCGGCTGCAGCGCCGAGGGCTTGGCGGAGGGCAACGCATCGATCACCGGGGTGAGGTCCCTCGACGGCTTCTTCGCCGCCGTGCTGCGCTTCGACGCCAAGGCCGCCCAGATCGGCGCCGGGCTCGATGCCGAGCTGCAGGGGCTGGCAGCCGACTTCGGGATCGACGCCGCGACCCTGCAAGCCGACTTCGGCGGCGACGTGGGCGCGGCCTTGAGCGCGCGCTTCGAGCAGAACCTGGATGGCGAGCTGCGCGTGCGCGCGGAGCCGCCGCGCTGCGACGTGGACGCGCGCGCCGAGCTGAGCGCGAGCGCGCAGTGCCAGGTGGAGGCCGGCTGCGAGATCGACGTGGACCCGGGCAGCGCGATGCTGGAGTGTCACGGCAGCTGCGAGGCGGAGGTCCGCGCCGACGTCCAGTGCGAGGCCAGCGCCGAGCTGGTCTGCAGCTTCCGCGGACCGGCGGTGGCCTGCTCGGGCGAGTGCAAGGGGCGCTGCAGCGCGATGCTCGACGTCGCCGCGAGCTGCGACGGCACCTGCACCGGCACCTGCACCGTGATGCTCGACGCCGGCGGCAGCTGCGACGGCGTCTGCAACGGAAGCTGCGACGGCAACACCGACGCGGGCGGCGTCTGCGACGGCACCTGCACCGGCTCGTGCGAGCTCGATGCTTCGGCCGGAGCCAGCTGCGAGGGCGTGTGCGAGGGCACGTGCGAGGTCGCGGCGCGCGCGGGCGCCGCGTGCGAGGGGACCTGCTCGGGCGAGTGCACCGCGCGCGGACCCGACCTGGACTGCAGCGGCGCGGCCGAGGCGCGCTGCGAGGCGATGGGCGAGGCGAGCGTCAGCTGCCAGGGGGAATGCCGGGGGGAGCTCGAGCCGCCGACGGCGATGGCCCAGTGCGAGGCCGCCGCCAGCTGCGACGCCCAGGCGCGGGCCGATGCCAGCGTGGAGGTGGAGTGCAGCGAGCCCGCGCTCGACGTGGAGTACGCCCTGCGCGCCGACCTCGACGCCGAGGTCGCGGCCCAGATGGAGCTCGGCATGCGCCAGCTCGGGGTGCGGCTGCCGCGCATCCTCGCCCGCCTCGAGCAGGCCACGCTGCTGGTCGACGCCTCGGCCGAGCTGGGCGCGGCCGCAACCGGCACCGCGGAGGCCACCGTCGACGCCTTCTCCGGCGGCAACCTCGGCGTCGTGGCCGCCCTGCGCGTGGTCGAGTGCGCACCCGCCCAGCTCGAGGCGGTGCCCGGTCTGATCGCCGGCTCCACCGCGGAGCTGCAGGCCAGCCTGAGCGCCGCGGTGGATGTGCGCGGCGCAGTGGGCCTCTAGCAGGCCGGTGAAGATGTGCTTTGCGTGGATGTCGGAGCACGACGGCGCTCGATTCGCCGTCCTCGAGACGAGGAAATGCCGAGTATTTTGGAATCGAGCGGACGGGCGAAGCGAGGGGCGTCCCGCCCGGCAGGCGCGTGAATGACTTCTTCACCGGCCTGCTAGTGCTCGATGGCGCCGCGGCGGAGCTCGACCAGGAAGGCGTCGGGCTCCGCTGCGTTGTCGGGCGCGTCGGGCAGCGTGCTCTCCTCGAGCGCGCTGGCGAGCGCCGCCTCGAGCGCGGGCCAGGCGCCGCGATGGGTCGCGTCCTCGGCGGCGGTCAGCACCACGCGCTCCTCGCCGTCGCGCTTGCGCGCGACCAGCTCGAGGGCGGCCTCGAAGCCGTAGCGGGGCGCCGTCTCGTTCACGTCGCCGACCAGCTCGCCCGTGCGCAGCAGGTGCACGCCGGTGAGCGCCACGCGGTAGGCGTAGAGCAGTGTCTTGGCGCGCGGCGCCTCGCTGCGATCGTGCTCGCGGCACATGCCCTGGAAGAAGCCGCGGTAATGGGATGCGAAGCGCTTCGAGATGGTCGCGCGCGCCAGTGCCTGCAGGGCGCGCAGCTCCTCGGTCGCCTGCAGCTGGATCGGCGAGAGGATGCGCTCGAGCATGTTGCCGTTGCCGCGCAGCAGCAGCGACAGGGCCTTGCGCGCCTCGTGGCTGGTGTAGTCGCACTCCAGCCCCTCGAAGACCAGCAAGCGATCGAAGGTCTCCTGCGGCGCGCCCAGCCCGAGCAGCTCCGCGGTCGGTGCCAGGTGGATGCCCTTGAGGTCGAGGTCGCTGTCGGGCGACGGGAAGCCGTAGAAGTGGCTGCCGGTCACGCCGCACAGCAGAAGACGCCCGGGGGGCGCGTGCGCGTCGACGAAGCGTCGCCCTTTTGTCAGGTCAGGATCGAGCATGGAGCACCTCCTCGATGATCTCGGCGCACAGCCGATTGAGCGCCTGCTCGTCCGCCTGCTCCGGCAGGGGCGAGCTCGCGCGATGGGCCTGGGCAGCGGTGGCCAGCGCCGCGGACTCCTCGACGAGGGCGTCGAAGGAGAGGGCCCCGTCGAGCACGGCCAGCAGTTCCTCGCGGTCCGGACGGCGCACGCGGACCTCGCCGTGCTCCAGGATCTCGACCGCCATGCGCTGCAGCCGCAGCAGGTGCATGGCGTGCTTGGTGTCGTAGCCATGCCGCGTTTCCAGCTCGGCGCGCGCCCGGTTGCGCGTCGCCGGCACCGCACCCTCGGCCTGCAATCGCTGGCGGTGACCGCGGATGCGGCGCAGCTGCCCGCTCGCGTACCCCGTGAAGGTGTCCGCCACCCGTCGGCTCAGGAAGCGCTCGCGCGCATCGAGCAGGCGCTGCCCGGCCACGGTGACGGTGCGGTGATCCTCGGCCTCCGTGAAGAGCACCTCGAGCACCGTCGGGTTCGCGGCCGCCGCCAGGCGCATGAGCTTACGGAGCTCGAAGCGCACGTGATCGGGCGACAGCTCGAGCTGCTCGGGTGCCGCGATGAAGCCGTGGTACCAGGCCGCCGGTCCCACGATGACTCCCTTGAGGTCGGTGTCCGAGCCCGCGCGCGCCAGCCCGTAGGCACGGCTGCCGTGCACGGTCTCGAAGATCAGTGTGGGCTCTGCGTCGGACATGGGTGCGGCACGAAGCAAGCGATGTGCCAGGCGCTCAACGCTGGAAGTCGGACCAGGCCAGGTCGAAGCGTGCGAGGTACTTGCGCACGCGGTCGGCGTCGTTGGTGGTGGTGCGGCGCTTGCGCGACTCGGCGAAGAGCGTGCGGCCCGCGTCCGACAGGGACTTGGCCGTGCTGCACACGCGCAGCACCTCCGCCAGCTGCACCCGATCGAAGAGGTCGAGGGAAGCGACCACGGACTCGTCCAGGAAGCGCGCCAGGATCTCCTCGCCGCCGGCAGTGCCCGGGCGCTGCCAGGAGGCGCGCAGGCGCTCCAGCTCCTCGCGCGCGATCGGCACGGTGATGCGTCCCCCCTCGGCCAGCGTCGCCATGCGCTGCAGCGCCGCGCTGAAGTCGCGGAAGTTGCCGGCCCAGACCGCCGCCGGGGAGACCGCGAAGTCGAGGAAGAGCTTGCGCGCCTCCTTGCTGAAGGTGACGCGCTCGCCCTGGGTCTCGGTCCAGCGAGCGAGCTCGTAGTCGAGGTTCGGCTCCATGTCCTCGGTGCGATCACGCAGGGCGGGAAGCTGGAAGGTCCAGAGGTTGATGCGCGCCAGCAGGTCGTCGCGGAAGGTGCCCTTGGCGACCGCTTCGTGCAGGTCCCGGTTGGTGCCGCTGAGCAGCTGGAAGTCGCTCTCCACCTCGCGGTCGGAGCCCACCGGTAGAAAGCGCCCCTCCTCGACCGCACGCAGCAGCATGGCCTGCTCCTCCAGGCCCAGCTCGCCGATCTCGTCGAGGAAGAGGATGCCGCCGTTGGCCTCGCGCAGCAGACCATCGCGCGGGCCGGCGGCGCCGGTGAAAGCGCCCTTCTTGTGGCCGAAGAGCGCGCTCATCGCGCCGTCGCCGCGGATGGTGGCGCAGTTGACCTCCACGAAGCGCCCACTGATCTGCTTGCGCAGGGTCTTGAGCTCGAAGATGCGGCGCGCCAGCTGGGACTTGCCCGCCCCGGTCGGCCCCATCAGCAAGAGCGGCGCCTTGCTCGCGATCGCCACCTGCTCGATGCGCTCGATCAGCTTGTTGAAGGCGGCGTTGCGGGTGGCGATGCCGGACTTGAGGAAGTCGCGGCTCTCGCGCTGCTCGAGCCGGAAGCGCGAGGCGATGCGGTCGTACTTGGAGAGGTCCAGATCGATGATGCTGTAGGAGCCGGGACGCCCCTTCTTCTTGGGCGGGCTGGTCTGCAGCAGTCGCCCGGGGATGTGGCGCGACTCGGTCAGCAGGAACTGGCAGATCTGCGCGACGTGCGTGCCGGTGGTGATGTGCACCAGGTACTGCTCGCGCTCCGGCTTGAAGTTGTAGTTGCTTGCGAAGTCGTGGAGCGCGCCGTAGACCTCCTCGAAGTCCCAGGGGTCCTCGAGCTCGACGTGCTGAGCGCGCACGTCGGTCTCCGGGGAGACCGATTCGATGTCGCGCGTGATCTGCCCGGCGAGGGTCTTGAAGCGCGGCTGGAAGATCAGCTCGAAGCGGTCCACCACCAGGTCCTCCTGGCGGCAGACGTCGACGGTGGGGCGCCACTGCTGCCAGCGGTCCCCGCGCTTCTTCATGGCGTCGAGCGTGATGCCGAGCATGCCGATGACGACGGTCTTCATATCCTATCCCTCTGGATAAGATCCTATCACGATTCATCAAAGTGAACACGCGCAAGGCACTCAAGTCCCCGAAATTGCTGGTGCCCGGGCCTCCGCGCGAGCTGGCACGAAGCCTGCTCTATCCGGGGGGCGAAAGAGACGGAGCGACTAGAATGACCACCATGCCCACCTACGCGCTGCATCAGCCCCACGGCGGCGTCCCGATCAAGACGTGGACGCGCGGCGTGCCGGTCGAGCCCAAGGCCATGCAGCAGCTGTCGAACATCGCGAGGATGCCGATCGTCCACAAGTGGGTGGCCGCGATGCCGGACGTGCATCTCGGCATCGGCGCGACCGTCGGCAGCGTGATCCCGCCGCTGGGCGCGGTGCTCCCGGCCGCGGTCGGCGTGGACATCGGCTGCGGCATGATGGCGGTCGAGACCACGCTGACGGCGAGCGACCTGCCGGACAACCTGGGACCGATGCGCAGCACGATCGAGCGCGCGGTGCCCCACGGGCGCGGGCGCCACGGCGGCCGCGGTGACAAGGGCTCCTGGGAGGCGATCCCGCACCGGGTCGGCGCCGTCTGGCGCGAGCTCGAGGCCGGCTTCAAGCGCGTCATCGACAAGCACCCGGGCATCGAGAAGAGCAACCACGTGGTGCACCTGGGCACGCTCGGGACCGGCAACCACTTCATCGAGGTCTGCCTCGACGAGGCGGACCGCGTCTGGTTCATGCTGCACAGCGGCTCGCGGGGCGTCGGCAACCGCATCGGCAGCCACTTCATCGCGCTCGCCAAGAAGGACATGAGCCGGCACATCCACAACCTGCCGGACGTGAACCTGGCCTACTTCAAGGAGGGCAGCGAGCACTTCGACGACTACGTCGAGGCTGTGCAGTGGGCCCAGAGCTTCGCGCGCCACAACCGCGAGCTGATGATGAAGGCGGTGCTGGACGCGGTGCGCAAGATGAAGGGCATCCGCAGCTTCCAGACGGCCAAGGAGGCCGTGAACTGCCACCACAACTACGTGTCCCAGGAGTTCCACTACGGCAAGAGCGTCTTCGTGACCCGCAAGGGCGCGGTGCGCGCCGGCAAGGACGAGCTGGGCATCATCCCGGGCAGCATGGGCGCGCGCTCGTACATCGTGCGCGGCAAGGGCAACCCGGACAGCTTCTGCAGCTGCAGCCACGGCGCGGGCCGCGTGATGTCGCGCACCCAGGCCAAGAAGCAGTTCACGCTCGACGACCACCGCGAGGCGACCGCGGGCGTGGAGTGCCGCAAGGACAAGAACGTGATCGACGAGACGCCCGCCGCCTACAAGGACATCGACAAGGTGATGGAGGCGCAGGACGACCTGGTCGAGGTCGTGCACACGCTGAAGCAGGTGGTGTGCGTCAAGGGATGAAGTCGTGTTGGTAATCGATGGAGCGATGGGTGAGGGCGGCGGGCAGGTGCTGCGCAGCTCGCTGGCGTTGTCGGCGGTGACGGGTACGCCGTTTCGGGTCGAGTCGATCCGCGCACGGCGCTCGCGTCCGGGACTGCTGCGCCAGCACCTGACCGCCGTGCGCGCGATCGCCGAGGTCTGCGGCGCCCGCATGCACGGCGACGCCCTCGGCTCGCGCGAGCTCACTTTCGAGCCGGGCGAGGTGCAGCACGGCGACTACCACTTCGCGGTCGGCACGGCGGGCAGCACCACGCTGGTCTTCCAGACGGTGCTGCCGCCGCTGCTGCTGGCGGCGGGCCGCTCGCGCATCGTCTTCGAGGGCGGGACCCACAACCCGATGGCGCCGCCCTTCGACTTCATCGCGCGCACCTTCCTGCCGCTGCTGCAGCGCATGGGCGCGAGCGTGACCGCGGAGCTGAAGCGCCCCGGCTTCTACCCGGCCGGCGGCGGACGCTTCGTCGTGGACCTGACGGGCGGCCAGCCCCTGTCCGGCCTCTCGCTGCTCGAGCGCGGCGACGTCGAGCAGGTGGGCATCGAGGCCCGCGTCTCCCAGATCCGCGAGCACGTGGCCACGCGCGAGATGAAGGCGCTCGCCGGGGCGCTGGCCGATCTGCCGATCGAGGCCGACACCGCCGTGGTCGAGAGCGCCGGCCCGGGCAACGTGGCGGTCGTCACCGTGCGCACGCCCCAGCTGACCGAGACCTTCACCGGCTTCGGGGAGCGCGGCGTGAAGGCCGAGAAGGTCGCCCACCGCCTCGCGGGCGAGGTCCGCAAGTACCTGGCCGCCGACGCACCGGTCGGCGAGCACCTGGCCGACCAGCTGCTGATCCCGCTCGCGCTGGGCGGCGGTGGCGAGTACCGCACGGTGGAGCCGAGCCTGCACACGCGCACCAACATCGAAGTCATCGAGGCGTTCCTCCCCGACCGCGTGAAGCTCGCCGAACGCGACGGCTTCCGCGTGGAGGTACGCGCTTGAGCAAAGGGTCACGCGACGGGCGCCTTGACAGGCGGCGCATCGATCTTAGGCTTTGGTCGTCTGGGCAGCGAATAAGGATGCGCTGGCGGAGGCGATCGCCGATGGGACGCTGTCCAAGTGGACCGAACGCATCTCGGAGCAGGTGCATCGTGTGCACCCGAAGCTGGCCTGGGAGTTCGGAGCGGGGCGCGACTCCGAGCACTACTTCTGCGTGTCGTGCGAGGGCGACATCGAGCTGCGGATCGAGGCCGAGCGCTGGCTGATGGGCGCGCCGGCGCGGGACGCGACGTGGGAGTACCACGCGGCAAAGCCTGGGGGCTCGGTCAGCGGCTTCCGCATCGGACTGGAGGACATCGAGCTCGACGCCGAGAGCCTACGCATCGGAGTCGACAAGGACGCGGCCCGCGCCCGGGCCAACGTCGTGGTCCATCACCCGGCATTCGCGGATGCAGCGGAAGGCACTCGCACGTTCGGCGCGTTCCTGATGCTCGACACCGCCTTGGGCGAGGACGACGTGGAACGCTGGATCGGCAGCATCGACACGGCAACCGAGGAGCCGGAGGGGGCGATTGGGCTGGCGGAGCTCCCCGGGATCATCGAGGAGCTGGCCGCCGAACCGGATGCCCACACCCTCTTCGAGGGCACGACCGAGGACGGTCGCAAGGTGTTCAGCGTCGTCAACGTGATGCTCAAGCGTGTGGACCATCTGCTGCTGGACTCGCTGGTGACGATCCGGATTCCCCTGCCACCCCGCGACGACGGACTCACCGACGCCACGGAGTCCGACATCCTCAACGAGCACGAGGACGAGCTGTGCCAACGCCTCGGCCCCAACGCCGTCTTCGTCGCCCACGAGACGGGTCTCGGCTTTCGAACCATCTACCTGCACGCGAGCACGACCGGGCCGGCGCCGGGCATCGTCGACGCCTGGTGCCGGGACCACGGCGAGTACGACATGGAGGTCGAGACCTCCCATGACCCCCGGTGGGAGATCCTGCAGCGCTGGTAGGCGCCGCGCCCCCGACTCCAGCTCGGCGCTCGTCGCCGAGATCAGGCACTGGGGCACACCGAGCCAGAGACAGCCCGGCGAGGTGCCTCGGCCGGACGTCTCGGGCATGGAGAGCGCGCCGCGCTAGGTGCGGCGTCGGCGGAGCATGAGAGCGGCCAGGCCCAGCAGGAGCAGGCAGGCGGGGTTGCCGCGCTGCCTGCCGGGCGCATCCACCGCGCACAGCGCACCGCCTGCGAAGCCGCCGGGCTCGAGGTAGTCGGGGCGGCCGTCGGGGTCGGGCTCCTCCAGACCGTCGACGATGCCGGCGTTGTCGGCGTCCCGATCCAGACGGTTGGGGATGCCATCGCCGTCGATGTCGTCGCCGAACTCCTCGGCGTGCGCGACCTCCTCGGCGGTCGGGATGCCGTCGTCATCGTCGTCGGTGTCGAGGTGGTCGGGTGTGCCGTCCCCGTCCGTGTCGAGGTCCTCGCCGTCCTCGCGCTCCTGGGCGGTGGGCACGCCGTCGTCGTCGTCGTCCGCGTCCAGGTGGTTGGGCCGGCCGTCGTCGTCGCTGTCCTGGTCCTCGCTGTCGGGACGCTCGTCCGCGGTCGGGATGCCGTCCCCGTCGTCGTCCTCGTCCTCGTGGTTGGGGATGCCGTCGCCGTCCGTGTCGAGGCAGGGATCCTGCTCGCCACACTCGACCCAATCCGGAATGCCGTCGCCGTCTGTGTCCTCCGGCGCGACGAAGGGATCGAGATAGTCCGGGATGCCGTCCTCGTCGACATCGCCTGCGGCGTCGTTCTCTGCAGCGTCGGTCACGCCGTCACCGTCGGCGTCCACATCGAGCCAGTTCGGCGTCCCGTCGCCGTCGGCGTCCTCCTCGCCAAACTCCTCGGCGTCGGCCAGCTCGTCTGCGGTGTCCCGACCATCGCCGTCGTCGTCCACGTCGAGGTGGTTGGGCGTGCCGTCGCCATCGGTGTCGATCGGGTCGCCCTGCTCGTCGAGCTCGTCAGCGGTGGGGAGGCCGTCGCCGTCGTCGTCCGGGTCCAGGAAGAAGTGGCTGAAGACCCAATGAGGCTCGACAGCAACAGAGAGCGGGCGATCGGCGTCGTCGACCTCTCAGTAAAAAAAAATCGGGAGGGGGGG
>JAPPOT010000779.1 GCA_028817855.1 Myxococcales bacterium
TCGCTGTGATTGCTGTCCTCTCGGTTGACGGTGATGCTCACGCCTCCTTTCTTCCGTTCTCTGCCATGGTAGGTAGTGGCCTCCACACGGGAAACCTCGAATCTCCCGCGCAAGGTGGCGCGCCTGGAGTCGAAGGTCAGATCCATGTCGAGCGCCGTGGCCGCCTGCTGCCATGCAGTCACGCCGGTGCTCCCTCCACCCCGCACGAACCTGTAGGTGGCGTAGGCGAGCAGGCCGAGCACCAGCAGCTCTGCGATCATGAATCGCCCCGGTCTGCGAGGGTCAGCTCTCCTGCGGGGGTCGCCAGCGAAAGCTCACCGCTCCCATCGTCGGCAGTGGCGAGGGAAAGGTCGCCCACGTCCGTGTGCTGCACCCGGGCCTGGATCATCTGCACGGCGTGGCGCGCCGCCGACTTGAGCTGGGGCGTGCGCAGCAGGCCGCTCGTGCGCTCGAGCAGGGGTTGCACGGCGCGCGTGGTGCCGGCGTGGGCCAGGGCGGCGGCCGCCTCGGCCTGGACCTCGGTATTGGCGTCCTCGAGCCAGCGCAGAAGGTGCGGCTCCGCGCGCGTGTCCGCCAGGTGTCCGAAAGCCCGGCAAAAGCCGATGGCGCCGACACCCGACACGCCGGCAGCGCGTTCAAACAGACGGCGCCGCAGCTCAGGCGAGCGCGTCGTGGCCACGAGCTCGACCACCGCAGACAGCACCTCGCCCTCACACTCGTGCAGCGACCGTTCCAGCTGCGCATCGAAGTCGCCGCGGCCCATTCCCCGCTCGAGCGCGTCGAGCCGAGCTTCGACGGGCATCGTGGGGTTGCGCACCATCGCGCCCAGCAGAGGCATACCTTCGGGGCCCAGCGCGGAGGCTCCGAGCACGCGCAAATCCGCGTCATCGCCTTCGAGCGCGAGTCGCGCGCCGCGCTCGCCGTAGTCCGTGTCACCGTGATGCAGCAGGAGCTGTCGCAGGTTGGTGCGACGCACGTCCGGATGGGGGTCATCTTTGGCGTTGCAGTAGAGCCGCTCGGGCACGTTGCGGGAGCGCCAGAAGACCTCGCGAAAGAGCGCCTCTCCGCACCGTACGGCTTCGATCAGTCGCTCGCGCGTGGCCCTGAAGTGAAATTCGCTGTCGATGGCACCGTGTGCGACGACCACCGAGGAGGCAAAGCGTAGCTGCTCCAGCACCTCCCGGGCCTCGGCATTGAGCATCGCCGCCAGCAGGTCCGGGGGTCCATCCAGGAAGAAAGGCCCGTCCAGCTCCTCGTCGCCGATCTCCACGTCTTCGAGCCACGGAAGGCGTAGCTGGTCCCCGCGTGCGACCTTCGCTTCCTGATGTAGTGGGGACTCGGGAGTGAAGGCGACGCGCACGGGCCCGTGCTCCGATGTCTGATCACGAGGCATCGCCGTCACGCTCACGCTCGCACCCTTTACGGAGCCGCGCATCCGGAGCCCATGCTTGTTGCGCGTCCACCGAAATTCCAGCTCGTCCGCCGCGTCGGCCCAGCTTCGCGTAGCGTCCCGCTCTTGTCGCAGGGCTGCGAGGGCCAGGGCAGAAACCGCCACCAGCGCGGCCATCACCCAGCTCACAGCAGCCGCACCACGGTCTCGCCTTCCATCAGGAAGCGCTTGGTCTGCAGGTCGTAGACGTTGGCGGTGAGCCAGCGATCGGCGTTGATGCCGAAGGAGACTTCCAGCCGCGGGCTCGTGTCGCCGGGCTGGTGCGGCGGCGCGAGCGTGCCGAGGGTGGGGTTGTCCGCGTTGAGTGGCACCACGAGCGCGTCGCTGCCGTGGTCGCCGCCGAGCCTGTGCAGCTTGCCGCGCTCGTCCCAGGCAAAGAGTGGGTCCTCGTCATGGGCGCGGCCGATCTCGCACACGACCAGCTTGAAGTAGCTCTCCGCTTCTCCGCGCGCGCAGGTCGGGACGAGCTGACGCTTCCAGAGCGGCTCCGCCGTCGGAAAGCGCGTGCCTCGCGGAACCACCACATTGTAGCGGTGCTCCCCGTTGGCCGCGTCGCGCGTCCGGATGGCGTAGTCGTGGACGATGTGATCGCTGCCGGTGATGCGATCGGCAGCCAGCGCCGCGGCCCCGTAGGCCACCGCCTCGAAGGGCTGCCACGCGCGCACGCGGTCGCGGCCGAAGCGCTCCTCGAAGAGTGGGAAGACGCCCGGCAGCAGGGTCGAGCCGCCCACCATCAGCACATCCTGCACGTCCGCGAAGGAGCAGTCGCGCTGGTGGGCGGCCTGGTCCAGCTCGAGCAGGCACTCCGAGAGCGCCGTGTAGAGTCCGCGCTCCTCGAGCAGCGTGTGCAGCTGCGCCTTGGAAAGCTCCACGGTGCTCTCGGGCTCGCGTCCGGCCAGCCGCGCATCGAATTCCCAGCGCTCATCCGGCGGCACGATGTTGAAGCTCGCGCTGCGCTCGAAGAAGACCGCCTCCTTCACCCGTCGCGCTTCGGCCAGCATCAGCGGCAGCCACGCGTCGTGGTCATCGCGGGCGCGCTGCTCCTGGGCGGCCAGCGCAATGCCTGCGCGCTCGCACAGGGCCTCCAGCAGCCAGCGGTCCACCAGGTTGCCGCCCACGGCGCGCCCGGCCTTGGCCAGCACCGTGCACTGCCCCTTCACCGCCTCGCCCGCCTCGAAGCGCACCAGCGCCATGTCCAGCGTACCGCCCCCAAAGTCGACGACCAACGAGACCCGCTGGTGGCTCAGACCGATGCCATACCCGAAAGCCGCGGCGACCGGCTCGTCCACGAAGCGCACGCGCTCGACGCCGAGGCGCTCCAGCAGGTTGCGCAGCTCGGTGCGGTAGACCTCGTAGGAGTCCACGGGCACGGTGACCACCAGCTCGCGCAGGCGCTCGCCGGTCTGCCGCTTCACCTCGCCGAAGAGCTCACGCAGGAACATCCAGGCCACGTCGCGCGCCGCGTAGGCGCGCTCGGGGCAGCGCGCGATGGGTCGAATCGGCGAGCGGGCCAGGTGCCCCTTGAAGTGGGGGACGAAGTGCGGGTGGTCATGCCCCTCGCTTGCCTCGATCGCCTCGCGTCCGATGCGGGCATAGCGCCCGAGCGTCAGACTGTTGCGGAAGAAAGGCAGCCGGTGCAGGCGCCGTGCGAGGTCCGCCTCGCCCAGGATGTGCGTCGCCGACGGGACCAGCCGCGGCGCGTGCAGGTAATCCTGCTCGCCGGGCAGTCGGCAGATCCGTTCGAGCTCGACCAGGCGCGGGCGTGCCTCCGCGTCCTCCCAGCGCGCAAGCCCCGTATTGGTCGTGCCCAGATCCAACGCCCAAGCCACGGCCGGTAGCCTGACAAACTCGGTTCGTGCCCGCAAACGTGACCCGTGGACTGGTCTAGTGGAATGGTGGTGCTGGGCTGTTCGGCTGCGGGGCGCGGTGCGGGGTGTCGAGGGT
>JAPPOT010000137.1 GCA_028817855.1 Myxococcales bacterium
ACCCTTTCCGATGCCAGCGCCGCAGCGGGGGTGGCTTCTCACGCCGGCGTTCGTCGCGCCAGTGCTTCGCGAACGCAGCGGCGACGACCAGCGCCACGCGATCTCGCGCTGTGATCCGCCAGCGCCCCTTCGGGTGGTTCTGTCGCAAAGAAGCCAGGGGGTGATACGGTCGTCGCATGTTTAAGGGATGTCAATTTCCCCCGGCCGTCATCCTGACCTGCGTTCGGTGGTATTTGCGCTACAAGCTGAGCTACCGCGACCTCGAGGAGATGATGGCCGAGCGCGGCGTCCGCGTCGATCACGCGACCATCCACCGCTGGGTCGTCAAGTTCGCCCCGATGCTGGCGCTCCGAGCTCGCCGACACAGAACGCCCGTCTGCAGAAGCTGGCGCCTCGACGAAACGTACATCAAGGTCCGCGGCCAGTGGAAGTACCTGTACCGAGCCGTCGACGCGCGGGGGCGCACCGTGGAGTTCCTGCTGACCGCATCCCGTGACCGCGACGCCGCGCTGCGATTTCTGCGCCGCGCGGTCGAGCACGCTGGGCTGCCAGCGAAGATCAACATCGACAAGAGCGGGGCCAATGCGGCAGGCATCGCGGCCTACAGCGAGGAGACCGGCACGCGGATCGCGATCAGGCAGTCCAGGTACCTGAACAACCTCGTTGAGCAGGACCATCGATTCGTGAAGCAGCGAGTCCGAGCCACGCTCGGCTTCAAGGCCCTCCGGACCGCCAGGGCGACCCTCGCTGGGATCGAGCTCGTTCACATGATCCGGAAGGGACAGGTGCGCCCGCTGGCGGGCGCTTCCGATGCCGAGCAGTTCCATGCGTTGGCCGCGTAGTCGATCAGCCTGGCGCCGGCCTGTTGGCTCCGTTGATCGTGCCGAATGTTTGCGACGGAACCCCGCCATCTCGCGGCTCGCACTGCAGATCGGTGAGACCTATCAGGAGGGTGAAGTGGTCGAGCGGCAGAAGGCGCGCGTTGCGTACGAGGAAGCGCTGCACCGGCGCCGCGATCCGGCGCTGCTCGAGCGCGATGCCGGCAACGAGCACCGTGTGCGTGTCTTTCCCATCGAGGCGAATGCAACAAAACGCCTGATCGTCTCCTACTCGCAGGTGCTGGACGATGCCCGCGAGTCGTACCGTCTGCATCTGTACGGCCTTCCGTCGATCCGGGATGTGCGCGTGGAGGTTGACTGGGCGCAGGGGCGCGAGGTCTTCACGCGCACTGACTGGCGGCCCCCGGGGGACTTGATCGCGCCGGTCGGTCCACAGCCCGCAAACGCAGCGCTGCGCGACGGCGAGCTCGCGCTGGTTCACGTGACGCCCCTGTCGACGCTCGAGACGAGTGAGGTCCAGCGGCTCACAGTGCTGCTCGACACGAGTGCTTCGAGCGCGGACATCCTCGAGACCTATGCACGGCGCCTGCGCGAGTTGACCGAGGACCTGGCCGCCCAGCAAGGCGCACCGGTACCGATCCAGCTTGCGGTCTTCGACCAGGAAGCCATCCCACTGCTGCAGACGCGCTCCGACCGGCTCGGCCAGGAGCTACACACGTTGCTGGTGGAGCGCGGAGCGCTGGGCGCAACCGATCTGCAGCGCGCGTTGACCAGCGTCGCGGAGCTGCCCGAGCTGGGCGACCGCGTCTGGTTGTTCACCGACGGTGTGGTGACGGCTGGCCCGGACGAAGCCATCGCATTGCAGGCAGCGGTGCGCTCGCTGGAACACCATGGTGTGCGCCGGCTGGACGTTGTCAGCCCGGCGGGCGTGTTGGATCGCCCGCGACTCGAGGCTCTGGTCACGGCCGGCTTGCCGGAAGCGGGTGTCGTGGTGACCAACGACGCACGCGATACCGCGCTGCGGAGGCTGACTGCGAGGACGCTGGCGCAGGTCGACCTGCACGTGCCGAATGCGGCCTGGGCCTACCCCGCCCGCCTGACGGGCGTCGAGCCTGGCCGGCGCTATCCGGTCTTCGTACAGCTTCCCGAGCGCGCGTCGCTGTCGCTGCGCCTGGGCGGCCGCGAGGTGGCGGTACGCGAGGCGCCGACGCGGGCGGGCGCTCTGCTCCGGCGCGAGTGGGCGCGTAGGAAGATCGAATACCTGCAGCGCAAGCTCGAGAGTGCTGACGGCGGCGGCGATGCGGACCGCGTGCGCGCCAGGATCGTCGAACTCAGCCGCGAGCAGCGCGTGCTCAGCGATCACACCGCGCTGGTGGTGCTGGAAACCGAGGCGGACTACCGCCGGCACGGAATCGACCGCACCGCTCTGGCGGACGTGCTGGTCGTGGACAACGGCCAACTGGCGGGCGCGCGGCGCCAGCAGACCGTGCAGGACACGCTCTTCCACGAGCCCTTCCTGCGCGAGCGAGAGACAGGCGAAGGCCAAGCCGAGCCGTCTGAAGATGGCGATGGCGCGCGACCTGCGCCGATCCTGGGCGCGAGTCCCGAAGCAGCTGCGCGGGCACAACAGGTACGGGAGCCGCAGCTCCAGGACCGGTCGGCAGGCACCATCGCTAGCGTTGGCGTCGACGGCCAGCTCCCGCGTACTGCCCACGGGGTGAGCGCGGCGCCCCCCAACGATCCAATGTCCAGCCTGGGCGCGCTGATGGGTGACCAGATCGGCGGAGACTTCGGTTTCGGCGGGCTCGCCTTGCGCGGCAGCGGGCATAGCGGCGACGGCAACATCGGCCTGGACATCGTTGGGGGCACCGGCTACGGCCGCGGCGCCGGCGGCTTCCGCGGCCGCAGCCGGAAAATCCCGCGAGTTCGCTTCGGCAAGGTGGACGTGCGGGGGGGGGCTGTCGAAGGAGAGCGTGCGGCGTATCTTCCGGCGCCACGCCAACGAGGTGCGCTTCTGCTACGAGCAGAGGCTCGAGGGGCGTGGGGCGCTGGAGGGCCGGGTCGAGGCGAAGTTTGTCATCGATCCGCGCGGGAGGGTGCAAGCCGCGGCGATCGCCGCTTCTACGTTGAACGACGCATGGGTCGAGCGCTGCATCGTCAAGAGGATCCGAGGCTGGACCTTCCCGGCGCCCGAAGGTGGGGGCATTGCGGTGGTGCGGTACCCGTTCACGCTGCAGAACCTCGGCAGCCCCGCTGCCATCGCACGCGCCGACGCGGAGCGCAGCCGCCGCCAGAAGGCTCGCCTCGCGCGGCTGCGGCAGGCGCGGCGACGGGCTTGGGAGGCGCGTCCGCGACCGGTGCCCGCCGACCGCTTGCGGGGACGCCTGCTCGAGGTGGAGCGGCGCATCGCTGCCGGTGAGCTCCGAGGACAATCAAAGGTGGAAAACGCCGTAGTGGTCGGTGGTCGAGCTGCGTGAACGCGCCGGAGGCTGGGCTTCGGCAGCCGGCTCGGAACATGCGGCGCCGTGGGCCAGCCCAACGGCAGG
>JAPPOT010000307.1:0-476 GCA_028817855.1 Myxococcales bacterium
GACGACCGCTACGGCATCATGGGCCGCTACCTGGACGACCCGGAGGCCGAGACCTACCCGATCGTGCCGATGGGGATGGCGATCGCCCCCCAGGCCCTGGCGGTCTCCCAGGTGGCGGATGGCTTCGCCGCCGCGGTCGCCTGGGTCGGCCCGCTCGACGACGCCGGCGTCTGGCTCCAGCCGCTGACCGAAAACGGCCAATCGCGCGGCGAGCCGATCAAGCTCACCGAGCGCGTCGGCGCCGCCTCCTCGGTCTCGATCGCCAACCGCGCGGACGGCGGCGGGATCGTCTACTCGATCGTGATCGACGGCATCCCACAGGTCCGCTACTTCCGCCTGGACCAGTCGGGCGACCCGGTGGCCGACGAGCGCGTGCTGATCTCCTCGCCGCGCCAAGCCCAGGACGCCTCGATCGCGGCCCTCGGCACCGGCTTCGCCGTGGCCGACCGCGAGCTGCCGTCGATCGAGCGCGAGAG
>JAPPOT010000307.1:486-3382 GCA_028817855.1 Myxococcales bacterium
GCCCCGAGATCCGTCTGGTCTTCATCACGCGCGAGGGCAACACCGCGCGCGACATGGCGGGGCGACTGGTCTCCTTCCCCGTCGCACCGGCCACCGTCTCGACCGGGCGCACGAACATCGCCGTCTCGATCGACGGCCAGGTGATGGTGGGCTGGATCGACGGCAACCCCGGCACCGCAGGCAACCTGCTCAAGGTGGTGCGCCGGCGGCTCGACTGCGCGACGCAGTAGCCCCGCACACCCAAACCTGCCCCTGGGGAGCTGCGATCGGCTCCGCCTCGGAGAGGGCAGGGCAAGTTCCGCCTCTGCGAAATCCTGCAGATCCGGGTTAGCCTCCCCCGCGCGTGGCGGGACCTGAGCCAGACCAGTACGCGGGCGAGCGCGACGAGGCGCGCTTCTGGGCCGAGGCCGTCCCGAGCCGCGAGCCGGCCCTGCGCCGCGGCTTCATCCCGCCGGTCCTGCTGGCGGTCGCGCTGAGCGTGCCCTGGTACTGGGGAGACCACGCCCCGCTGTGGCTCGGGCTGCCGGCCTGGGTCGTGGTCACGATCGCCTGCTCGGCCGCGATCAGCGCGATCACCGCTTACGCCGCCCTGGTCCACTGGCGCGACGACGGAGAGTGATGGGGCGCATGGAGCTCGGCGCCGAAGCGCTCGCCTTCGTGGGCGCCTACCTGGCCGTGATGCTCGGCCTGGGCGTGCTCGGCCGCGCGCGCAGCCGCGAGCGGAGCCTGCGCGACTTCTACCTGGGCGGCTCCTCCTTCGGCTTCGTCGTCCTCTTCCTGACCTTCTTCGCCACCCAGTACAGCGGCAACACGCTGATCGGCTTTGCCGGCCGGGCCTACACGCGCGGCGCCAGCTACGTCGTCAGCGTCACCTTCATGATCCTGGCGATCGTGGTGCTGGTGGCCTACGCCCCGCGGCTCTACCGGCTGGCCAGGCGCTTCGGCTACATCACGCCGGCGGACTACGTCTATCACCGCTTCGGCTCCCACCCCCTGCGCGTGCTCACCGTCGTGTTGCTGTCCTGGGGGCTGGCCAACTACATCCTCGAGCAACTGGTCGCGATGGGACGCGGCATCCAGGCCCTGAGCGCCGGACGCCTGACCTCGGCCCTGGTGTCGGTCGCCGAGCGCGTCGGGCTCTCCGGCCTGGTCGCCGACGTGGCCCCGGGCGAGCTCGACTTCATGGGCGGCGTGCTGATCCTGGTGCTGGTGATGCTCGCCTACGAATCGCTGGGCGGGATGCGCGCGGTGGCCTGGACCGACGTGATCCAGGGCAGCCTGCTGTTCTTCGGCTGCGGCGCGATCCTCCACATGCTGCTGTCGAATGACGGCGGGCTGGCCGCCGCCACCGCCACGATCGCCGAGACCGCGCCGGCCAAGCTCGCCCTGCCCGACGCCGAGGGGTTGCGCAGCTGGGTCAGCACCCTGGTGCTGCTCGCCTTCGGTGTCTCGGTCTATCCCCACGCGGTCCAGCGCGTCTTCGCGGCGCGCAACCTGCCCACCCTGCGGCGCTCCCTGTCGCTGATGGCCTTCATGCCGCTGATCACCACGATGTTGGCCTTCCTGCTCGGCTACGTGGGCCTGAGTCGCTTCCCGGGCCTGGCCGCCGGCGAGGGGGATCAGATCACCGTGCTGGTCCTGACCAGCCTGGGTGAGAGCGCGCTGGTGAAGTGGCTCGTGATCGTCGTGCTCACCGCCGTGCTGGCCGCGATCATGTCGACCGCCGACTCGGCCCTGCTGTCGCTCGGATCGATGTTCACCAAGGACATCTACAAGGCCTACCTGCGACCGGAGGCCACGCCGGAGCAGTGCCTGCGGGTGGGCAAGCGCTTCGGCTGGGGACTGATGCTGGTCTTGATACTGAGCGCCTACGCCTCGCTCAAGACCGAGAGCTCCATCTGGCTGCTGATCAAGCTCAAGCTGGAGTTCATGGTGCAGATCTCCCCGGTCTTCGTCCTCGGCCTCTTCTGGCGCGCGTTGCCCGCCCGCGCGGTGCTGCTCGGGATGATCGCCGGCACCGCGGTCACACTGATCATCTGGGGTGGTGTGATGGTGGAGGTGTGGAGCACGCGATCGCCCCTCGGGATCAGCGCCGGGGTGTGGGGCCTGCTCCTTAATTATGGACTGTGCGTGACCGGCGGTCTGCGCGCCGCCGCGGCCACCAGGTAGGTCGCACCGTGCCCTACCATCTGGCCCCGTGGCGTTGCACTTGCTTTGCAGCAGAGCTGAAGGGGTCTATATTGGCGGCGATCGTGAACCGATCACTCACGTGGAGGCGCAGTAACCAGGGGGTCGCGCACGCCGCGTCTACCGGTTCTGCTGCGTGCACGGGCGCGCGTCCGGCGCTTCTGACGGCGCCGCTCGGTGCTTCACGTCCAACTCGGAGAGGGAAATGCACAGACTCTTAACTTGGACCCTGATGTCCTGCACGCTCGCGCTACCGTCCGTGGCGCTTGCTCAGGTGTCCCTTGATGCCAGCGCATCGGTCAGCACGGAGACCGGCGTTGAGGCCGACGCGAACGCCGCAGCGGAGGGCGATGCCTCTGCCAAGGCCTGGATCGATCGCTACCCCCCCCGTGCCAACACCTTCGAGCTGGGCGGCTTCCTCGGCCTCTACATCCCCAGCGCCGACCACGAGCTCTTCAACAAGGACCTCGGGTTCGCGAGCGACGTGCACGAGGAGATCGGCACCGCGTTCGATATCGGCCTGCGCGCCGGCTACTACCCGCTGGAGTTCCTGGGGCTCGAGCTCGAGGGCGCACGCATGTGGGCGATGACCGATCCGGACGAAAATGGTGTCCGCCTCTGGGCCATCCGCGGCCACGTGCTCGGCCAGTTGCCCGGCCGCAGCATCGCGCCCTTCGCGCTGATCGGCGTCGGCGCCCTGGGCGTGGAG